>JAABTK010000089.1 GCA_011389885.1 Gammaproteobacteria bacterium | reverse complement strand
CCTCAAGGGCTTTTACGCCCGCCTCGGCGTGCGCGGCATGATCGCCTTCGTGCGCTCCACCTTTACCGGCCCCTGGCTCGAATCCGCCACCGTGAAAGCCGCGATGGCGCGTCCCCCGAACCTCCGGCTCGAATAGGCCGCCCCTTCCCCCGACGCGCCCATGCGGGTTGGCCGCAGGATGACCCGTGCCCGAAACGCCTCCCGCCGCGCTTCGGTATTCCCGCGCCTGGCGAAAAATCGCCTCAGGCCGCCCGATTCACTCTAATCCGGAGCCTTTACCGCAATATTAGCCTGGGAATAACCCGCTCGCCTGCCGGGGCGGGTTGCTGATGCTTCAGGGCTGGGGGCTGGGGTCCGGCCTTGACAGCACCTCCGGTGGGAGGGGATACTTTGGCGTAAGCGTTTGGATTTCCTATCCTTGGCTCCTTTTGTCGCCGAACGCTGCCGGGGCATCCGCTCGGCTATCCGGCTTGTCCCGACCACCGCGAAAAGGTTCGGCTGTGGCAACGGCTCGACGCCGAAACCCGCACCGGCTGGCTTAGGGTCCACCGATGCCAAGGCCTTGGTCCCCGCCGCTGCCGCCTCCGGCCTCTACTTCGCGCACCCGGAAAGCCGCTGCTTCGCGGCGGGCAAGCTCACGCGAGGGCGGGGAGAAAAGTATGCGGCGCCCAGGGGGATGACGATAAATGCGGCAGACAAGCGGCTGGCGCCCCATTTGGTATGCTGAGTCAGGCGCGCTCTTGTGTAACTACAATGAGGGCGTACGCAGTATATCGGCCCGCACGGCTACACAAAGAGAGCGGCTAGGCTATGAAAAAGGTCACTGAGAGAGAAAGGGCGGCAGGCGCACGTCTCGCGGCTCTGCCCGATGACTCGATTGACACGGGCGGTTGCCCGGAAATCGCCGATTGGAAGGGGGCTGGGAGGGGGCCGTTTTGTCGCCCTGTAAAGCAGCAGGTTAAGCGCCGGGTTCAAGCTGAGGTTCGGGGTTCCGGTGTACGCTTTCTTTGAGAAACTCCTTGCGATGGCATTGCTGGCGGTCGCTGTCGGCGTTCAGGCCGAAACCTTTACCGACCGCCTAATTTATGCCGCCAAAGAGCGCACCACCCGTCCAGTCACCTACGACGGCGCCTATCGCGCCATTGAATATCCCAACGGTGACGTGCCGGACCATCTCGGGGTCTGCACCGACCTGGTGATTCGCGCCTTTCGCGGCGCCGGCGTCGATTTGCAGCGGGCGGTGCATGAAGACATGGCGGCCGATTTCGACCGCTATCCGTCGCGCAGAATCTGGGGATTGAGTCGCCCAGACCGCAATATCGATCACCGCAGGGTTCCCAACCTTCAGGTGTGGCTCGGCCGTTTTGGCGAAAAACTGAAGGTGAGTCAGGACGCTGGCGATTACAAACCGGGGGATTTGGTGACCTGGATGCTGCCCGGTAATCTGCCGCACATCGGCATAGTCGCCGAAGGCCGCTCGCACGACGGCGACAGGCCACTGATTATTCACAACATAGGACCCGGCCCCAGGGTGGAGGACGGGCTATTCGATTATCCGATTACCGGCCACTATCGATACGAGCCCTAATTTCAGTTCGGTAATTTTCACCTCGGCCCAAGGGTTGTCCACCTATTGAAAATGCAATGAATAACGCGGATGCGCTTGGCGCAAAGGAGATTTTGCTGCGGGTCGAGGGGGCCAATGATTGCGCGTCGGATATTCGCCGATTGGCGCATGATTTCGAGCGACTCGATGAGGCGGCTTTCGGCGCGGCGCTGGAGGAGGCGATGGCGCGGGGCGACCAGAAGGCGGTCGGGCGATTGCTGCTGTGCGCCGGGCATCTGGGGAGAAAGCTGGCCCCCGGTCTGTTGGCCCGCTGTTTTGACGCCTGTGAGCAGGCCTATCAATCGACCCTCGCCTTTCGGGCCTTGGGCGTGGAGGCGATAGGACCGTTGTTGATGTTGGCGGAGGATGTCGAGCAGGTGGTCCAGCGCCGGCTTTTTGCGCTCTATCTGGCGACCCGGATAGTGCTGGAGTATGAGGTCGATCCCCATCCCGCGAAAAAGGTGCTGTGGAAGCTGGAATACTGCGAAAAGGTCCGTTACGACCCGGCGGCGGGACCATTTTTCAGCGCGATACTGCTGCTGTTTTCCGAAGGCGAGCGCCTGCAAGACGGTCTTTCTTGTGCGCCGGAATTCGGCCGAACCCTGGCGGATGTCCTGCCGGAGCATTGGCAGCGCCGGGTGGCCGCCCATGGCGCGCCGGTGCGCCGAGCGGTGGCCAAGCTGGGGAGAAATGAAGCCTGCCACTGCGGCAGCGGCAACAAATACAAGAAGTGCTGTTTCGATCAGGATCAGAAGCTACGCAGCGATGCCTCCGAGTTTGAGGGGATTACCCGAAGCAGTCTGATTGAGAACCCGGGGCAGGTGGACGATTACCGCCTGATCTACCGAATGCGTCTTTTTGAGTTAAAGCGAATTGACCCGGCAAACCTGAACGCGATCCAACTCATCGCGGCTTCGCGACGCGCCCAGGAGTTTCGTGCTTGGGAGCTGGCGATGCGCATGCTCAAGGCGTTGGAGGCGCGAAGCGACCAGGCCGATCCGTTCGACGTTGGGCACTATGAAGATCTTTTATTTGAGGTGTTGCGGTGCGGCGACCTGGCGTTCGCGCGTAAGCTTGGTGAAGAGATTTCGGAACAGGAGTTGTATGACCGGCGGGGCTTCGCGCTGCAGTTTGCGTTGCTGGAAAATACCGGTCCCTTTGAGATGTTGGAGGGTTACTGCCGCCAAGCGCTGTCGGCGGATGAGGAAGGCGGCGTCGGCACGCCGCTACAGGATCTGTTTTTCGCGATTATCGAACACTATCCGGCATTGGGCATTGTTATGGGCCGGGCGTTGCTCGCCACGGATCAGCCGTTTATCGATGAGGGTATCGGGCTGGATTTGATCCGGCGGGCGCGCACGCAACTCGATCTTGAGCCCTGGGGCGATGTGGCCGAGTCCCTGCTCGATTGGATCGAGGACCGAGAGCGTTTCCGGGCGCGGGAAAGGAAGGAGAGTGAGCAGGCGGAGCGGGTCAAGGAGCAGCTTCGGCTGACGCGCAAGGAGCTGGATCGCAAGCGACACGAGTTGCAGGACCAGGAACATGAAGCGGCGCGCTTGGGCCAGGAGTTGGCGCAGGCGGAAAAGGCCCATCGGGACCAAGACCAGGAGGCGCGTCAAGCGGCGCCCGCGGAAGCGAGGCAATCCGCTGAAGAGCGGGAGGAGGTGCTGGCCCGGTTGCGCGCCCAGGTCGGCAACCTGAAGGCCGAGATCGGCGAGCAGCAGCGGGAGCGGCGGCGCCTGCGCACCGAACTGGCGGAGGAGCGAAAGCGCATCTCCGCCGTGCCCGAGGGCAATGCACCCATCGCCGATGCGAAGCCCATGCCGGAGGACGAAGGGGAGAGCCCCAGACCGATCGGCAAGATATTGATTCCGGAGTATGCATCCGCCTTCACCAAGCACTGCACCGACCTGCCGCCGCAGGTCGCCGCCGATGCCTTGCAGGCCATCGGCGACTTTGCCGCCCATGATGCCGGGATATGGCGCAAAACCAAGCCGCTGGAGCGTTTGCGGGATCACTACCGCATGCGTATCGGCATCGACTATCGACTGTTGTTGCGATGGAAGGCGGGCGAATCACTGCGTATTCTGGACATTATTCCGCGTGCAGACCTTGAGGCCTGGATCAAGCGTCATGGTTAATGAGAAAAGTATTGTGATAGTCTTCAGGAAAGGCGGGGCATGTCGCCCGCGCGTATCGAAAACAACGGATCCCAGCGGCCTTCGGAAGAGGCTTGGTTGCCGATCTCCTCGCGCCTGCAATAGCAGGCGCCGAGGAACGAGCCGCATCGCTTGGACCCCTCAGAAACCACCAAACCCAGGGTGCTGAACATGGCCGCAATCCTTATCCTCTACTCCTCCACCGACGGTCAAACAAAAAAGATCTGCCAGCGCATGCAGCGGATTATCGAAGGGCGCGGACACAAGGCGGTGGTGGAGCCCATTGCCGACAGTGCGGCCATTGATCTGGCGTCGTTTGATAAAATTGTGATCGGCGCGAGTATTCGCTATGGCAAGCACAACGCCAGCGTGTATCGATTTATCAAGGACCACCAGTCGCTCTTGGAGAGCAAGGCCAACGGCTTTTTTTCGGTGAACGTGGTGGCGCGCAAACCGGCAAAGCGCCAACCGGACACCAACCCCTATGTGAGGAGGTTCCTCGGCCAAATCGCATGGCAACCGCAGCAACTGGCGGTGTTTGCCGGCAGGCTCGACTATCAGCGATACGGTGTGCTGGATCGCGCGATGATTCGCGCGATTATGTGGCTGACCAAGGGACCGACAGACCCGCAGACCGACGTGGAGTATACCGATTGGCAGGCGGTGGATGCCTTCGCCGTTGCCATTGCCGAGATGTAACCGAGTACGCCCCGCGCTCAAATAACGCACGCAACGTCATTTAGGAACGCAGAGGGCGCAGAGGACCGCGGAGCGCGCGGAGGGATTTTTGCTGGCTTTTGTGTGTTGCGCTCCAGCGCGGGGGACGCCTGTCCGGCGCCCTAGCGCCGCCTAGCCGCCAGCAGTACAATCCTCGGGCTGTGGCTGCTTCCGGTTACGCACTCAGGTCAAGGCGTGTACGCTCCGAGCCCGCGGTCATGCAGGGGGTGGACAAGCGAGGCGCGTCCGGTTCCGCCTGTAGCGAAGTGAATATTCGCGTCTATTCGCGTCTATTCGCGTCTATTCGCGTCTATTCGCGTCTATTCGCGTCTATTCGCGTCTATTCGCGTCTATTCGCGGTTCAATGGCCCATTTCGCCTTGGTCCCGTACTAGTGCAACCGTGCGCCCAAGTGTCCGAAGCAACCTAGGCGCTCTCGCAACGCAGGGCGCGCGGAGAACCGCAGAGAGGGTTTCGGTTAAAAGCGGAACATGCGCACTCCAGGGCCGCGAAAACAGCCCCAAACCGCCAGTGGTTTGCCCGCGCCGCTCAGTGACCGGGTCTTTTCGGGCTTCAAACGTTAAACTTTGCGCGCCCAAGTGTCGTTGTCTCCGTTACTTCGGGGGCCGATCGGGGCTTGGTTCAAGACGGCCGGTCCTCGGCGGGGGCGGTTAGGCCCGCCACGGCGGCGGCGTCGTCGGCAAAGCCGATGCCGGCCTCGCTGTAGACGTGGAAGACGGCGTCGGCGCCGCCTTTTTTCAGGGCCTCGATCTCGGCGGGATACTCCACTACGGCGGCGATTTTGCCGCTGAAGCTGCGGTTGCGCAGTTGCCCCAGGGCGTAGAGGTTGCCGTGGTGGCTGGGCATTGCCAGCAGCACCATGCGCATTTGATCACAGGCGATGAGCTTTTCCCAAAAGTCCGAGTCCACCGCGTCGCCCTCGATCACCGCATAGCCCTTCTCCTGTAATAGCCGCACCTTGTTGCCGTCGTTGTCGATGCCCAGCACCGGCAGGCGGTAGTGTTGTTGCACGCGCTCGTAGGCGCCGCGGCCGATCTTGCCCATGCCCATGATCACCACCTGGGCGTCTCCCAGTTCAATGGGGCGGTCGGCCGGGTGCAGCCGCTCTGGCGGCAGGCTGGGCAGGTATTGGTCGAGCCAGTGGTAGAGCTGTTCGCTGGTGGCATTGAGGGGTGCGGCCAGCACGAAGCTCAGGGCCACCGTGAGCGACAGCACCACCAGCCATTCGGGCGCGAACCAGCCCTGACTGGCCGCCAGGGCGGCGATGATGAGACCGAACTCGGAGAAGTTGCTCAGGCTCAGGGTGGCCAGGGTGGTGGTGCGGGTGCGCAGGCGGAAGAAGCCGAAGACCGCCATGAACAGAAGACTTTTGAGCGGCATCAGCAGCAGCAAAAGCAGCGACAACCCCAGCAGCTCAAGGGTGGGCAGGGCGGTGAGACCAATGGACAGGAAGAACCCCACCAGAAACAGCTCCTTCATGTGAAACAGGGACTTGGCGAGCTGGTAGGAGGCGGCGTGAGGGGCCAGCAGCATGCCGATGATCAGCGCCCCCAGGTCGCCCTTGACGCCGAGGGCGTCGAACAGGGCATAGCCCAGCACCAGCGCCAACAGCACCCCGAACAGAATCTGCATCTCGCCGTGGCCCACCCGGCCCAGCAGCTGGCGCAGCAGCGGCGCCGCCGGCAACAGCAGGAACAGTAACACTGCCCAGGGGCTGGGCAACACGCCGGTGGAAACGCTGAGAAAGAGCACGGCGAAGATGTCCTGCATGATCAGCACGCCAATGGCCAGGCGCCCGTAAAAGGACTGGGCCTCGCTGCGTTCCTCCAGCACCTTGACCGCGAATACGGTGCTGGAAAACGACAGGGCGAAGGCCAGGATCAGCAGGGTCTGCAAGTTACTCCCCTGGAGCAGGGTGAGGCCGGTGAGCTTGAACAGCGACAACACCAACACCAGCAGCACACTGGAGAGCAGCATGTGGATGCTCGCCCCGGCCCAGACCTCGCCGCGCAACAGGGTGCGTACATCCAGTTTCAGACCAATGGTGAACAGCAGCAGGGTCACGCCCAGGTTCGCCAGGGTCTCCAGCGTCGGCGTCAGGCTGTAGCCCAGCGCATTGAGCGCAAAGCCGGCGGCGAGAAAGCCCACTAACGGCGGCAGGCGCAGCAGCATCGCGCCGAGGCCGCCCAAAAAGGCCGCGAGGATATAGACCGGATCCATATCGGGGTTCACTCCAAAGGTTGAGGGTCCGAAAAGGCGGGGGACATTATAGCAAACCGAGTAGGGGATTCCACGCCCGGCCTGCCGTTTGCGCTGTATTTTCTGCTGTTTGGCCGGGTTTCTTGCGCCAACACGCACCGGTTGCGCTTGCAACCGAAAGGCCTCTGTGCGCGCCAGGGCGAGCCTTTACCCGGCCAATACCTGCCCGCCCAGCGCATCCGCCTGCGCCGTCAACGGACGCACTCGAAACCAGCCGGCGATGCTGGCGCGGTGGCGCTGCGTGGCGACCACTTCATGCGCGATCTCCTCGCTGATGAAGCAGACCAGGGCGCCGCTGCGGGGCTGCACCTCGGCGATCACCGCCTCGCCATCGAAGATACGCATCTGGCCGCCGTCCGCGGGCGTCCATTGCGGGTTCAGGTAGGCCACCACCGTCAGCCGGCGCAGGTTATTGCTGTCGAAGCTGTCTAGGTGCCGCGCATAACCGGCGCCGGGCGGGTAGTGGGCGAAGTGGCACTCTAAATCCTCCAGGCCCAGCAAGAGTTCCCGATTCACCCGCAACCGCAGGGCCTCCATGGCCGCCAGAAAGCGCCGCTGGGGCGGGGTGGCGCCGTTTAACCAGCGGATATAGTCGCCGCGCACCGCGGACAGGCGCTGCCCCTCCTTGCCTACCCCGGCGGGCCGCAACTGGTCCTGTTCGGCGCGGCCCCAGAGTTCATGCCGTAGATCGGCCATCAGCTCCGGGGCGAAGAAATCGGGAAACACCCCCCAGCCGCTGGCGCGCAGCGCCGCCAGCACCGGCTCCAGGCGGTCCGGCGGCAGTGCGGGAAGATTCGGGTTGTGGCTCATGGCAGGGTCTTCGGGCGGGACCGCCCCGTCGGCGGCGCGCTGATTATCGGGTTTTTTCGGCGCTTGTCCAGCGTTTTGGGTCAGCGGCGGGCGCCCTACGCATAAAACCCGCATAAAACCCGCCCTCTGATCAGCTTTGATCTAGCCGCCCCTGCGCACAAATAACGGAAACAACCCCATTCAGGGACGCAGAGGGCGCCGAGGAGCGCAGAGCGCGCGGAGGAGGTTTTGCTGGCTTGTTGTCGCGCTCCAGCGTGGGAGTGGCTGTCCGGCGCTGAAGCCTCGCCTAGCCGCCTGGAGTAAAGCCCTCGGGCCGTGCGGGTTTTCGGTTACGCGCCCGGGCCAAGGCGCGTACGCCTCGAGCCCGCTGAGTCATACAGGGGGTGGGCAAGCGAACTGGATTCGCGGCTAAAGCGGCTAAAGCGGCGGATGTCGGGCGCGGCGCTTATCCTTTCAATCGAAACGCCTGTCTGCGCCCTCTGCGCCTGCGGTTCTCCGCGTAGTCTGCGTTCAGAAAGCGCCTGGGTTGTTTCCGATACTTAGGCGCAGCTGCACTAGCCGGCCGCTGCGTAGTGGCAAAGCCCATCCCGGGCGGATCGGTCCGCGGGTTGAACAAGGAGGATCTGATTCGGATGAAACGCGAGGGCGGGCGTCCGCAAAACCTTGAGCACGCGTGCAGCCTGGAGTCCCTATGAGGCCAGTTCAGTATTTCAGCGACGACCACCTTGAGCGTTGCCGCAAACCCACGCCCGAGCGGATTCTGCGATTCTTGGATGGCTTTCGCCTGTTGCACGGGCCTGCCTTATTAGAGGAAAGGCGGCGAAATACCGAGGCGATGCGCAGGGCTTGGCTTGCGGCCGAACGCGAGCACCGCGGCGCGTGCGATGCGGACCGATCGGGTGAATGCAGGCTTTTGAGCGGACCCGGATTATGGGTCTGCGCGCGAGGCCGTCACCGCCTTTGCGGTCGGTGTTTTGGGGGTATTGAGGCTCGGGCGCCGTCAGACCCGGCGCGGCGCCTGCGGGGGACTGCGCAGGGGCGGCGCGGGAGGCGGCGGCAGGGTGCGGTGGCGACTGGCCATGACCCCGGCCGCGGCCACCAATACCGCCCCGGCGACGGTGAACCCGGTGAGGAGTTCGCCCCAGAACAGCCAGCCGAAGGCGGCCCCGAAGAGCACCGAGACATAGGTGAAGGGGCCGAGACGCGAGGCGGGGGCGAAGGAGAAGCCCTTGGTGAACAGCAATTGGCCGAGGGCGCCGGTGAGGCCGCTGGCCAACAGTGCGATCCAGGTGTAGCCGTCGGCCGGGGTCTGCCAGGCCCAGAGCAGTGGCACGGCCGAGATGAGGGTGGCGATGAAGGCGAAATAGAACACGATGCGGCCAGCGGGCTCGCTGTAGGTCAAGCGGCGCACCGCGGTCTTGGCCACCGCCGCCAGCGCGCCGCCGGCTAGCGCCACCAAGGCCGCCGGGGCCAGGTGCTCGAAGCTCGGGGTGAGGATTAGCGCCACCCCGGTGAAGCCCACCGCCAGCGCCCAGCGCACCAGCCAGGAGATGCGCTCGCCAAGCCAGAAGAAGGCCACGAAGGGGATGAACAGCGGGGCGCTGAGCTTGAGTAGCATGGCGTCCGCCAGCGGCATGTGGGCGATGGCGTAGAAATAGCAATACATGGCACTGAGGCCGGCGGCGGCGCGCAACAGGTGCAGCCCCAACACGGGGGTGCGCCAGCCGTGACCGCCGATGCGCAGCACCCAGGGCAGCAGAAAGGGCAGGGCGAGGGCATTGCGGAAGAACACGATCACCTCGTTGGGCAACTCGCCCGAGAGGTGACGCACCAGCGCGGCCATGGCGGCGAACAGGAACTCGGCGCCGAGTACGCAGGCGGCGCCGAGCAGCAGGTTTTGACGCGGGAGGGACAAGGGGGCGACGGTCGGGGCTAGGTTAAGTTGCAGCGCAGCGAGCCGGGCGCCGGCAGCGGCCTCAGGCCCCGATCCGCCGCCGACGCGCAGCGCTCAGATCCGCTGCGCCTGCGCCGTGGCGTTGCCTATATAGCTCGCCGGGCTCAGGCTGCGGAGCTGGGCCTTGGCCGCGTCGGGGATCTCCAGGCCGTCGATAAAGGCGTGGAACTGCGCCCGGTCCACCCGCTGGCCGCGGGTCAGTTCTTTTAGCTTTTCGTAGGGTTTTTCCACCCCGTAGCGCCGCATAACGGTTTGAATCGGCTCGGCCAGCACCTCCCAGTTGGCGTCCAGGTCGCGCGCCAGGGCCTCGTCGTTGGCCTCTAGCTTGGCGATGCCGCGCAGCACCGATTGCAGCGCGATGGCGGTATAGGCAAAGCCCACCCCCATGTTGCGCAGCACCGTGGAGTCGGTGAGGTCGCGCTGCCAGCGCGACACCGGCAGCTTGGCCGCGAGGTGGTCGAAAATCGCGTTGGCCAGGCCCAGGTTGCCCTCGGCGTTCTCGAAATCGATGGGGTTCACCTTGTGCGGCATGGTGGAGGAGCCCACCTCGCCGGCCACGGTGCGTTGCTTAAAGTAACCCAGCGCGATATAGCCCCAAACGTCACGGCAGAAGTCGATCAGTGCGGTATTGAAGCGGGCGGCGGCGTCGAACAGCTCGGCCATATAGTCGTGGGGCTCGATTTGGGCGGTGTAGGGGTTCCAGGCCAGGCCCATGGATTCCACGAACTGCTGGGCGAAGGTCGGCCAGTCCAGCGCCGGATAGGTGGCCAGGTGCGCGTTGTAGTTGCCCACGGCGCCGTTGATCTTGCCGAACAGGGCCACGTCCGCCGTCTGGTCGCGCTGGCGGTGCAGGCGGTGGGCGAAATTGGCCATCTCCTTGCCCAGGGTGGTGGGGGAGGCGGGCTGACCATGGGTGCGCGAGAGCATGGGGCGATGGGCATGCGCATGGGCCAACTGCTTGATGGCGTGGATGACGTCGTCCATCAGCGGAATCAATACCTGGCCGCGGCCCTCGCGCAGCATCAGCGCATGCGACAGGTTGTTAATGTCCTCCGAGGTGCAGGCGAAATGGATGAATTCGCTAATCGCCTCCAGTTCGTCGTTATTGGCGATCTTTTCCTTCAGGAAATACTCCACCGCCTTGACGTCGTGATTGGTGGTGCGCTCGATATTCTTCACCCGGTGGGCGTCTTCCTCGGAAAAATTCTCCAAAATGCCGTCCAGGATGTGCCGCGCGTGTTCGCTCAGGCGCGGAACCTCGGCGATGCCCGGGTGCTCCGCCAGGGCTTGGAGCCAGCGGATTTCGACCTGCACCCGGTGGCGGATCAGGCCGTATTCGCTGAAGATGGGGCGCAGGTCTTCGGTCTTGCCGCCATAGCGGCCGTCGATGGGCGATACGGCATTCAGGGTGTTCAGTTCCATGGGGGCTCTCGGCTCGGGGTTCAGAAGCGAAGGGTGTCGTCGAGGAAGGGGCTAATGGTCTGCAGCAAGGCCTTTTGGCATTTAAGCGGGCCGCCGACCACATTGCCCGAGTCCATAAAGCGGTCGCCGCCGGAGAGGTCGCTGACCACGCCGCCGGCCTCGCGAATCAACAAGGCGCCCGCGGCCATGTCCCAGGATTTCAGCCCCAGCTCCCAAAAGCCGTCCAGGCGCCCGGCGGCCACATAGGCCAGGTCCAGGGCCGCCGAGCCGGGCCGGCGGATGCCGGCGGTGTCGCGCATCAACTGCTGGAGCATGCCCATATAGGCGTCCGCATGGCTGAAGTCGCGAAACGGAAAGCCGGTGCCGAGCAGCGCCCCCTCCAGCTCCTTGCGATTGCTCACCCGCAGCCGGCGGTCGTTGAGGAAGGCCCCGGCGCCGCGGCTGGCGTGGAAGATCTCCTCCCGCAGCGGGTCATACACCACGCCCTGGTCGAGCACCCCGCGATAGGTGAGGCCGATGGACACCGAGAACTGCGGAAACCCATGCAGGTAGTTGGTGGTGCCGTCGAGGGGGTCGATAATCCAGGTATAATCGTCGCCCGCCCGGCTGCCGCCCTCCTCGCCGATGATGCCGTGGCTGGGGTAGGCCCGGCGCAGCACGTTGACGATGGTTTCCTCCGCCGTGCGGTCCACCTCGGACACGAACTCGTTGCGGCTCTTGGTGGTGACGGTCAGCTGATCGCGGTGCGCGAAATGCCGTAACAAAACCTTACCCGCCTCGCGGGCCGCCTTGCGGGCGATATTCAACATGGGGTGCATAGGAAATCCGTGGACTACTGGGTGGCGCCCGGGGCCGTCAACCGGCCCGGGGCAAAGCCGCTATTTTCGCGCGTTTTGGCGGCCGGGCTCAAGGGGGGGGCGAGAAACGGCGGCTGGAGGCGGCGCCCAGCGGCGCGTCTGCGCGTCAAGACCGAAAACAACGGTTCTTGGGAACGCAGAGGGCGCAGAGCGGTTTTTTCGATGGCTCGGGTGACGCCTGCCGCTGCTCCCCCGCCGCCTGAATGAAGAGCGGCCAACGCCCGTGAAGGTGGTTCCGACACCCCGGAAAATGAATCAGCCCAAGGAGTGGCAGTCCTCCGAGGACTGCCACTCCTCGATGGATTCAGGACTCGGGGGTGCAGTCTGAACAGCAACAGCAGGTCCGCCAGCCCCGCTTCACCGGAGCGGATAATGCCCAGGATCTCCTGGCCCACCGCGATGACCGTGGCGATGGCGATCACGATCAGGCCGAGGTTCTCGATCCAATGCAGGCCGCAGCGGGTCTTGCGCACAAAGCGGGATGGCATGATTCGGGTCTCTGAGTTTTCGGATTCGCGCGCCTAGGGGGCGGGCGCCCCTTTGGGGGTTCGGCTGTGGTCGGCGGCTATGGTAACCTAGTCGGCGCACAGGGCGCGGAACTTTACCGCAGGCCCAGGCTCTCAGACTACGTTTCATCGGCGACCTTGAACAGACCATGACCCCACAACAACAACTCAGCAAGCTCCAGGAACACGTCGAGGGGCGGATTATCGGCCAGCAGACCTTGGTCAACCGGCTGCTCATCGCGCTGTTGGCGGACGGCCACCTGCTGGTGGAAGGCGCCCCCGGGCTGGCCAAGACCCGCGCCATTAAGGTGCTGGGCGACGGCATCGCCGGCGACTTCCACCGCATTCAGTTCACCCCCGACCTGCTGCCCGCGGACCTCACCGGCACCGAGATCTTCCGCCCCCAGGAGGGCAGCTTCCACTTCGAGCAGGGCCCGCTGTTCCACAACCTAATCCTGGCCGACGAGGTGAACCGCGCCCCGGCCAAGGTGCAATCGGCGCTGCTGGAGGCCATGGCCGAACACCAAATCACCGTAGGCCGGGTCACCTACCCGCTGCCCGAGCTGTTTCTGGTAATGGCCACCCAGAACCCCATCGAGCAGGAGGGCACCTATCCGCTGCCCGAGGCCCAGCTCGACCGCTTCCTGATGCATGTGCGCATCGACTACCCCGGGGCCGAGGACGAGCGGCGCATCCTGCATCTCACCCGCGGCGAGGCCCGCCACGGCGCGCGCATCGAGCCCCCGCCCATGCAGGTCAGCCAGCAGGCCCTGTTCGAGGCCCGCGACCAGGTGCTCGACGTGCATCTCGCCGAGGGCCTGGAGGATTACCTGCTGCAATTGGTGCTCGCCACCCGCAACCCCGGGCCCTATGGGCGGGAGCTGGTGTCCTGGATCGACTACGGGGCCAGCCCGCGCGCCACCCTGGCCCTGGACCGCTGCGCCCGGGCCCATGCCTGGCTGGCCGGGCGCGACTTCGTGACCCCGGAGGATATTCAGGCCCTGGCCTTCGACGTGCTGCGCCACCGCATCCTGCTCAGCTACGAGGCCGAGGCCGAAGGGGTCACCCCCGACGGCTTCATCGAGGAACTCATCGCAAGGGTCCCTGTTCCTTAGAAAAATGGCTCTGGCAAAGGCATCGAAACCCCATGACGCGGCCGGCGAGGGACTGGTCTGGATCGGCCGCCGGGCCCTGGCGCGGCTGAAGGCCGAGTCCCGCGACCTCTCCCTGGTCGGCCTGCGCATCTTGAGCCGCACCGCCGGCGGGCAGTTGTCGCGCTTCAAGGGCCGCGGCATGGAGTTCGACGAGGCGCGCCCCTACCAGCCCGGCGACGACATCCGCACCATCGACTGGCGGGTCACCGCCCGCACCGGCCGCCCGCATACCAAGCTGTTTCGCGAGGAGCGCGAACGCCCGGTGCTGTTCTGGGCGGACTTTCGCGCCCCCATGCACTTCGCCACCCGCGGGGCCTTCAAGAGCGTGCAGGCGGCCCGCGCCGCCGCCCTGTTGGCCTGGAGCGCCCGCGCCCGCGGCGAGCGCCTGGGCGGTCTCGCCTTCTCCGAGGAGGGCCACCGCGAGCTGCGCCCGCGCGGCGGCGACGACGGCGTGTTTCGGCTGATCGGCCTGCTCAGCGACTACTCCAAGGCCCCGGCGGAGGCCACCTCGCCCGAGCTGCGCCGCACCAGCATCCTCAAGGCCCTCACCCGCCTGCGCCGGGTCACCCGCCCGGGCAGCCTGCTGTTTTTGATCAGCGACTTCCGCGGCCTCAACCCCCAGTGCGAGGTCCATCTCTCCGCCCTGGCCCGGCACAACGACCTGGTGCTGATCTACCTGCACGACCCGCTGGAGTCCGAGCTGCCGCCCAAGGGCCACTACCCGGTCACCGACGGCCGCCGCCGCTTCACCCTGCGCGCCGGCGACCCGGAGCTGCGCCGCCGCCACCACGAGCGCTTCGAATACCGGGTGGAGGTGATGGAGGCCCTGTGCCGCCGCTACCGCATGCACCTGCTGGTGCTCTCCACCGCGGACGACCCGGCCCAGAGCCTGCAAGCCGCCCTGGGGAGGCCGCCGCGGTGAACCAGCAACCCGTGGAACTCCCGCTGCGCGACATCCACCTGCCCGAGCCGGTGTCCTGGTGGCCGCCGGCCCCCGGCTGGTGGGCCCTGCCGCTGATCGCCGCGCTGCTGATCCTGCTCTGGGTCTGGGTGCGGCGCCGCCGCCGTCGCAAGGCCCCGGTGCGCGCCGCCCGGCGGGAGCTGAAGGCCCTGCGCAAGGCCTACCGCAAGCGCCTGGACGATCCGGCCCTGGCGGCCGAGCTGTCCCAGCTGCTGCGCCGGCTGGCGGTGACCCTCCATCCGCGGGTCGAAGTCGCGCGCCTCACCGGCGAAGACTGGCTCCGGTTTCTGGACCGGCCGCTGAAGGGGACCCAACAGGCCGGGGGCTTCACCGAAGGCCCGGGCCGCGCCCTGGCGGAGGCCCCCTACAACCCCCATGCGAAAACCGACGGCCGCGCGCTGCTGGATCTGGCCGCCCAGTGGATCCGCCGCGCCGGGAGGTCCGCATGATCGAGCTGGCCTGGCCCTGGGTGTTCGCCGCACTGCCGCTGCCGCTCTTGGTGCGCTACCTGCTGCCCGCGGCCAAGGGCCAGTCCGGCGCCGCGTTGCGCGTACCCTTCGGCGACGAATGGGCCTCGGACACGGGCGCGTCCACGCGCATCCGCGGCGGCTGGCGGCTGCTGCCCGCGGCCCTCGCCTGGATCCTCTTGGTCGCCGCCGGGGCCCGGCCCCAATGGGTGGGCGAGCCGCTGGAGCTGCCCCTGAGCGGGCGCGACCTGATGCTCGCGGTGGACATCTCCGGCAGCATGGAAGAGCAGGACTTCGCCTATCAGGACCGCCGCATCGACCGCCTCACCGCCACCAAACTGGTGGTCGGCGACTTCCTCGACCGCCGCCAGGGCGACCGCGTGGGGCTGATCCTGTTCGGTGAACAGGCCTACCTCCAGGCCCCGCTCACCTTCGACCGCGAGACCGTGCGCACCCTGCTCAAAGAGGCCGCCATCGGCCTCGCTGGCAAGGCCACCGCCATCGGCGACGCCATCGGGCTGGCGGTGAAACGCCTGCGCGAGCGCGAGGCCGAGGGCCGGGTGCTGATCCTGCTCACCGACGGGGCCAACACCGCCGGCGAGGTGCGCCCCGAGCAGGCCGCCGACTTCGCCGCCGCGGTCGGGCTGAAGATCTACACCATCGGCATCGGCGCCGAGCGCATGGAGGTGCGCTCCCTGTTCGGCACCCAGGTGGTCAACCCCTCGCGCGAACTGGACGAAGACACCCTCACCGCCATCGCCGAAAAGACCGGCGGCCGCTACTTTCGCGCCCGTGATACCGCCGAACTGGCCCAAATCTACCAACTGCTGGACGAACTGGAACCGGCGCAGGAGGAAAAGAAGCTGTTCCGTCCCACCCAGGCCCTCTACTACTGGCCCCTAGGCGGCGCCCTGATCCTGGCCGGCCTCACCCTGCTGATCCCGGGGGGCAGAAGGCCATGATGCAGGACCTCCATTTTCTCCGCCCCGAATGGTTCCTGGCGCTGATCCCGCTGGGGCTGCTGCTGTGGCGCCTGGCCCGCCGCTCCGCCGGGGCCGGCAGCTGGCGCGCGGCCTGCGACCCCGCACTGCTGCCCTACCTGCTGGAAAAGGGCGAGGGCGGGCGCAGCCGTTGGGGCCTATTCGGCATCGGCCTCGCCGGCCTGCTCGGCATCACCGCCCTGGCCGGTCCCGCCTGGCAGCAACTCCCCCAGCCGGTGTTTCAGAGCAACACCGCGCTGGTGATCGCGCTGGACCTGTCGCGCTCCATGAACGCCACCGACATCACCCCCAGCCGCCTCACCCGCGCCCGCTTCGAGCTGCAAGACATCCTGCGCCAGCGCCGCGAGGGCCAGACCGCGCTATTGGTCTACGCCGCCAGCCCCTTCGTGGTCACCCCCCTCACCACCGACACCGCCACCATCGCCTCCCAGGTCAGCGCGCTGGACACCGGCCTGATGCCCAGCCAGGGCACCCGCCCCGACCTCGCCCTGGACAAGGCCCTGCAACTACTAAAACAGGCCGGCACCTCGCGCGGCGAAGTGCTCTTCATCACCGACGGCCTCGGCGACACCGCCCCCGAGGCCCTGCTCCGCGCCCGCCCCCACTGGGTGGGCATCAGCGTACTCGCGGTAGGGACCCGCGAGGGGGCCCCGGTGCCGCGGGAGGACGGCGGCTTCCTCACCGACTCCAAGGGCGAAATCGTAATGCCCAAACTAGAGGCCGAACCCCTCAAGCGCCTGGCCGCCGAGGGCGGCGGCCGCTACGCCGAACTCAAGCCCGGCGACCAGGACACCCGCCACCTGCTCGAACCCCTGGAGCAAACCGCGGACGAGGACGCCACCGAACAGCAAGGCCTGCTCACCGAACGTTGGCGCGAAGAAGGCCCCTGGCTGGTGCTGGCCCTACTGCCCCTGGCCGCCCTGGGCTTCCGCCGCGGCCTACTCGTATTGCCCCTGGCCCTGTTGCTCCCCCTGCCCGAACCCGCCCTGGCCCTCGACTGGCCAGACCTCTGGCAGCGCCCCGACCAACAGGGGGCCCAGGCCCTGGAGCAGGGCGACCCCGCGCGCGCCGCCGAACTCTTCCACGCCCCCGAATGGCAGGCCGCCGCCCGCTACAAGGCCGGCGACTACGAACAGGCCCTGGAACTGCTGAAAGGACGTGAAGACGCCGAAGGCCTCTACAACCGCGGCAACGCCCTGGCCCGAATGGGCCGCCTGCCCGAGGCCAAGGCCGCCTACCAAGAGGCCCTGAAAAAGGACCCCGACCACGCCGACGCCCAACACAACCTGGACCTGGTGGAAGAGCAACTGCAACCGCCCGAACAGCAGCCCATGTCCGGCGGCGACAGTCAGGATAGCCCGCAACAGGAGCCCGAGGGTCAACAGGGCCAGTCCCAACCCCAAGAGGGCGACTCCGAACAACAGGAGCAAGGGCAAAACCAGCCCCAGCAGGGCGGGCAGAACCCCAAGAACGCCCCACAGCAACAAGACCCGGACCAGGCCCAACCCGAGCAGGACCAGCAACAGGCCCAGGCCGCGGATCAACAGGAGGCCGAAGGCCAGGGCGACCAACAGCAGGGCATGCAGCCCGAACAACAACCCGCCCCCGAACCCGGCGACGAGGAACAACCGGCCCGTCCCACCGAGCAGAGCGACCAACCCGAACAACCGGAACAAGAACCCGAACAAACCCCCGCCGCCCCCGCCCAACCCGGCGAGGCGGACAACCCCATGAGCGAACAAGAACGCGCCACCGAACAATGGCTCCGCCGCATCCCCGACGACCCGGCTGGTTTATTGAGGCGCAAGTTCCAGTACCAATACCAGCGAATGCACCGGGGGGAGACGGAGGACAAGCCTTGGTAAAGTTTGAAGAGTGAAGTTAGGAAATAGGAAATAGGAAATAGGGGGGGCGGGGCTGAGCATCGGAGCCCGGACTTGAGTCCGGCAGCGCCCATACCGGACTAAAGTCCGGGCTCCGAGCACGCACGCTGTAGTCAGCTATTGTACAGAAAAAGTAGAGACCCCCAGCCCTTGATGTAGAATCAAGGTGCAAACTCGCTAGATAACCAAACTGGAGGTATCAGATGAA
>JAABTK010000088.1 GCA_011389885.1 Gammaproteobacteria bacterium | reverse complement strand
GAGCGGCTGATTATTTGTAACAGTTTGAATTATAGAAAATATTGGACGTATTGTTCCACGAAGTTTAGTCCAACATGCAATAGACCGCCCCGCAGTCCTATCTAAAATTACCAGATCTAGAAACAAGTTTCCAGACCTAGATATCTTGTATCTACATTTAGATATCCAGATATAGATATCCAAATCTAGATATCTACATATAGAAACCACCCTCAGTCCCCCTGCGGAACCACCCGGCTCTCCAACCCCAGCGCAACCACATCCTCGTACCGCATTTCCCAAAGCTTTTGCCGAGGCCGCCAAATGGCGCCTACGGACTTGGCCTTTTCCCGCAGGTCCGTCTCTCCGTATTGGATGCGCACCGCGAGGGGCGGATTGGGGTCGGGGACGCCGGCGGTCGGGTTGCCGAGATCGGTCGGAGCGGTCCATTCCACCTGTTCTTCCACCAGCTCGACGGTGGTGAGCCGTTTGCGGCTTTCCTTGTCATAGCGGTAGCGCACATAGACCAGCCGCTCACCGTACTTGCGCTGCAGGCGCTTGGTGCCGTTTTGGCCCGGTTTCAGGGTCGCCTTGATGTCCATTATCCACTATTCGGCCGTTTCGTCAAGCGGCTATTTCCAAAGATTTCCTGACCTCCGCGGGGACTTGGATCGGAACGAAACGATCGGCGGAGTAGAGGTAGTCTTCACCGCTTTCGTCGATGACTCGAATATCGCCGTCCGCTGCCGCGTCTTCGTCTTCGAGGACTCGGTAGATCTTGTTGCGTTCGAGGGACGCAGGGTAATCGGTGTTGTCGATACAAACGACATAACCTGTCGGTATGTTGGGGCGCTCGTTCCTGTTCATTCTATATACCGTTTACGTTTCATTTCTCGTTTGCCAATACCATGGGCCTCGTACCAATGAAGTTCGGTCCGACGTTCTCGGCCGTTCTTCAGACGAACAACCGCGTAGCCCTTGAGCTTGCGCCATTTCCCTTTGCCGTACTGCCTGTTCAGCCGGGCTAGATCACGGATCCCGGGTCCGCGTGCGATGACCTCCGTCCCGGTGATTTCCCCGACAAGTTCGAATTCAGGCATTGGGTCACCAAAAGATCCTTCCGCGGAGGCCGCGAGATAACGTCGATGGCCTCCTATTCTCCCGGCGCTTGGTGCCGTTTTGACCCGGTTTCAGGGTCGCCTTGATGTCCATTTATCATTCCTTCAGGCAGACTTTTCATAGTTCGAGTCTACCCCGAGTGACCTTGCGACTCAAGCGGGTTTGGCGTCCGATCGCGATCGGGCTTATCGAGCGATGGCGAGCCATTGCGTTATGCGCCGCCGCCGCCCCTCTCTCGGCTCCCTCCCAGCGGGAGGGAGAGTGCAGGAGGTGCGATTCGCAGGCCATCCTGCCCGCCAGCCCCCCTTTCAAACTTCAAACTTCAAACTTCCCTCTTCAAACTTCAACGAACCCGCCAGGCATGCACCACCGGCTTGGCCCCGTCGGCGTATAGCTCCAATACATAGAGCAGGTCGTTGTCGCGGTCGTAGGCGGCGGGGCCGATGCGGAAGCGGCGTTGGTCGCCTTGGCCGATGGTGGCGAGGTCTACGTTGTCGGGGTTGAGGTAGAGGTGTTGGTCGATGTCGAGGTGCGCGTAGGGTTGGGGTTCCCAGCTTTCCAGTTCGCCGGCGGCCACGCGGGCGAGGTCCGCGGGGTCGTAGAGGAGGATCCAGGCGTCCCAGCGCGAGCCCCAGAAGCCGCGGTTGGTGGCGCCGTGGCAGGTGGCGAGGTCCGCCGCGGGGCATTCGGCGCCGTCGGCCTGCCAGCAGACGGGGTAGGAGTCGGAGACGCAAGGGCCGCCGGCGCCGTCGATGCTGGCGTAGCCGTACCAGTATTTGGCCCCGGTGCCCTTGGTGCCGGTGAAGATCACCGCGGATTTTCCGGTGGTGGTGGTGAGCCAGGCCCCGCCTTCCCATTCGTCCGTGTGTTGGTAGTCGTTGAGGGCGTGGTGGTTGACGTCTTCGGTTTGGTAGCTGTCGGCGTAGGCCAGCAGGGTGGTTTGGCCGAGTTGGCTGTTGGCGGCGGCGGGGGTGCCGGCGGCGTCGGTCCAGGGGCGGTAGGCGATGAGGTTGGGACCCATGCCGGACCAGGCGCCGTCGCGGAAGCGGCCGGTGCCGAGGTAGCGGCCGCTGGCGTGTTGGTCGGCCCAGGCGGCGGGGATTTCGAAGAGGTAGCCGCTGAGGCGATAGTGGCCGAGGTCGCCGATGTTCCAGGGGCCTTTAATCTGCGGGTTGCTCAGGGTCGGTTCGAGCCAGGTGTAGCCGTGTTCCGTAGTCTCCTGTTGATGGTTCCCCCAGGTGGCATGCAGCTTGGGTCCGGTGGCCGTATGGTCGAGGTATTCCAGGCCCATGCGGGGGATCTCCTCGCGGTCGGTGAACCAGCCGTCGAAGACGTTGGCGAAGTCTTGCAGGAAGCCGGCGGTGTTGAGGGCGTTGCGGTTGGCGGAGTTGACCGGGGCGGGGATGGAGACCTCGGCGATTTGGCCGCCGTCGGGCACGACGTCGGTGCGGACGTGGCCGGTGATGAACAGGGAGCCGGGGAAGCCGTCGGCGGGGCCCGCGGGGTCGCCGTCGGGGTTGAAGGTCATGGCGTTGCCGCCGTATTCGAAGGTCAGCGGGGCTTCGCCGGCATCGGGCAGGCGGAAGGCGCCGAGGTATTGGAAGTCCGCCGTTTGCAACAGGCTGGCGTCGCCGGGGCCCGAGCCGCCGCCGGTGGCCGTGCCGCGGGCGCTCAGGCTACTGCCGCGCTCGCTGTGGAAGATGGGCGAGAGGCGGACCAGCGGCGCCGCGAGGTTCATGGCCCCGCCGCTCTCCACCAGGACCTCGCCGGAGGTGCTGATGGCGGCGCTGGCGGTGCAGCTGTAGCTGGCGCCGTTGGCCACCCGGCGGTTGCTCAGCACCACGGAGGAGGAGCCGCTGGCGCAGGTGCCGGAGAGGGTGGGCAGGTCGCTGCCGCCGCTTTCGAGGTTGAAGGCGGCGGTGGCGCTGCGGTTGGCGGTCAGGCTCAGGGTGCAGTCGCCGGCGCCGCTGCAGGCGCCGCTCCAGCCTGCGAATACGGAGCCCGCGGCGGCGCTGGCGCGCAGGGTGACGCTGGCGCCCGAGTCGTAGGTCTCGCTGCAGTCGGCCCCGCAGGCGATGGCCGTCGTGCCCAGGCTGTTCACCGTGCCGGATCCGGTGCCGTTCTTCTGCACCGTGAGGGTGAAGGTGTCGCCCACCGGCGGGGCGCCGCCGATGATGGCGGCGTACCAGAGGTCGGCGATGGCGTCGTAGCCCGCGCCGTTGGGGTGGTTGCCGTCGTCGCTGAGGGTGGCCCAGGTCTCGAACAGGGTGGTGGCGTAGAAGTCCACGGTGGTGGCGCTATAGGTCGTCGCGACGGCGTCCACCGCGGTGTTGTAGGTGCTCACCTGGGTGGACATGCGGGGGATTTCGTCGGCGGTGAAGCCGGGGAAGGTGGCGCTGCGCAGCGTCGCGTCGGTGATCACGGGGCGGCGGGATTGGTCGTCGAGTCGTGCTACATAGACCGCGGCGCCGGCGGCGTCGAGGGCGCCGACGATTTGGTCGAGGCGGTCGGCTGAATCACCCATTTCGACGCTCTCGCACTCGGCCAGGCTGTCATGGTAATCCGTGCAGGTGGTGGAGGCGTAGAGGCCGAACAGGTCATTGCTGCCGACCCACACCAGGGCGATCTTCAGCGCGCCAGCGGGGGCGGCGCTGAGGGCGCTCACGGCGCTGTCGAGTTGCTTGTTGATTAGGTCGGCGGTGGTGTCGCCGGAGATGGCGAGGTTGTTCAGGGTGGTTCCGGGGTAGGGTGTTTGCAGTTGGTTCAGCAGGCGGGCGGGGTAGCCGCCGCCGCTGCCGTCGTCGCCATCGCCGGCGGTGAGGCTGTCGCCCACGGCCACCACATAGGCGGCCTGACCCCAGGCGGCGGAACAAAACAGACAAGTCAGGCCGATCAACAGTCGTTGTAATCTCGAAACGGACATGGTCTTTCCCTCTTGAGGATTATTGTGCTCGCTTCAAGCATAGCCCAAGGATTGGGAAGGTGTGATGACAGGCATCGGCTCGGCCGCGCCTAAGTATCGGAAACAACCCAGGCGCCCTCGGAACGCAGGGCACACGGAGAACCGCAGAGGGCGCAGAGAGGCATTTCGATTTCATGCTGGTTCCCGAGGTCTCCTTGGGGTGTGCCTGTCTTGCAAGCTCTAGCGCGCCGAATGGCTCGGGGAGCTGGAGCTTGGGGGTCCGCGGTGTTGACACTCCGTTTGACGAACTGGCCACCCAGGCGCTTTCGGAGTACCGAGCACACGAAGGACTGCACAGCCCGAGGGCTGTGATCCAGGCGCCTAGACCGCGCTCGCAGGCCTGCGCCGAAGTACCGGAAGCAACATGAGGTTGAGGCCTTGGCTGGGCTTGGGGGCTTCGTTCACCTAAGCACCAACCACCAACCGGAAAAAAACCTCTCCGCGCTCTCTGCGCTCCTCTGCGTTCTCAAATACCTGAGGTTTAAAATATTTCCCTCGAAATACAAATCTGTGTTTATCCGTGTTCATCTGTGGTTCTTTAACTATTCGCGTCCATTCGCGTCCATTCGCGTCCATTCGCGGTCCTCTGCGCCCTCTGCGTTCCTAAATGGCGTTATCGCCGTTATTTGTGTGCAGGCGTAATAGCCCAAGAACGGGAAGGTGTGATGACGGGTATCGGCTCAGCCGCGCAGGCGGTGTTCGATCTCCTGGATGCGCTGGGCTAGTTCCGCGCCGGGCACCGGGCGGGAGAAGTAGAAGCCTTGGATGGTGTGGCAGCCGAGGCCTTCGATGGCGGCGAGTTGTTCGGCGCTCTCCACGCCCTCGGCGGTGACGCCGAGTTTGAGGCTGCGGGCGAGGGAGATGATGGCGTCGGTGATGTGGGCGTTTTCGGCCTTTTCGAGCATGCCGCGGACGAAGCTGATGTCGATCTTTAGCGCGTCGATGGGGAGGTGGGAGAGGTAGGCGAGGGAGGAATAGCCGGTGCCGAAGTCGTCGATGGCGATTTCCACCCCAATGCCCTTGAGCTGGTGCAGCGTCTCCACCACCCAATCCAGGTTGTCGGCCAAAATGCTCTCGGTGAGTTCCAGCTCCAGGCAGTGGCCGGGCAGGCCGCTCTGCTCCAGGGCTTGCAGCACTGTGTCCACCAGGGTGCTGGCGCTGAGGAATTGCTTCAGCGATACGTTCACCGCCATTTTGAGGTCGCCGCGGCCGGCCTGGCGCAGGGCTTGGGCCTGATGGCAGGCCTCGGTGATGGCCCAGGCCCCGGCCTGCACGATCAGGCCGGTGGTCTCCAGGATCGGGATGAAGCGGTCGGGGCCCACCAGGTCCGAGCCGGGGCGGCGCCAGCGTAGCAGGGCCTCGACGCCAATGACCCTTTGGTTGCGGGTGTCCACCTTGGGTTGGTAGTGGAGTTCGAATTGGTCCTCTTGCAGCGCCCGGCGCAGGGCCAGGTCCATTTCGAGGCGTTCGCGGTTGGGGGCGTTGAGGTCTTCGGTGTAAAACACATGGCAGCCGCCGCCGAAACGCTTGGCCTTTTCCATCGCCGAGAAGGCGTAGAGGAATAGGGATTCGGAGGATTCGCTGTCCGCCGGGTGCAGTGCGATGCCGATGCTGACGCTGACGAAGGCTTCGTCCGTGCGAATGGTCATGGGGCGGTTGACGGCCGTCATGATCCGCTCGGCGAGGCCGCCGGCTTCTTCGGGGGCGAGGCTGTCCTCGTCCACGATGGCGAATTCGTCGCCGCCCACCCGGAAGGCCTTTTGCCGCCCGGAGAGGAGTTGGCCGATGCGCCGGGCCACTTCGCTGAGCACCCGGTCGCCGGCCTCGTGCCCCAGGCTGTCGTTGATTAGGCGGAAACGATCCACGCCGACCACGAACACCGCAATCGGCGCACGCGCCTCGGACTGTCGAATGGCCCGCGCCAGCAGCTCGGTGAACAGCGAGCGATTGGGCAGGCCGGTGAGGTCGTCGTGGTGGGCCAGGTAGCGAATGCGTTCTTCCTGTTGCAGTTGTTTTAGGTCCTCGTGCTCGCGCAGCAGGCTATCCGCGCGGCGCACCAATAGCAGCAAAAACAGATACAGCAGGACCATCAGCAGCACGATTACGCCCAGGATCTTGAGCCCCGAGCTGTCCTTGTTGGCGACCACCGCGGTGATGTCGGAATAGATCTCGAAAACCCCGAGGACGGGGGCGAACGAGGCCCTTTTGATCGGCACATAGGAGGCGATGTAGCCGCCTTCGATGCTGCTGAAGGTGAGCCACCGCCTGAGCCGCGAGCGGAAGCCGCGGTCATAGTCCGCTATATGATGCTCGGTTCGCGCGGCATCCGTCTGCGGGGCGAGGCGGGTGAAGACTTGATCCCGCAGGGCGGCGCGCACCCCTTGGTTGCGGCCGTGCGGGGTTGCGAGTTCTTGGTGATCGAAGGAGAAGATGACGATGCCGTCGTGATCGTAGATCAGGATTCGATGCACCCGCAGCCCCTGCACCAGCGCGGCCACCTCCTGGCGCAGGCGCTGAAAACGGGGGTCGCGCTGCATTTGCGCCCTGGACAGGCCGCCGGCCTCGGCGATGTAGTCCCGATGGCCTTCGAGCAGGGCGTTGGCGAGGACCTGGGCGAGGTCGGCGCTGGATTGGGATTCGTGCTCCATTAGGGTGTTTTCCGCCTGCCATTGATACAACAGCCCGAGCACCAGGGCCAGTAGCCCGATGCCGATGAGGCTGGTGACGGAAAAAGCGGAGGTGAGGCGAAAGCTTGGTTTCACATTGGACTCTTCTATTAACCTCGCGCGTCCCAGCGGCTCGCCGAATAAAGCCTTATTCTAGCACGAGAAAAGGATGGCGCTTAAGCATTAGTCCCAGCGAAACCAGCGCGCCGCCAGCGCCAGCAGCAGCGCGGTGGTGAGGACCAGCATCGCCAACTGGGGGGCGATCTGCGCCGCCCCGGCGCCGTCGATCATCACCGCCCGCGCGGCCCCCACCAAGTGCGTCAGCGGCAACGCCTGGGCCGCCTGGCGCACCGCCTCGGGCGAGCCTTCGAGGGAAAACCAGACCTCGGACAATAGCATCATCGGCCAACTGATCAAGTTCAGCAGGCCGTTGGCGGTCTCCTCGTTGGCCAGCCGGGCGGCCACCAGCAGGCTCAGGCTGATCATGCTCAGGGCCCCCAGCACCAACACCAGCAACAGCAGCCAGTAGGAGCCGTTCATTTGAAAGCCCACGAGCAGATCCGTGCCCAGATAGACGCCGACGGTCACCAGTACGATCAGCCACAGGCGCGAGGCCACATGCGCGCCGAGGAATTCAAAGGCGCTTAGCGGGGTGGCCCGCAGGCGCTTGAGCACGCCGTTTTTGCGATAACGCACGATCGCGTAGCCCACCCCGAACAGCGAGCTGAACATCACGTTCATGCCCAGCACGCCGGGGATCAGCCAATCCACATAGCGCACGCCCTCGCCGCTCACCGCTTGGCGCGTCAGCCCCGGGGCGCTGGGCGGCAGAATCCGCTCCAGCATGTAGCCCTGGGGGGATTTTTCGTTGACCCAATAGCGCCCGCCGGGCAGATCGAGCAGCAGGTCGTACTGATGCCGCTCCAACTGCGGCAGCGCCCGTTGGAGGTCGGCCACCGGCACGAACCGAATGTACTTTAGGTCACGAAAGGCGCGGGCCTGTTCGGGGGCCTCGGCGGCCCCATGCACCCCGACCTTGAACAGGGCCAGGTTCTCCTGGGTGAAGGCGAAGGCGAAGCTCAGCACGATCAGCACCGGAAAGATCAGGTTCCACGACACCGACATGCGGTCGCGGAGGAATTCGCGATTGCGCGCGCGAAACACCGCAAAGGCTCGGCGCAGACTGGCTCTCGGCTCCATATCAGTGCCTCAATTCGCGGCCGGTAAGGTGCAGGAACAGGTCCTCCAGGGTCGGCGTACGCACCTGAAGCCGATCCAGCGGCGCCCCGCGTTGCAACAACACCTGAATCGCCGCGTTCACATCGCGGGTGAAGATCTCGGTCTGGCCGTTGCGCGGGTGGGCTGCAAGCCCATCCTCCGCGCGCAATCGCCCCTCCAGCGCGGCCGCCGGCAGGATCAACACCGACTCCTGAAAATGCCGATCGAGCAGATCCCGCGGGGCGCCCGCGGCGATAATCCGTCCATGATCCATAATCGCGATCTCATCGCACAGCTCATGCGCCTCCTCCATATAGTGGGTGGTCAGCACTAGGGTCTTGCCCTCGGCCTTAATGCGATGCGCCAAATCCCAGAAATTGCGCCGGGATTGGGGGTCCAGCCCGGTGGTGGGTTCGTCCAGGAACAACACCAGCGGGTCGTTCACCAACGCGATGGCCAGCAGCAGGCGCTGGCGTTGGCCGCCGGAGAGGCGGCGGGTGTCGCGCCCCAGGAACTCGCCCAGGGCGCAGCGCTCGATCAATTCCTGGCGCGAACGGGCCGCGGCGTAAAAGCTGGCGAACAGATCCAGGGTCTCGCCCACGGTCAGGAAATCCTGTAACGCGGTGGACTGAAACATCATCCCCGCCTCCTGCCGAAAGCGCGGCCCCAAGGCCTGCCCGCGATACGCCACCGAACCCGAGGACGGGGCCAAAATCCCCTCCAGCATCTCCACCGTAGTGGTCTTGCCCGCCCCGTTAGGCCCCAACAGGCCGAAACAGACCCCGCGCGGAATGGCAAAGCTCACCCCTCGCACCGCCTCCGCCTCGGGGTAGCTTTTCTTCAGGTCTTTGGCTTCGAGCAACGCGGTCATCGTATCTCCGACTCAATCCCCAGCGGTCTGCGTCTTTTGCACCCGGCTAGTCCAGTTACGCATAAATATACGGAACAACGCCATTCAGGAACGCAGAGGGCGCGGAGGGGGCTTGGCTTGCTCGCCCCCGCGGTCCGCCGGTCCCCAAGCCCCAGCTCGGAAACCCCTGCCCTGGAAGCCGTGCGTTCCGAGCCATTCGGCAAGCCGGGGCCTGCAAGACTTGCATTTCCAAGGAGACCTTGGCAACCCGCCTGAAATCGAAATACCTCTCTGCGCGCCGCGCGGTTCTGCGCCTGCGCTGCGTTGCGTTGCGCAAGCGCCCATTCTACAGGCATCGGACGGGCCAAACGGCACGGAAAAACCGCTCCAGCGCTGTTGCAACACAGCGCACACGCGCCGGCGCCGCAACCCCTGGGCTTGCATCTCGTCGAATACTGGATAAAATAACAGCATCCAAGCCTGATTCGGAAACGCCATGAGCGACCTTGCCACCCCCCGCCAGCGCCAGGTCCTGGAGCTGATCCGCCGCCAGATAGAGCGCGCCGGGGCCCCGCCGACGCGGGCGGAGATCGCCCGCGAGCTGGGGTTTCGCTCGGCGAACGCCGCCGAGCAGCACCTGCGCGCGCTAGAGGCCAAGGGCTTGGTGGCGTTGGTGCGCGGCGCCGCCCGCGGCATCCGCCTGCTCGACCCCGAGACCGCGCCGGGCCTGCCGGTGGTGGGGCGGGTAGCCGCGGGCAGTCCGATCCTGGCCCAAGAGCACCTGGAGGAGCGCTATGCGGTGGACCCCGGCCTGTTCCAGCCTCGGGCCGATTACCTGCTGCGGGTGCATGGCCTGAGCATGCGCGATGCGGGCATCCTCGACGGCGACCTGTTGGCGGTGCATCGCACCCCGGAGGCCGAAAACGGCCAAATCGTCGTGGCCCGCCTGGCGGACGAGGTGACGGTGAAGCGCTTCCGCCGCAACAACCGCTGGAGGCATCGGGTGCAGTTGCTGCCGGCGAATGCGGACTTCGCGCCCATCGATTTGGACCTTCGCCATCAGGAGCTGGTGATCGAGGGCCTGGGGGTGGGGGTGCTGCGGGATCGGCTGACGCGGCGGCTGTGACCCTGCGCCTGCGCATCAATAACGCAAACAACGCCGCCTGGGACCGCAGAGCGCACCGAGGCGGTTTTGCTTGATCGTCCCCGCGTTCCTGGGCCGGGATGCCTCTCCGCTGCTGAAGCCTCGCCTAGCCGCCTGGAGTACAGCCCTCGGGCTGTGCGGGTTTTCGGTGACGCGCCCGGGCCAAGGCGTGTACGCCCCGAGCCCGCAGTCATACCGGGGGCGGGCAAGCAAAAAGCATTCGCCGCTGAAGCGCCGGAGGTCGGGTGCGGCGCCTATCCTTTCAATCGAAACACCCCTCTGCGGCTCTCCGCGCGCCCTGCGTTCCAAGAGCGCCTGGGCCGTTTCCGACACCTAGGCGAGGGCCAGTTGCTGAAATGAAGATTGCAGGCTTTGATGGGCGGTTTCAGTCGCCAGCTGATTCACGCCCTTTTCAGGCTCACCCATGACAGAACTCTCGACCCTGCTTGAGCGCCGGAGCGACCTCTGGCGCGGGGCGCAGCCGTTGCACCGCGCCGATGGCCTGGCCACCGGCTTTGCCGCCCTGGATGCGGCCTTGGCCGGCGGCTGGCCCGCGGGCGCAGTCACCGAACTGCTCAGCGCCGGCCCCGGCGGCGGGGCCCTGGAGTTGCTGGCCCCGGCGCTGGCGCGCCTGAGCGCCCAGCGGCGTTGGATCGCCCTAGTGCAGCCGCCCTTTGCCCCTTACGCCCCCGGTCTGGGCGCCACCGGCATCGCCTTGGAGCGCCTGCTGCTGGTGCGCAACGAACAGCCGGGGCAGGCGCTGTGGGCGCTGGAGCAGTGCTTGGGCTCGGGCAATTGCTCGGCGGCGCTGGGCTGGCCGGGAGGGCTTTCCGGCAAGGCCCTGCGGCGGCTGCAATTGGCCGCCGCCGAGGGGCGTTGCCACGGCTTTCTATTTCGCCCCGTCGCCGCGGCGCGGGAATCCAGCCCGGCGGCGCTGCGGCTGGCGGTGCGCCGCACGGCGGGCGGGCTGGAGGCGGATATCCTCAAGCGCCGGGGCGGTTGGCCGCAATATCAGTTACGCATTTCCCAGCCCGAATCCGCCGAGGCCAGGCCGTGCGCGGGCCAGCGCCCCGGCGCCGCCGAACCGCCGCCGCGCCTATAGCCTCGGGCATGCGTTGGCTCGCCATCCATCTGCCCGCCCTGCCGCTGGAGGTGTTCGCCCCGGCCGCCGATGGCGCCCCGGTGGCGCTGGTGGAGCCGCGTCGGGGCGTGCCGCGCATTCGCCTGTGCAACCGGCAGGCCTTGGCCGGCGGCGCGGCGCCCGGCATGGGACCGGCCGCCGCCCGCGCCCTGTTGCCGCACTTGCAACTGGTGCGTCGTCGGCCCGCGCGGGAACGCGAGGCGCTAGAGGGCCTGGCCAACTGGGCCTTGCAATTCAGCTCCCAAGTCACCCCTGTGCCGCCCCGCAGCCTGCTGTTAGAGGCCAGCGGCAGTCGGCGCCTGTTCGGCGGCGATGGGCCGCTGTTCGCGGCGGTACGGGGCCAATTGGAACCGCTGGGCCACCAATGCACCCTAGTGCAGGCGGCCACGCCCCTGGGCGCCCTGCTGCTGGCGCGGGAGGGACAAGACCTGCAACTGACGGGGCTGGATGGCTTGCGCCAGGCCCTGCACCCCTTGCCCCTAGAGCGCATCCCGCTGCCGCGGCAGGCCCGCCAGGCGCTGCACGGCATGGGCCTGGCGTGCTTGGGCGAATTACTGCGCCTGCCGCGGGCGGGCCTGCGCCAGCGCCTGGGCGCGGGGCCGCTGGATTGGCTGGATCGGCTGCTGGGGCGGATCCCGGACCCCCAGCCCGTGTTCCAGCCCGCCCCGCGCTTTGAACGCGGCCTGGATTTGCTCTGCGAGAGCCGCCAGACCCAGGCCCTGCTGTTCGCCGCCAAGCGCCTGCTGGCGGAGCTGGGGGGCTTCCTGCAGGCGCGTGAACTAGGGGCCCAGACCCTGCATTGGCGGTTGGGTCAGGGCGCGGCCGGGGCGACTGAGCTGCGCCTGGGGCTGCTGCGGCCGGAGCGCCGCCCCGAGCACTTTATGGCGCTGCTGCGCGAGCGCCTGGAGGGCCTGACCCTGGAGGCCCCGGTGCGCGACCTGGCGCTGCGGGCGGAGGGCCTCGGCCCCCTGCCCGGGGCCAGCCTGGACCTGTTTGAAGGGCCGGACGCCCAGCCTGGAGATCGCCTCTTGGAGCGCCTGCGCATGCGCCTGGGCGAGCGCGCGGTCAGCGGGCTGCAATGGGCTGCGGACCACCGCCCGGAGCGGGCCTCGCGCCGGGCGCCGCCGCAGGACCCGCAGCAAACCCCGGCGGCGGCGCCCTTGGCGGGGCCGCCGCGCCCCCTGTGGCTGCTGCCCCGCCCGCAGCGGCTGGAGACGCTCCGCGGCCGCCCCTGCCTGCATGGTCCGCTGACCCTGGGCCTGGAGCGGGAGCGCATTGAGACCGGCTGGTGGGACGGCCAAGAGATTCGCCGGGATTACTTCGAGGCGCGCACCCGCGACGGCGAGCGGCTGTGGATCTATCGCCAGGTGGCGCCGCCGCGGCAGTGGTTTCTCCACGGCTATTTCGGTTGAATCCGCGGGTCTCTGAACAGCCCTTGAAACGCCGCGCAGGCCGCGCTCACATCGGGCTGGCCGAACACGCCCTGAATCACCGCCAGCATATCCGCCCCGGCCTCGATCAGGGCGCCGCCGTTGGCGCAGTTGATGCCGCCGATGGCGACGATGGGCAGCCGAATGCGCGGCCGCGCCGCGCGCAGCAGGGCGCCATCGGCCTGCACCGCCAGCGGCTTGCTGTCGGAGGGAAAGAAGCGACCGAAGGCCACATAATCCGCGCCCGCGGCCTGCGCATCCAGCGCCCGTTGCAGCTCGTTGTAGCAGGAGACGCCGATGATCGCCGCCGGCCCCAGCGCCTGGCGGGCGGCCTGCAGGTCCGGGTCATCCCGCCCCAAATGCACCCCGTCGGCCCCCGCCGCCGCCGCCAGCTCCAGGTCATCGTTAATGATCAGCGGCACGCCCGCGGCGCGGCACAGCGCGGCCAGCGCCGCGGCCTCCTGCCGCCGGCGGGCCGCATCACCGCCCTTGTCGCGGTACTGCACCGCCCGCGCCCCCCCGGCCAGGGCCTGCGCCACCTGAGTCGCGACCCCGAGAGCCCCGGCCAGGCCAGGGTCGGTGATTACATAAAGCCCGTGCCAAGTCTTCGCAGTGTTTCGCATAGTCGTTCGCGGCCTTAAAACGCCTTATGATAGCGCCCTCAATCCTTCATTCCAACGCGGGGGGTCCTTCAATGGCCTGGGAGCAAAAACTGATGCGCACGGTGCGCCTGCGCAATGATCAAGTGCCGGGAACACTGGCGAGTCTATTGGCCGCAATGGCGGAGAGCGGGGCCAGCGTAGGCGGCATCAAGCTGCTGACCGAGACCCCGAGTTCGGTGGTGCGGGACATTTCCATCTACGCCGAAGACGGCGCCCACCTGGAGCGGATCCTGAGCGTGATGCGGGCCAATCCGGGCACCAACATCATCGCCGTGCGCGACGAGGTGCTAGAGCTGCATCGCCACGGCAAGATCGCCATGCGCTCGCGCGCGCCGGTGGATTCGCTGGGGGCCCTGCGCAAGGTCTACACCCCGGGGGTGGCCGAGGTCTGCCGCAAGATCGCCGACGATCCGACCCAGGCCCGCCTGTACACCGGCATTTCGCAAACCGTGGCCATTGTCACCGATGGCACCGCGGTGCTCGGGCTGGGCGATATCGGGCCAGTGGCGGGGATGCCGGTCATGGAGGGCAAGGCCATGCTGCTCGATAGCCTGGTGGGGCTGTCGGGCATCCCGGTGTTGGTCAACACCAAGGATCCGGATGAAATCGTGGATACCATCGTCAATATCGCCCCCAGCTTCGGGGCCATTCAATTGGAAGACGTCTCCGCCCCGCGCTGTTTTCAAATCGAAGAGCAATTGATGCACCGTTTGGACATTCCGGTGATGCACGACGATCAGCACGGCACCGCCGTGGTCTCCACCGCGGCCTTACGCGTCGCCTGCAACGCCACCGGCATGGACCTCGACCGCGCGCGGGTGGGCCAGGTGGGGCTCGGCGCCGCGGGCCTGGCCATCGCCAAGATGCTAATGCGACTCACTGCCAACCCGGTCTACGGCGTTGATTTGAGCGAAGAGCTGTTGCAGCGGCTAGAGCAGGAGGGCGGGGTGCGTTCGAGCCTTGAAGCCATTATGGCCGACAGCGACATTGTGATCGCCACCACCGGCGTGGCCGGCCTGATTAAGCCGGGGATGGTGCGCCAAGGCCAAATCATCCTGGCCCTGTCCAATCCCAATCCGGAAATCGAGCCCGAGGCGGCCGAGGCCGCCGGGGCGGCCTTTGCCGCGGACGGCAAGTCGGTGAATAATGTGCTGGGCTTCCCCGGGATCTTCCGCGGGGCGATGGAGGCCAACGCCAGCCGCATCACCCAAGAGATGCTATTGGCGGCGGCCGAGACCATTGCCGAACTGACCCCCGCAGGCGAGCTGGTGCCCAACCCGCTGGACAAGGCGGTGCATCGGGCGGTGGCGCGGGCGGTGGCGCAAAAAGCGATCGAACAGGGCATTAGCCGCGGAGAATATATGCCCTATTTGGGCGATTGAGCGCAAATACCGCTCCCGCCCCGGCTCAATTGCGGCGCGGGGAGCGACTATCAGGCGTAAACATGGCGATGATCTCGAAATCAAGGGGAGACCGAGCCGCATGATCAATATGCAAGGCGAGATGATCGAAAGGGTGGTTGCCGAGCTGCAACAGGCCTATTTCGAAACCTATGGCGCAGTGGACCGAGAATACGGCAACATCCTGGGCTGGATCACCCGCCTTTCGCTGGAGAACATCGCCAACACCGATGCGCTTTACCACAACATGGAACACACCATGATGGTGGCGCTAGCGGGGCAGGAGATCCTGCGCGGCAAACACCTGCGCGAGGGCGGCGTGCAGCCCGTGCAATGGCTGCAATTCATGGCGGCTTGCCTGTGCCACGACATCGGCTATGTGCGCGGGGTGTGCCGCAAGGACGAAATCGGCCTGTACGACAACGGCTTCGGAGAGCTGCTGGCGGTCGGGAGCTCCGGCACCGATGCCGCCCTGACGCCGCTGCATGTGGATCGCAGCAAGCTGTTCGTGCGTGAACGCTTCTCGGACAAAATGCTCGAAGGCTTCGACCTGACCCCGATTTTCGAATACATCGAAATGACCCGCTTCAACCCCGAGGACATGACCGAAGACGAAGACATCTACGGCTACCCGGCCCTCACCCGGGCGGCCGACTTTATCGGCCAGCTCGGCGACCCCGGCTACCTGCGCAAGATCCCCGCCCTATTTTATGAATTCGAAGAACTCGGGGCGAACAAAAAAATGGGCTATGCCACCCCCGAGGCCATGCGCGACGCCTACGCCCGCTTCTTCTGGCAAGTGGTCAACAACCACATCCAAGGCGCCCTGCACTATCTCAACATCAGCCAACGCGGCAAACAGTGGGTGGCCACCCTCTACGCCCATGTGTTTCGAGTCGAGCACAAGGTCTCCAGTCAAACGGTCAGACCGCCCGCCGGGGTGATCTTCGAATAGCGCCGGCGCGCAGGCGACGGACAGGCATGCCCGCCCTGGAACGCGGGGACGATCAAGCAAGAATCCCTCCGCGCCCTCTGCGGTCCTGCGCGGTCTCTGCGGTCCTAACAGCCGTGGTTGCCGTATTTCAGGCGCGGGCGCGCCGGGTCATTCCCGATCGGGCCGGGGAAGGGGGAGGAGGGGAAATTGGCGCCCCTGGCGCGATTCGAACGCACGACCTTCCGCTTAGGAGGCGGATGCTCTATCCGACTGAGCTACAGAGGCTTGAAAAGGCAGGGAATTTGGTGGAGCCGAGGAGGATCGAACTCCCGACCTTCGCATTGCGAACGCGACGCTCTCCCAGCTGAGCTACGGCCCCATGCATTTAAGTCGGCTATTCTAACACCATTCGCTAGCGAAAGACCAGCTTGCCGTGGCCTCGGAACCGGTCTATTATGGATCGAAATCCCGTTTTGTTCGGTGCGATGCTAGATACCTCGAAATTGCTGTTCCCTTCCGCTTTCCCCCCGATTCGGCGGACCGGCCTAGAGACCTTGCAGGTCAACCTGGGCTACCGTTGCAATCAGTCCTGCACCCATTGCCATGTGGCCGCCGGACCGCAGCGCACCGAGCAAATGACCGCCGAGACGGTGGCCGACATCCTGCGCTTTCTGGGGCGCCACCCGGGGATGCGCGGCATCGACCTCACCGGCGGCGCGCCGGAACTCAATCCGCACTTCCGTGACCTGGTGCGCCGCACCCGGGCCCTGGGGCTTGGGGTGACCGATCGCTGCAACCTCACCATTCTCACCGAGCCCGGGCAGGCCGACCTGGCCCGCTTCCTGGCCGAGCAGGGGGTCGAGGTGGTCGCCTCGCTGCCCTGTTACCTGGAAGAGAATGTGGACTCGCAGCGCGGCAAGGGCTCGTTCGAGGCCAGCATCGCCGGCCTCAGACAGCTCAACGCCCTGGGCTACGGGGCCGCGGGCGGCGGGTTGCAACTGAATTTGGTCTACAACCCGCTCGGCCCCACCCTGCCGCCGCCCCAAGGCCCGCTGGAGCAGGATTACAAAAAACACCTGCTGGAGCGCTACGGCATCCGCTTCAACGGCCTCTTCACCATCACCAACATGCCCATTCGTCGCTTCGGCAGCCGCCTGCTGTCCAAGGGTGAATTCGAGCCCTATATGCAGTTGCTGCGCGGCGCCTATTGCGCGACTAATCTCGATACGGTGATGTGTCGGCATTTGATTAGCGTCGATTGGCGGGGCCAAGTCTACGATTGCGATTTCAATCAAATGCTGGATATTCCCTTGCAAAGCGACCGAAGCCCCAAGCCCCATATACGGGATCTGATCGACACCGATCCCGCGGGGCTGACGATTCGGGTCGGCGAGCACTGTTACGGCTGTACGGCCGGGCAAGGCAGTAGCTGCGGAGGCGCCCTGAGTTGAGCATGCAAAACGAAGACCGGTTGTCCATTATCATCCCCTGCCTCGACGAGGGCGGGATCATTCGAGACCTGCTCGAAGCCCTGCAACCGCTGCGCCGCCAAGGCCACGAGATCCTGATCGTGGACGGCGGCAGCCGCGATGACACCTGCATCCAGGCCCGCCCGCTGGCCGACCAACTGCTGTCCTCCGCGCCGGGCCGAGCGCGCCAAATGAACACCGGCGCCAAGGCCGCCAACGGCAGCATCTTCTGGTTCCTGCATGCCGACAGCCGCCTCCCCGCCGGGGCCGCGCAACACCTGTTAGACGCCTTGCGCGCCGATGAAAACTGCTGGGGGCGATTCGATGTGGACCTCTCCGGTCGGCGGCCGGTGCTGCGGGTGGTGGAGGCGCTAATGAACCTGCGCTCCCGCCTCAGCGGCATCGCCACCGGCGACCAGGGCATATTCGTGCGCCGCCACGCCTTCTTTGCCGCCGGCGGCTTTCCCAACATCCCGCTAATGGAGGACGTGGCGCTCAGCCGCAGGCTGAAGAGGCTGGCCAAACCGGCCTGCCTGCGGCAACGGCTGGAAACCTCCAGCCGGCGCTGGGAACAGGCCGGCGCGATGCAGACCATTCTCTTGATGTGGCGCCTGCGCCTCGCCTTCGCCCTCGGCGCCGACCCGGCCAAGCTCGCCCGCCGCTACGGCAAATGCAACACCGCAACGCCCGAATCCTAATCTTCGCCAAGGCCCCGCACCCCGGACAGGTCAAGACCCGCTTGATCCCGCCGCTGTCGCCCCAGGCGGCGGCGGCGCTGTACGCCCGCCTGCTGGAGCAAACCCTGGAAACCGCCGCCCGCAGGGCCCTCGCGCCGTTGCAAATCCACTGCGCCAACGACCTCGAACACCCGCTCTTCAAGCGCCTCGCGGCGCGCTTTAACGCGACCCTGCACCCGCAGCACGGCGCCGACCTGGGGGCGCGCCTGCATCATGGCCTGCGCCGCGCCCTGGAAGGCGCCGACTCGGCGCTGGCGATTGGCGGCGACATCCCCTCGCTGCAAACCGCCGACCTCGAACAGGCCCTGCAGGCCCTTCGCGCGGGCTCGGGCGCCGTACTCGGCCCGGCCGAAGACGGCGGTTACTACCTGCTCGGCCTAAGACGGCCGCAAGCGGGCCTGTTCCAAGGCATTCACTGGGGCGGTGATCAGGTATTGGCGCAAACCCGCCAACGCCTCGCGGCGGCGGGCCTGCAATGGGTCGAACTCACCGAGCGCTGGGACCTGGACCGACCCGCCGACCTGCAACGCTACCAGGCCCAGGGCCTCGACCTCCGCTGAGGGGGGGGGCTTGGGCGCCCGAGGCTTTAGCCGGGCTTGGGGGCTTCGCTCTAGGCTGTCGAAATCGGGCCATTATTCGAGCAAAGAAATTCCCGGTTTTTGGCTTTTATATGCAGCGAAGAATGTCGCGCGTTTTTTGCGCTGAGCGCAGAGAAGCGAAGGTTTTTCTTAGGCACTTTGCGTCTTGGTGAGAGTGGGTCGTCGTTGCCGATCT
>JAABTK010000087.1 GCA_011389885.1 Gammaproteobacteria bacterium | reverse complement strand
TCTCCTGGTAGCTTTTTCTGAATTTCCTGAGTTCGATGTAGTGAAGCTCGAACAGGTCGTGCAGGTTGTCGTCCTGGCCGGTGCGGGTGTTGATGATTTTGTAGAGGTTGTGGAAGGCCTCGTCACCGGGGATGAAGTTGAAGTCGAGGATGTTGATGCTGAGGGTCTTTTTCAGCTCGCGGAACATCATGCCCTCGCAGAGCTGTTCGGTGACCAGCTTGGACCAGTAGTAGATCGCCCTGTTGTCGAAGTTGAGGTCCTGGCCGATCTGCATCTCGATATTGAGCCAGCGGCCCTGGTCGTCGCGGGCCTTGATGTCGAGGATGGAGATCTTGCCCGCCTGGTAGTCGGCGAGGTTGTAGGGGTTTTTCAGTTCGATCTCTTCGATCCGCACCCGCTCGGCAAGGATGGCATTGATGAGGGAGAGCAGCAGATCCTTGTTCTCTTCACTGCCGAAGAGCTTCTTGAAAGCGAAGTCTACGCGGGGATTGATGCGGCACATGGCTTTTGATTCAGCTTTGACAAGGGGATGTTCGGGTATCCTAACAGATGGGTGCTGATCCATCGAATATCAATAAGCAGCATGAGCCCCTAACCCCGGAGACCAACATCTTCATAGATCTCATCCAACCCCACAGCCCCATCCAGACACTCAAGGTTCAGCGCACCATCACTGACCCGTTCTGCAATCCAGGCGTTGGACCGGCGGTGATGGATGACATCGCGTCGATCCTGCGCGACAAGGAGATAGTCACGCAAGGATGGAATGGTGGCGTAGGAAAGTAGTTTCTCCCGCCGGTCGATGCGCTCGGTGGTCTTGGAGAGGATTTCGACGATCAGGCGGGGGCGGGTCCGGTAGTAGTCCGTTTCTTCGCGCTCGCAACACAACATCAGGTCCGGGTAATAGAAGATGTCTTCACCGGCGACCTTGAGCCGAACCTTGAGGTCGGCGAAGAAGACCTGGCAGCCCTGCTGCCGCGCCAAGGGACGCATGGCGACGAATAAATTGCCGGCGATGAGGTTATGCGCCACGCTGGCGCCAGTCATGGCATAGATGCGCCCGCCGATATACTCGTGGCGGGTCTCGCCATCGCTTTCGGCTTGCAGGTATTCACTGACGGACATCAAGGGTTCCTGCTCTGGCCACATAGTATTGAGGTCCTCGGATGCTTGGCTATTCAGACGGTGGTTTCCAAAAAGGAATACCACAGAGATCACAGAGGAACATAGAGAGTTTATAGTAAAAATGCCGTGCTCTCTAGGGTAATAAGGGGGCGGGATCTGCTAAATCCCTCCCCCAAGAAAGCCGAGCCTGCCCAACTTTACTCCCAAATGGGATTTGGTAACTCCCATGAAGCCTCGCTTCACCCCGGTGGATGAAAGTCACATGAATTCAATGTCATACGACGCTCCGATGCGCCGCGCCCGCCGGCAGGTCGCCCTCCATGGCACTGCATTCCGGCCCTCCCCCTGCCTTCGCTGGGGCAGGCTATGGCCGGAATGACGGGCGGTGACTTGCACGGTAACTCGGCTCCTCGTTCGATTCAGGCGCTTGCCCCCTCACCCCAACCCCTCTCCCCCGGGGGAGATGGGCTTTTACGACACCCTCCGGGGGGGGAGGGGCTTTTTTTGCTCGCCGCAACGGCGGGGTTTCAGGCAAGCTTACTGGTTGGCCCGGTTTTCGATCAGCTCTTCCACCACGGAGGGATCCGCGAGGGTGGAGGTGTCGCCCAGGCTGTCCAGTTCGTTGGCGGCGATTTTGCGCAGGATGCGGCGCATGATCTTGCCGGAGCGGGTCTTGGGCAGGCCGGGGGCCCATTGGATGATGTCGATGGTGGCGATGGGGCCGATTTCGGTGCGCACCAGTTTGACCAGTTCCTTTTTGAGTTCGTCGGTGTATTCCTCGTCGGCCATCAGGGTGACGTAGGCGTAGATGCCCTGGCCCTTGATGTCGTGGGGGAAGCCGACTACGGCGGCCTCGGCCACCTTGGGGTGGAGCACTAGGCCGGATTCGATTTCGGCGGTGCCTAGGCGGTGGCCGGAGACGTTGAGCACGTCGTCTACGCGGCCGGTGATCCAGTAGTAGCCGTCTTTGTCGCGGCGACAGCCGTCGCCGGAGAAGTAGGTTCCGGGGTACATTTTAAAGTAGGTTTCGGCGAAGCGCTGGTGGTCGCCGTAGATGCTGCGCATTTGGCCGGGCCAGGGGCGCTTGATCACGAGGTTGCCGGAGGCCTCGCCTTCGAGTTCGTTGCCTTGGTCGTCCACCAGTGCGGGGACCACGCCGAAGAAGGGTTTGGAGGCGGAGCCGGGCTTGAGGTCGGTGGCGCCGGCGAGCGGGGTGATCAGGTGGCCGCCGGTTTCGGTTTGCCACCAGGTGTCCACGATGGGGCAGCGGTTGTCGCCCACCACGCGGTAGTACCATTCCCAGGCTTCGGGGTTGATGGGCTCGCCCACGGAGCCGAGCAGGCGCAGGGATTTGCGGGAGGTCTTCTTGACCATTTCTTCGCCGGAGCGCATCAGGGCGCGAATGGCGGTGGGGGCGGTGTAGAAGCTGGCCACCTGGTGCTTGTCGCAGACCTGCCAGAAGCGGGAGGCGTCGGGGTAGCTGGGGATGCCCTCGAACATCAGGCTGATGGCGCCATTGGCCAGGGGGCCATAGACGATGTAGGTGTGGCCGGTGACCCAGCCTACGTCGGCGGTACACCAGTAGACTTCGCCGTTGCGGTAGTCGAAGGTGTATTTGTGGGTGATGGCGGCGTACACCAAGTAGCCGCCGGTGGTGTGCAGCACGCCCTTGGGCTTGCCGGTGGAGCCGGAGGTGTAGAGGATAAACAGCGGGTCTTCGGCGTCCATTTCCTCGGCCGGGCAGTCGGCGGAGGCCTCGGCCAGCAGTTCGTGATACCAAACGTCGCGCTCGGGATGCCAGGCGATGTCGCCGCCAGTGCGCTTCACGGTGAGTACGGTGTGGACGTTGGGGCATTCGGCCAGGGCCTTGTCGGCATTGGCCTTGAGCGGTACATGCTTGCCGCCGCGCACGCCCTCGTCGGCGGTGATCACCACCCGGCAGTCGGAGTCGAGGATGCGGTCGCGCAGGGCATCGGGCGAGAAGCCGCCGAACACCACCGAATGCACCGCGCCGATGCGCGCACAGGCCAGCATGGCGGCGGTGGCCTCGGGGATCATGGGCATGTAGATGCAGACGCGGTCGCCCTTCTTCACCCCGCGGGCCTTGAGCACGTTGCCCAGGCGACAGACCTCTTGGTGCAGCTCGCGGTAGCTGATCTTTTTGTCTTCTTCGGGGTTGTCGCCCTCCCAAATGAGGGCGGTTTGGTCGCCGCGGGTGTCGAGGTGGCGGTCGAGGCAGTTGTAGGCCACGTTGAGCTTGCCGCCTTCGAACCATTTGATGTGGAGGTCTTCGGGCTGGAAGCTGTAGTCCAACACGTTGTCCCACTTTTTGAACCAGGTGACGAACTCTTCCGCCTGTTCGGCCCAGAAGGCGTCCGGGTCGTCGATCGACTGGCGGTACATCGTGGCGTATTTTTCGGCGTCGATATGCGCCTGGGCGGCGAAGTCGGCGGGAACCGGATAGATATTCTCTTCAGACATGGTTTGTCTCCGTGCTCTTCTGGGTTGTCAAAAAGGCCGTAAAAATTCTTTTAGGCGCAGCGGCTTAGCGCCCTGGTCGCGCTCCGCCAACTGGGCCGCGAACAGCTCTGCCGCGGCCAGGGCGTCGTGCAACGCATTGTGCGCCCCGTAGGCGGGGAGGTTATAGCCCTTGCGCAAATTGAACAAGCGCAGCGCGTTGGCGCCGTAGGGCCGGTTGCTGCGCTCCAGGGTGCGGCGGGCGATCCACTGGGTGTCGGCCACCGGGGCCAGGAAGCCGCCGCCGAACACCCGCCGGCAGGCGGCGTCCAAAAAGCCCGCCTCCACCTCCGCATGGTGGGCCAGCAGCACCCGCCCGGCCAACGCCCGCAGCACTTCGCTCAGGGCCTGCTCCAGCGGCAGGCCGGCGGCCAGGGCGTCGTCGGTGAGGCCGTGGATCACCACATTGGCCTCTTCCAGCGCCGTATCGGCCCGCACCAGCCAGTGGCGGGCGCTGGCGAGGCGGATCTCCGTGCCTTGCATCTGCACCGCGCCGAGACTCAGGATGGCGTGGCGGTTCGGCTCTAGCCCGGTGGTCTCCAGGTCCAGCGCCAGAAAGGGCGCCTCGGCACAGGCCCCATTGGGGTCCGGAAACGGCCGCTGTAGATAGTCGCGCAGCGGACCGGCCGGGGCGCGGGCGGCCAGCCGTTGGCGCCGTTGCTCCAGCGACCGCAGTCGATCCAGCAGGTTCAAAAAAACCGCTCCGCCTGATAGCGCTGGGACAGGGTGTTTTGCAGGCCGTTAATGGCGGAAAAGGCGTCCTTCAGGTGCGCCCGCTCCAGCTTGGAGAGGTCGTCTGGGCGGATGAAGTTGTCCGCCGCCAGGCCGCGCTTGAGCTGCTCGGCCTGATGCCGCGCGCGCAGGCTGCTGATAAAGTTGAAGGCGTCTTCCAGGCCCTCTGCCCCGTCGGCGCTTAGGGCCGAGACCTCCGCCGCGCCGCGCAGCCGCTCGCGGGTGCCGATTTCATGCAGTCCCGCGGCTAGGGCATAGATGCGGGCGAGGTCCGTGGTCGGGATCAGGCCGCGCCGCTTGAGGTCCAGCGCATTGTCGTGTTCGCCGCCGTGGATCACCACAAAGTTGCGGAAGAAGCCGAGCGGCGGGCGATAATGCAGCGCATTGGCCACCAGGTGGGCGATGAAGATGCGGTTATCCTGGGTCTTTTGCAGGAGGTCCGCGCGCAATTGGTCGAACAAGGCGGTCTCACCATACAGGACCCGCACGTCAAAGAAGTTACACGCCAGCATGAGCGACTTACGCTCGGGGCGGCTGATCCACTTATCGAAATAGCCGCGCCAGACATGCAGCGGCTGCCGCCACTTGGCGGTGGTGGCCATCACCCCGCCGGGGCAGTAGAAGAAGCCGCAGGCGTTCAGCCCGTCCGCCACGCGCTGCGCCAATTGCGCGAAATAGTCGCCGTGGGCGGCGGACTGGTAGGCGTCGCCCAGCAGCAGGGCGTGGTCCTGGTCCGTATAGGCGGTCTGTTCGCGCCGCGCCAGCGAGCCCACCGCCAGCCACGCAAAGGGCACGGGCGCGGGACCCAGCTCGGCCAAGGCCAGTTCGATCAGGCGGTGGTTGATGGCCTCGATGATGAGCGAAATGGTCTGCCCCAGGTGTTCAGCGGCGACGCCGGCGTTGAGCAGTTGGATCTGCAACTCCGGCAGCTTGCGGCTCAGGGCCGCCACCGACTCCGGCGACTCGGCGCGGTGGATGTCGCCCACCAAGTATACCGAGCTGGAGCTTTGGTAGCGAATAAGGTCGGTGTCCGAGATCACCCCCAGCACGCCATCGCGCCCCACCACCGGCAGGTGATGCACGTTCATGCGCGACATCAGCATTAGGGCCTCAAAGGCCGGGGTGTCCGGGGCCACCTTCACCAGGCGTTTGGACATAATGCGGCCCACCGGTTCGGCGTAGTCGCAGCCCTCGGCGATGCAGCGCTCGCGCAGGTCGCGGTCGGTGAGGATGCCCGCCAGTTGCTTGCCCTCGCACAGCAGCAGCGCCGACACCCGCTCTCGGGTCATCAGGCGCGCGGCCTCGCGGATGCTGGTATCGGGCGAGGCATGCACCGGCGCACGCCCGACCAAATGCGCGGCGTCGATGGTCATCAGGCCGGCGGCCTCGCCCGCCTCGCCCTGCATGCTGCTCAACGCCCGCCGCAACCGGGCCTTAAGCGAGGCCCCGAAATGGGCGTCGAACTCCGGATGTTGCCGCCGCAGCTCGAAAAACCGCTTGCAGGACAGCAGGTAGAACAGGCTGTCCTCGGCCGTGACCCCGGCGAAGTCCGCCTCCGGATTAGCCTCCGAGCAACTGGCCGAATACAGATCGCCCTCGCCGAACTTGTCCACCAATTGATCGAACTCGTTGCGCAGTTCCACCGCCCCGCTGCGCACCACATACAGCGCCGCCCCCTTGGCGTCCTGCGGCGGAAACGGCGTGCCCCGGCGCAGATAACGCACAATCAAGGCCCGCGGCAACGCATTCAACGCCTCTTCCGGCAGGCGGTCGAAGGGCGGATGCGAGGCCAGAAAATCACGAATCTCGGCAAGTTCGATTTCCATGGGATTCAGAAAAGGAACGCAACGGGTGCGGAGGAGGCGCAAAGGGCGCAGCGGTTGTTATTGTGTTTCGGAATCGGTGCTCTCCTCGTTTAAGAAAGGTTTATAACGCAAAGGACGCCAAGAAGGCGCAAAGGGCGCGAAGATTTTTTGTTCTATACCCCGGTGCCGGGCCGGGCTTTCGGGCCGTGCAAAACCGCTATAAAGCAGCCTCGGCCTCCAGCGTATTGAGGAGCTTTATCAACTCGGGGACGCCTCCCGGAATGATGCTCCAAAGGGTATCCTCGTCAACGCCAAGATAGCCATGGATAAGGCGGTTCCGTGTGGCGATAATCATCCGCCAAGGAATCTCCTGATGGCCGAGCGAATTTCGTTCGGGATATGTGTGGCGGCCTCGCCGATCCGCTCCAGCTTGCGCTGGGCGGCATCATAGATAAGCCCGTTCGTTATAAAGCCGGCTTGGTCAAACCCCTTCGTGTAGGCCGAAACCTTTATGGCGAAATCGATCAGGTCATAAAGGTAGAACCTCCATTCGCGCTCATCGGCCTCAGGCATTGATCTGCTCTCGTTCGATATAGGGCCGCAACTCCTTCCTCAAGGCCTTTTCGGTCACGAGATCCACCGGGCAACCGAGCATGTCCTCGAGGTGGAACTGCACGCCGAAATAGCGTTTAGCGGCGGCCGGTCCGTCGAAGCCCGCCAGGATATCGACATCGCTATCGCCCCTCGCGGTATCGCGCGCAGTCGAGCCGAACAGCGCCAAGCGGGTCACGCCGAAACGGGCCTGCAAATCCGGCTTGCTTTGGTTCAACAGTTCGAGGGTGCGCGCTCTGTTCATATCAGCCTCAAGCGTGAGCAAATGATACTCTGAATAGTGGCCATCCAATCCGAAAGCTTATTACAAAATAACCCATTGAGCCATGCAATCACCCCACTGGCGCCCGATTGTCGGGTTACGTTGCGCTAACCCGAGCTACGAATTCGATAATTTACTCTTAGCTCGCGCCAAGTTTCTTTGCGCCATCCAATATGGCGTGCTTTGCGCGGTGACTTTCTCATAGAATCCAATTGCTTCGGCGAATCTATCTTGATCATATAAACTGTTGCCCAAATTATAATAAACATCAGGCTTCTTTTCCTCTTGGGAATACATCAGTGCGTTCCTGAAACACTCTTCCGCCCTTGTTGGTTTCTTAAGCGCATCAAAGCAAACCCCCAAAGCAAACCATGCTTGCGGATCTTCTGGCCAATATTCGAGAGACGACTCGAACGCCAGTTTAGCTCTTTTATAGTTGCCCTTTTCGTAATGCGAGCAGCCCTTACCATATGCCTCGTGGTTAAGCTCAGATGCATCGGGACGACTCTCTTTGCCGGCACGTCTGCTCATTCTGAAACCTCCATCCAAAAACATCACTTCGCGTCCTTTGCGCCCTCTGCGTTCCCTCTTTGCGTCCTTTGCGTTATAAACAGCCTCCGCGAACTCCGCATTCCCTCGCAGAGTCGCAGAGTTTACAGGCCTTAGTGCCCGGTAGCCACTCCGGCGCCGCGGGGTACGCGGATGTCTTCCACCAGGTGCTGGATGTGCTCCGGCGGGGCGGCGGTGAGCTTGGACACGGTGAAGGCCACGGCGAAGTTCACCAGCATGCCGATGAAGCCGATGCCCTCGGGGGAGATGCCGAACAGCCAATTCTCCGGGGTGTTCGCGATCAGGGGCTCGAAGAACACGCCCTTGTAGGCCAGGATATAGCCCATGGTGAACACCAGGCCGCTGAGCATGCCGGCGATGGCCCCCTCGCGGTTCATGCGCTTGTTGAAGATCCCCATCAGGATCACCGGGAACAGCGAGGAGGCGGCCAGGCCGAAGGCGAAGGCCACCACCTGGGCCACGAAGGCCGGTGGATTGGCCCCCAGATACCCCGCGATCAACACCGCCACCCCCGCGGCCACGCGTCCGGCCAGCAGCTCGGCCTTTTCGCTGATCTTGGGCATGAAGGTGCCCTTGAGCAAATCATGGGAGATGCCGGCGGAGATCACCAACAGCAGCCCCGCCGCGGTGGACAGGGCCGCCGCGATGCCGCCCGCGGCCACCAGCGCGATCACCCAGTCCGGCAGGTCGGCGATCTCGGGATTCGCGAGCACCATGATGTCGCGGTCCACATAGATCTCGTTGGCGAAGGGCTGCTTCTGGGGGTCGAACTCGCCCGCCGAGGGGTTCTCCACCAGGCGCTGGCCGTGCTCGCCGAGGGCCTGGGGCTGATCGGCGCCGGCGGCGAATTGAGGCTTGCCCTCCGTCGCGGCGCCGGCGGCGTATTGCACCCGGCCGTCGTCGTTGTGGTCGTACCAGGCCAGCAGGCCCGATTTCTCCCAGGTCTCGAACCAGCCGGGCATCTCGGTGTAGGGGGTTCCGGCGCCGTCGGGGCCGTTCACCGTATCCACCAGGTTGATGCGCGCCAGGGCGCCCACGGCCGGAGCGGTGGTGTACAGGATGGCGATGAAGAACAGCGCCCAAAAGGCAGAGCGGCGGGCGTCGCGCACCTTGGGCACGGTGAAGAAGCGCACGATCACATGGGGCAGGCCCGCGGTGCCCACCATCAGGGCCACGGTGATGGCGAAGACGTCGATCATGCTCTTATCGTTGAATGGCGCCGAATAGGCCCCGAAGCCGAGGTCCACCAGCACCTGATCGAGCTTTTGCAGCAACTGGCCCGAGCCGTCCGCCATCTCGGAGCCTAGGGCGAGCTGGGGCAAGGGGTTGCCGGTGAACTGAAAGGCGATGAACACCGCCGGCACCGTGTAGGCGAAGATCAGCACGCAATACTGGGCCACCTGGGTGTAGGTGATGCCCTTCATGCCGCCGAGCACCGCGTACAGGAATACGATGCTCATGCCGATAATCAGGCCGGTGATGATGTCCACCTCCAGAAAGCGCGAGAACACGATGCCCACGCCGCGCATCTGGCCCGCCACATAGGTGAAGGAGATAAAGATCAGGCAGATCACCGCCACCACGCGCGCGGTGTGGGAATAGTAGCGGTCGCCGATGAACTCGGGCACCGTGAACTTGCCGAACTTGCGCAAATAAGGCGCCAGCAGCAGGGCCAGCAGCACATAGCCGCCGGTCCAGCCCATTAGGTACATGCCGCCCTCGTAACCGAGGAAGGCGATCAGCCCGGCCATGGAGATAAAGGAGGCCGCCGACATCCAGTCCGCCGCCGTGGCCATGCCGTTGGCCACCGGATGCACGCCGCCGCCGGCCACATAGAATTCGCCGGTGCTACCCGCTCGCGACCAAATGGCGATGCCGATATACAGGGCGAAGCTGGCGCCCACGACGATATAGGTCAGTGTTTGCAGATCCATTCGTTTGCGCCCCTCAGTCTTCTTCGTGTACGTCGAATTCGCGATCCAGCTTGTTCATGCGCCAGGCGTAGAACAAAATCAGACCCAGAAAGGCGTAAATCGAACCCTGCTGGGCGAACCAAAAACCCAACGGATAACCGCCCAAATGGATGCTGTTCAACGGCTCCACCAGCAGAATGCCGAAGCCATAGGACACCACGAACCAAACCACCAAACAGCCAACCAGAATACGCAAATTGGCCCTCCAGTATTCGGACATCTTGTTACTGTCTTGCATAAAAACCTCCCCTTACAAAGTTTGAAGTTTGAAGTTTGAAGTTCGAAGCGCCAGTTACCGAGCACTCAACGCTGAGGGTGCGTTAGGCGCGCCGCATCCAGCGTTCCGTTCGGCCTTGATCATCGTTCCGGCCACCTTGACCACTCGCGGCGACCGTTTCACCGTAAGTGGTTGAAACTAATGGGCAAAACCGCCTATTACCCGCGCCCTCGGCAGGGTATTGGCCGGGGGGATGACCAAGGCCTTCCGTTCACCCCGAACCTTGCGCGCGCCGTAACGCACCGATTCCCTGAACTCGGCAAGCCGCGAAATCCGAGCGGGCAAATGGTGCGTTACGCCCCGCCCATTCCGGTGAGCGCTGTACACGCCTCTGCGTCTAGGGGCCTTTCCGCCTGCGCAAACTCATTGCGGGCGGGGCTAACGCACCCTACGCACTGCTGTCAGTTGTGAGTTCTTAGTGCTTGGCGTCCGCACTCACCATTCACCATTCACCATTCACCATTCACCATTCACCATTCACCATTCACCATTCACCACTCCCTTCAAAGCTGGTATTGCAAACTGATCTTGGCTTGCAGTTTGCGCGCTTGGCGGAAGGCTTCTTTCAATATCCGCCGGTCCAGTTCGTTGAGTTCGTCGGGGTCGAAGCGGTTGTCTAGGCTTTGGCCTTGCTCCTCTTGGTGTTGGTGGTTGCGCATGCGCAGGAGTTGGATGTATTGATAGGCCTCGATCCAGGCCTCGGCGTCTGCGGGGCGCAGGGTTTGTTTGGTCGCCAGGTCGCGCAAGCGGGCGGCGGTGTTGGTCTCGTCCGCCCCCTGGGCCAGGGCCAGGATGCGGGCGCCGTCTACGAAGGGGGTGACGCCTTGCAGCTTCAGGTCCAGGGTGTGGGGCCGCTCCCCCTTGCCGCCGGAGACCTTAAAGTCCCCCAGCAGGCCCAGCGGCGGGCGGCTGCGCAGGGCGTTGGCGGCCATTTGGCGCTGAAAGCGGGTATTGGGGCGCATCTTTTCGGTCAGCCAGGCCCGGAGTTGGCGGGCGGGCGCCGCGTCGCCCCATAGGGGGCGGAAATCGAAGAAGATGCTGGCCTTTAACAGGTGCTCGGGCGTGCCTTGGTCGATCCAGCGGGCAAAGCGCGCCTGCCACTCCTCCAGGCTCAGACAGCACTCGGGGTTGCCGGCCATAATGTTGCCGGGGCAGAGCGAGAAGCCGCATTGGGCCAGCCCTTGGTTGATGCGCTCCGCCAGCGGCAGCAGCTCGCCGCGCATCGATTCGGGGTCGCTTCCCGCGGGGACCGCGAACAGGATGCCGTTGTCCTGATCGGTCTTCAGGGTCTGCTCAATGCGCCCCTCGCTGCCGAAGCTGAGCCAAGTGAAGGCCGGGGCCGCGGCCTGCCCGCTCAGGGTCAGGTCGATGACCCGTTGGGCGATGCCGTCGTTCAGCTCGGTGATAATCTTGTTCAACTGCTCCACCGAGGCGCCCTGGGCGAGCATCTGCTCCACCAGCCGATGGATGTCGCCGCCCAGCCGCGCCAGCTCCGCCACCTGCTCGGCGCGGGCGATGGCCCGGCTCAGGCTCACCAGCCCCACCCGCTGCAACGAAAACAGGTCGCGCTCGGAGAGCACGCCCACCAGGCGGTCCTCGGCGTCCACCACGCAGATATGGTCGCGGCTGTGGCGCGCCATCAACAGCGCCGCCTCGTAGGCCGGGGCCTCTGGGGCCAGGCGCAGCACCTCCGGGTCCATCACCTGCTGGATGGGCGCGGCCAGATCCGTGGCCGCCAGGGTCACCCGCTCCAACACGTCGTACAGGGTCAGCATGCCCTGGGGGCGGCGCCCGGCGTCGGCCACGATCATGCTGCCGATATGCTCCCGGGACATGGTCTCCAGCGCCTCCCGCAGCGGCGTCTGCGGCGCACAGCTCAAGGGCCGACGGCGCACCAGCCGGTTGCAGGGGGCGTTCAGCGATCCCATCTCCGACACCCGGTTCATGGAGCGCGCCTGAATATCGCGCAGGGCATTGTCCAGCAGATTGGCCATGCGCCGGGTGCAAAAGTCGTGAAACACCGGGCTTTGGTCCACCAGCCAGTGGAAATCCGCCGCCTCCAGCTCGAAGCAAGCGGTCTCCTCGGCCGCGCGGTTGATCAAGCGCACCGCCCGCTGCCCGAGCAGGGCGCCCACCGGAAAGCACTCCCCCGCGGTCAGCTCCCAGGCCGTGCCCTCCTCCGCCCCGGACTCGCCGCGCACCCGACCCTCCTTAATGATATAAAAGCGGTCGGCCGCGCCATCCTCCGGACCCAGGATCACCTCGCCGTTGGCATACAGCCCCAGCTTGCAGCACCGCGCCAACTGCTCCAAATGCGCCTCCGCCATTTGATCGAAGGGCGCATGGCGGCGCAGGATTTCAAGGGTGGATTGCAGGCTTGCAGTGGTCATAAGGCATCCGAAGGCATTGATTCCCGATAGCTTGCAATCCTAATGCCAGCCTCAGAATTCCCATAAAACCAAGCGCTTGGTTGCGGTGCGGCGGCCGACCCAGGCCGAAACGTTACCCAAGGTAACAAAGCGAGGTTACCTCGGGTAACGCGGCGCGGCCTGCTTGGCCTTTGTGCGCGGCACAGGGCAACGCGTAGAATCATGCTGTTGCGCGGGCCCTCACAGTCAAGCCTCGGCCTCCGTTGGGGGGGGGCTTGGGAGGTCGAGGCTTCAGCCGGGTTTGGAGGCATCCACAACGCTCGGGGCTTCGCTCGCCCCGGCTAAGGCCTCGACCTCCCTGGGGGGCTTGGGCCTGGCAGTGAACCGACCCGAGGAGGATCTGCATGGCGCTTCACCATCCGCAAGCCGAGGACTCCGCGCGGTGCGCCCTCTGCGGGCGTGCGGCACCCCTCACCTTTCATCACCTAATCCCGCGAACCTGCCACTCCAACAAGTGGTTTCGCAAGAACTTCGCGCGCGAGGACATGCGCTCCCGCGGCCTCTTCATCTGCCGCGCGTGCCATAGCTTCATTCATCGGCAATTTAGCGAAAAGGACCTGGGGCGGCGCCTAAACACCCGCGAGGGGTTGCTGGCGGATCCGCTGGTGCGCGGGTTTATCGGCTGGGTGCGCAAGCGCCGGTAAGCAGAAACCGCCGGCCGAGAACAAGAAAGGCCCGGCCCCCCTCCTTGGGGGCCGGGCCGAATGCCGCCTGCAATGCCGCCCGTTCCCTGGGCTTTCCTGTTACGGGGGAGGGGATGGGTCGTCCGTGGAAGCGCGTCCTTGCCGGCGACAGGTGCAGTATCCGGAAAAAGCGGCCGTCACACTGTGAGATCGGTCACCCTTGGGTGTAGGAAAAATCTGAAATTAGGGCCGTGCGGCTGGGCCTTCAGCGGATTTCGACCCCTTGTATAGCGCGCCGATGCGCTATACTTTACCTAGATTCCGAGCTTTAAGGCGATTGGCGGGAATGCTTATAGCCGGGGCGCGCCGGATTCGGCCCCGCCGACAAGGCGCGGCCACCGGCGCCATGCCCGCTAGGCGACGGTGGCCGCAGCCCCGGTGGCGGACGCAAAGACCTGCCGCAATGGTATGAGAATTCCCGGAAATCGCCTAAGCGCCTATAAACCTGCATTGGCGGAGGCCCCCTTTGACCGCACTCGTGAGCCTGTCACTAACCACCGATGACCGTGAGATCGCGCAAATGATCGCCGACCTGGGCAACGCCAGCGAGGTGGAAATCCAGGCCCGCACCCTAAAGGGCCTGCGGGATCTGCGCGAGGAGATCGGCAAACTCGAACAACTCGGCCTGATCCGGCGGCGGCGCCAAGCCTTTCGCGGCGGTTACGGCGATGCCCTGGAGCTGACCCCGGCCGGATACGAATCCATCAAAGCCCCTGGCGGCGCCTGACCCATGCCGCCCGCCGGCCCGGACCCCATTCCGCCGCATGCGGTCGATTGGGCGCTGTTCCCCGAGCACAGCGCCCCCTACTTCGCGCTGGCCATCTTTTTGTCCCTGCTGCTCGGGGCCGCCGAGGTGGCCGGGGCCTTTCGCGACAAACCCCAGGCGGTGCGCGCCGTGCTCAATCGCTGGGCCTTGCCATACTACCTGCTGTACCTGCTCTTCACCTATTTAATGGGTCGGGTGCTGCTGGAGTTTCAGGTGGTGCAACCGGGCTGGGCCAGCGCGGTGGCCTTGGGCATCCTCGGCCCCGTGCTGTTTAAGACCCAAATCAAGCTCTTCAAGCCGTTGTCGGGTTCCGAGGGCCTTAATGCCAACTTCGAGAAGATCCTACTGGGCGTCCAAGCGTTCTGTTTCGATCAAATCCGCATCGACCTCAGCCACCGCCGCATCGACCAGAAGCTGGCCCTGGTGCAATTGGATCCGGAGCAATTGGGCAGCCTGCTGCGGGCCGTGTATGGGGACGTGGAATACCAGGAAACCATCAGGCTGTTGATTGAAGAACGCGAGGCCGAGGACCCGGCCTCGGTGCGCGCCTTAATGGTGGAGCTAATCGAGCACCGCAATCCCGATCTGCTGGAAAAACTAAGCCGCGACGGCGCGCCGGGCGACCCGCCGGCCGCCGCCTGACGCCCGCATGTTTTTCACCCCGGAACGCAGCCACCTATTCCGCCCGCTGATCGGCAAGTACCGTGAGCAGGTCGCGGCCTGCCTGCGGGAGCTGTATCGCCGCATCTACGGCAGTTGGGGCGAAGAGCGCCAGATCCATGACCGAGAGCACCTGATAGCGGCCTTTCAAGAGGCCCTCGCGCGCGCCCCGGTGTTGGACGAAACGCCGGAAGAAGGCCGTCAGGCGCCGCGCCGCAACGAGCGCGAGCAGGCCGGCTGGATCCTCAACCAATTGCTGGATCACGGCTGGCTGGAGCGCCTAGTGGACGAGGCCACGCTGCAAAGCAGCTACGGCTTCACCCGCGCCGGGCGCCGGTTCTCCCAGGCCATGACCGAGACCGCGGGCGGCCGCTTCCGCACCCGCCACCGCAACACCCGCAACACCCGCAATGCGTTGCAGGCCTTCCTGGAGAGCGGCGAGGTCTACGACCTGCTGGACGGCTTCGAGTATTCCGAGCGCATCGTCAGCGACTTCAGCGACGTCATCTCGGAGCTGGACGAACGCAAGCGCCAGTTGGTGCATGCGGTGGAGAGCCAGCGCCAGACCCAGCGCGCCAGTGACGAGTTCTTCGATTACATGGAGAAGCGCTTCATGCCGGACATCGCGGTGCGCCTGTCCGCGGACAGCGTAGAAAAGTACCGCGACGAGATTCAGGACCTAGTGAACCGCGCCCGCCGCAAGCGCAAGGACTTCAAGGCCAAGGCCGAGGGGGATCTTCGAACGGCCGCCCCGGAGTTGATCGGCGACCCGCGCCAGTCGCTGTATTTGACCATTCTCGACCGCATCGAGGGCCGCCTGCACGGCGCCTGCACAGTGATGCTGCCGGCCCTGCGCGACGCCCTGAACGGCCTCACCCGGCGTGCGGACATCATCATCCGCCAACTGAGCTACGGCGGCGCCCGCCAAAACCGGCTGCGCGAGCTGTGCGCCCAACTCCGACAGCAACCGGCGGCGCAAGATGCGGCACTGCGGGCGGCCGGCGACGCCTTGGCCAGTTTCAATTTGGCCCTGCCCGACCCCGACAGCCTGCGCCTGCGCAGCGGCGAGCCCAGGCGCGAGGTGGAGACCCGCCTAGAGGCCCAGGCCGAGCCCGATCCAGCCACCCGGCGCGAACTCTTTCTCCAGCAGGCGCTGGAGCTTGCGTTTAGCGTCAACAACCGGGCCTTGCGCGAATACCTCGCCGCCGCCGTCGGGCGCAACGGTCGCGTGCGCACGGACCAGCTGCCGGTGCAAGACGCCCGCGACCTGCTGATGAGCGCCCACGCCATCGAGGCGGCCGGCCAGGCCGATCCTTCCAACGCATTCCTGTTCGAGGTGACCCCGCTGAATCAACAGCTCCGCAGCGAACACTTTCACACCGCCGACGGCTTCGAGATCCGGCTGGTGGCGCGCCATCAAAAACCTTAAACCGACACCGGAAAGCCCGTGCTCATTCACGCCATCGACCAAAAATTGCAAGCTGAAGACCTGAACCTTGAAGACTTTCGGGAGTTGGTGATTCGGCTCCTGAACTACGGCCTGCTGGTGCGCGACGAGAGTCAGGTGGAACAGATCCTGTACGACCGCTACCTGCGCATCCAGGAACTGGTGGAGGAGTATCTGGAATTGATGGGGGTGCGGGTGTTTCACGACCCGCGCTTCGCCTACCTGCGGCTGTATCCGCCCGCCAGCCGGACGCCGGGCATGGAGGACGCGGAACAGCAGGCCTACAGCGGCAGCCTGCGTTCGCGTTTCAGCCAGCACGAAACGGCCTTGCTGCTCGCCCTGCGCCTGCAATACGACCAGGCCCTACGCGAGGGCAAGGTGGACGCGGCGGGCTTCGTCAACGAGCCGGTGGAATCCATCGGCATCGCACTCAAGAACAATCTGGGCCGCAGCCTGCCGGACAAGCTCACCGAACGCAAACGGCTGTTTCATCGCATGCGCCAACTGCGCCTGATCCGCTTCCGCAGCGAAGACGACCTCGAAAACCCCGAGGCCTGGCTGCAAATCCACCCGATGATCGTCCACTTCGTCTCCGAAGAGGCGCTGGACGCGATGGAGGCGGTCCTCAGCCCCCCCGAAGAGACCGAAGCCCCCTAGCCGAGGTCACGGCAACAACCGACTCCATGCCAATTCGGAACGCAGAGCACGCCGAGAACCGCAGAGGACGCAGAGAAGTGTTTCGATTGCCGGAAACACGCACAGCCCAAGGACTGTACTCCAGGCTAGCAGGCAAAACTAAAGTTTTGCACTCCACGCTCAGCCGGTATGCACCTCGGCGTCGCGATAGTGTACGTCGAGCCAGCACTGAGGCAGCTTTTCGCCCGAGAGGAAGGCGAGTTCGCTCTTGGGGAATTTCTCCGGCTCTTGAAGCTCTTCGCCGCTATTGTAGCGCCCGACGATGTGATCGTGATTCGGGTTAATCAGGTCTCCGATGCCCAATACCTCGACCATGGAACCATTGTTTTTGTGCTTGAGGAACATGCTGCGTCTCCTGTTGGCTTGCTCTGCGATTCGATGACTCCCTGCCGGACCGACGCCGCCGATCTCCCTGGCCCATTCCCTGCGCCTCTACCCTAATAATGGATGCGAAAAGCGGCTTTACAAGGCGGGCGCGAGGGGGAAAAGCCAGGCCTTCAGGCGGTGACCGCCCCCCGCACCGACAGCACCGGCTAAAGCCTCGACCTCCAACTCAGCGCCCTGCCCTCAGCCCTCGGCACTCTTTTCCGCCCACTGGGCCGGGGTGAAGGTCTTAATGCCGATGGCGTGCAGCTCGTTGCTCTCGATCTGCTCGCGCACCGTGGCCATTACCAGGCGTTGCTTTTGCACCGGGGTCTTGCCCTCAAAGGCCTCGGCGATCACCGTGGTCTCCATGTTGCAGCCGTCGCCGCTGACATGGGCCTCGGCGCCGGGGATGCCGGCCTCGATCAACTGTTTCACTGTATCGGTTTCCATAAGATCCTCACTGCCGTCAGATGGGCCTTAGATTGGCGTAGGCCAACACCAACCACTTCATGCCCACGTTCTCGAAATTGACCTGCACCCGCGCCGCGCCGCCCGAGCCTTCGGTGTTCAGCACCACGCCCTCGCCGAACTTGGCGTGGTTCACCCGCTGGCCCAGGCGCAGGCCCTCCCCTGAAGAGGCCCCGGCGGCCGGCGCAAACCGCGGGCGGGACACGCTGGCGCTGCGGATCTCCTCAATCAGGTCCGCCGGGATCTCGCGCAGGAAGCGCGACGGCATGGGATAGTTCTCGCTGCCGTGCAGCCGGCGGGTCTCGGCATGGCTGATATAGAGGTGCTTCATGGCCCGAGTCATGCCCACATAGCAAAGCCGGCGCTCCTCTTCGAGGCGGTCCGGGTCTTGTTGCGACATGCTGTGGGGGAACAGCCCCTCCTCCACCCCGGCCAGGAACACCAACGGGAACTCCAGCCCCTTGGCCGAGTGCAGGGTCATCAACTGCACGCAATCGGCGTGGGGGTCGCCCTGCCCCTCTCCGGCCTCCAGCGCGGCATTGGCCAGGAAGGCGGCGAGGTCGTCCACCTCGTCGTCTTCGGTGTCGTAGCTGAACTGGCGCACCGCGTTCACCAGCTCCTCCAGGTTCTCCACCCGGTCCACGCCCTTGCCGTCCTTGCTGTTGTTGAAGTGCTCCGCCAGGCCGCTGGCCTGAATGATGCGCTCTACGGTGTTGGGCAATTCACTGCGGCCGAGCTCGACACGCAGCTCCTCCATCAGCTCCACGAACCGCTGCAGGGCGTTGGCGGCACGGGTGGGCAGCGCGCCCTCGTCGAGGATGTTGCGGGCGCTATCCCACAGCGAACTGCCCGACTCCCGGGCGCGGATGCGCAAGGTCTCCAGGGTGCGCGGGCCGATGCCGCGGGGCGGCTGGTTCACCGCCCGCTCGAAGGCCGCATCATCGCCGGCGAAGCTCACCTGCCGCAGATAGGCCAGGGCGTCGCGGATCTCGGCGCGCTCAAAGAAGCGCAGGCCGCCGTAAACTCGATACGGGATGCGGGCCTGGATCAGGGCCTCTTCAAACTGGCGCGACTGGGCATTGGAGCGATACAGAATGGCGCACTCGCGGCGCGCATAGCCCTGCTCGAAATAGCCCTGAAGCCGGTCCGCCACGAACCGCGCCTCGTCCACCTCGTTAAAGGCGGTATACAGCCGAATGGGCTCGCCGTCGCCGTCCTCGGTCCAAAGGTTTTTGCCCAGGCGGGAGGGATTATTGGCGATCAGGGCGTTAGCGGCCCCGAGGATATTACCGCTGGAGCGGTAGTTCTGCTCCAGGCGCACCAGGCTGCACTGGGGGAAATCCTTTTGAAAATTGCGGATGTGCTCCACCCGCGCACCGCGCCAGCCGTAGATCGACTGGTCGTCGTCGCCCACCGCAAACAGGTTGTCCCGCTCGCCGGCCAGCAGGCGCAGCCAGGCGTACTGAATGGCGTTGGTGTCCTGGAACTCATCCACTAGGATGTGCTGAAAGCGCTCGCGGTAGTGGTGCAAGATGTCCGGCCGGTCCCGCCACAGCTCGAAGGCCCGCAGCAGTAGCTCGGCGAAGTCCACCACCCCGCCGCGCTCACAGGCCTGTTCGTACTCCAGGTAGATGCGGATCATCTGCCTTTGGAACGGATCGCCGCCGTGATCCAAGTGCTTGGCCCGCAGCCCCTCGTCCTTGCGCCCGTTGATGAACCACTGGGCCTGGCGCGGCGGCCAGCGGGCCTCGTCCAGCTCCAGGGATTTGTGGATGCGCTTGACCAACCGAAACTGATCATCCGAGTCCAGGATCGAGAAGCCCTTGGGCAGCTTGGCATCCTCCCAGTGCGCCCGCAGCAGCCGATGGGCCAGGCCGTGGAAGGTGCCCACCCACATGCCGCCGGCGGGCTGGGCGAGCATCTCCTCAATGCGCCCGCGCATCTCCCGCGCCGCCTTGTTGGTGAAGGTCACCGCCAGGATATTCCAGGGCGAGGCGCCCAGCACCTGAATCAGCCAAGCGACGCGGTGGGTCAACACCCGGGTCTTGCCCGAGCCCGCGCCGGCGAGCACCAGCAGACCGCCCGGCGGCGCCGCCACCGCCTCGCGCTGGGCGTCGTTAAGAGGTTCTAAGATGTAGGATACGTCCATCCGGGGATTCTATAGGGTCAGGCGGCGGGGCGCAAAGAAACCCAAAACATCGCAGCGCAGACGCACCCCACCGTCCCCGCGCGCCGCGACCCGGTGCGCCCTCGTCCCCACGCGCCGCGCGGGGATGCAGTCCCGGCGCGCTGCGCCAGGCACGGATGCGGGGCATCGCGGATGCAATCCGCTCCCACGGGGGCTTTCCCCTCGTCCCCACGCGCCGCGTGGGGATGCAGTCCCGGCGCGCTGCGCCAGGCACGGATGCGGGGCATCGCGGATGCAATCCGCTCCCACGGGGGCTTTCCCCTCGTCCCCACGCGCCGCGTGGGGATGCAG
>JAABTK010000086.1 GCA_011389885.1 Gammaproteobacteria bacterium | reverse complement strand
CCGAACACAGAAATTATGGGTGTCCTGTTCGCTTTGTGTTCGTCCGAACACAGAAATTATGGGTGTCCTGTTCGCTTTGCCCATATTTCCTCGGTTCTTCGTCCGAACACAGAAATTATGGGTGTCCTGTTCGCTTTGCGCTGTTCGCTTTGTGTTCGCTTTGTCCTGTTCGCTTTCGGGTCATCGATCAGCACGGACAGCTCGCGGGTGTACTTGAGCGCGGATTGGGTGAGGTTGTGGCTGCCGAGCAGAAAGACGGAAAGACGAGGACACCCATATTTGCTCTGTTCTTCGTCCGAACACAGAAATTATGGGTGTCCTGTTCGCTTTTCGTCCTGTTCTCTTTGTTCTCTTCTTTCTGACGGCGCGCAGGGCGCCCAGAGAACCGCAGAGCGCGGCTACGGGCTGTACGGCGGCTGACGTGCGAGGCGCTGCCCAGGGTCAGGGATCGACCACCCGGTCGATGTAGGCGCGCAGTTCTCGCGCCACCGCTGGGTCGTCGATCAGCACGGACAGCTCGCGGTTGTACTTGAGCGCGGATTGGGTGAGGTTGTGGCTGCCGAGCAGGCTGTAACGGCCGTCGATGACGGCCATTTTCATGTGCGAGGTGGTGTCGGGGGCGTCGAAGCGGACGGCGATGCCGCCGGCGGCGAGGGCGGCTACGGCGGCGCGGTTGCTGTCGTTTATGCTGTGATCGGCGGCGGCGAGTTCCATGACCACGCGCACGGCTACGCCGCGGTCCTTGGCGGCGAGCAGGGCCTGGACGATTTGGAGCGGGCGGTTTTCGGCGTGGTCGGGGTTGACCAGGAAGACATACATCGCGAGGTCGATGCTCTGTTTTGCCTGCGCGATGCGCCCGAGCAGGGTGGGAAAGTAGCGGTCATCGGCAAGGATTTGCAGGTCGCCGGCGGCGAGGTCGAAGCCGGCCGCACCCAGCGCCATTGGGGGGTTGCGGGGCGCGGTGAGTTCGCTCAAATGGAGGTCGGATTGGCCTTGAAGCTTGAGGTAGCGGCGAATGGTTTGCAACGATTTCGGGCCGATGCCCGGTACCCGGCGAACCCGGTCGAGGCTGGCGAATGGGCCGTGTCGTTCGCGGTAGGCGACCATGGCGCGGGCGCGCACCGAGCCGATGGCGGGCAGCAACTCCAGTTGTTCGGCGCGGGCGGTATTGAGGTTGAGTTGGCCCGCAAGCTCTCCCCAGCCAAGGGGGGCGAACAGGAGGGTGCAAATGAAAATCAGGATTTGAACAGGCAAGCGTGGCATGGGACTAGGCTCCTTTTCCGTATCTTGATTGAGGGAGTGTCAAGTCTATCGGTAAATTCAGGCTAAAAATGCGCGCTTTATCGCATTTTTGGAACACAGCCCTCAAGCGCAAGCGCATCGCCCCGAAACGCCTGGAGAAACGCCTGGACACCCTGCAAGGCCGCGGGCTCAGGGCGTATACGCCTTGGCCTGGGGCCTGACCGAAAACCCGCACAGCCCGAGGGCTGTACTCCAGACGGCTAGGCGAGGCTGGGGCTTCGGACAGGCATTCCCGCCCTGGAACGCGGGGATGATTAAGCAAAAATTTCTGCGCGCGCTCTGCGTTCCTCTGCGCCCTCTGCGTTCCTAAAAATCGTTGTTCCGTTGTTTGTGCGCAGGCGTACTCGTATGCCAGCGCGTCAAGCGCTCCGCCGCCTGGCGGGTGGTCGAGAACGGTATGCTGCGGCCCCGTGGCGCCTTGTATAATAGCGCCTTTGATGAAGTGTTCGCCGATGACTCTACTAACGGCCTGGTAAATCGGTTGGGGCAAATGGGGAATGCGCTCGATCTGAAGCGATCTCGCCATGGCGCAGGGTTCGCCGAGAGGATCCTTTGCGTTGTTCGCGCCTTGGCGAGGTCTCAGGCAAGCAGTGATGGTTTTGATGCTGGATTGCAATCACTCCCTTCGGTCGCCTGCATCCGGCGCTACAACAGCCCGTCGTGAGCAGCCTGGGCGGGGCCTCGGTGCGACCGCTCCAGGGGCGACCGTTGCCCGGGGCCGGGCGGGGAGCACCGCCGACGGCCAGACCGGGGCGGTAAAGCTCTCCAGGCGCGCCATCGGATTGAGGGCGGAGATCCTGCAAGACTGCGGCTGCCTGCGGCGTATTTGGTCGCGGGCGCAGAGGGTCTCCAGTGGCGGGCCTCGGCTGGCGAACGGACCAAGGCCGCACCCGTCGCGGGGTTGAATCGGCTGCCCGAGCCCGGCCCTGCATTTTTGTCAAAATACTTTCACCGCGACTCCAGCGTGGAGACGAGGAAACAAACAGCCTGTAGGGGGTGGAATGTCGGAGAAGAAGCGATTTTGGGTGGCCCCGGAGCCCTTTTCGAGCGAGCTGGTGACCGCCGCGGTGGAGGCCGGGGCGGATGCGGTGGCGGTTCCCGCGGGGCAGACCGAGGCGGTGCATGCGTTGGGGCGGGTTCAGACCCTGGCCGACGACGGCGACTTGCAATGGGGGCGTGACGTGCAGCGGCTGCGAATCGCCAATCGCGCAGATGAGGAGCGACTGGACCCGCGGCGCTTCACGGTGATCGAAAACGCCGATTGGACCATCATTCCGCTGGAGAACCTGATCGCCCGCGCACCGGGCCGGCTGATTCAAACCGTGCGCCATGCGCAGGAGGCGGAGATTGCGCTGCAGGTGATGGAGCGCGGCGCGGACGGGGTGCTGCTGGTGACCGATGATGCGGGGGCGATTCGGCGCACGGCCGCGGTGGTGGAGCAGGCCAATGCGGAGACGGTGGCGCTGACGCCGGTGCGGATCGTCGAGGTGCGCCCGGTGACCCTGAGTGATCGCTGCTGCATCGACACCGCCTGCTTGCTGCCGCCGGGCGAGGGGCTGCTGGTGGGCAACGCCGCGGGTGCGCAGTTTCTGGTGCATAACGAGAACGTTCCGAGCCCGTATGCGGATGCGCGGCCCTTTCGGGTCAATGCCGGGGCGGTGCATGCCTACCTGCGTCTGCCGCGCGATCGGACCGCTTACCTGTGCGAGCTAAAGGCCGGGGATGAGGTGTTGGCGGTGGACCCCGAGGGCCGCTGCCGGGTGGCGGCGGTGGGGCGCAACAAGATCGAGCGGCGCCCCATGTTGCTGGTGCGGGCCGAGGCGGAGGACGGGCGTGCGGTGGCGCTGGTGCTGCAAAACGCCGAAACCGTGCGTTTGACCACGCCCGCGGGCGAGCCGGCCTCGGTGACCCGCCTGCAGACCGGCGACACGGTGCTGGCGGCCTTCGGCGCAGCCAAGGGCCGGCATTTCGGCCAGGCCATCGACGAAAGCATCCAGGAGCACTGAGAGGCTGTCTGAGGTAACGAACCGGGTGCCCGCCCGCTATGGCCCTTTGTGGCCGCCCCTGCGTCGCCGGATTTGGGGTTGTCGGCCTGGCCCGGGCTTCGACTGCGGCGGCATCGGCATCCCCGGCTGCGCCTTTGGTCAGGCGATGGCGGCGGTTTGGGTCGATTAGTGGTCTTGATCTTCGGGGTCGGCGCGGTGCAGTTGGCGTGAGGACAGCCCGAAGTGGATGGCCGTAATCTGCTCTGAGATCAGGCCGATCAGGAACACCAGCACCGAGGTGATGAACAGCACCCCGGCCATTTGGGAGAAATGCCCGCTCTGGATGTAGAAAAAGAGGTAGCGCAGCATCCCGGCCATGAAGAACAGCATCCCCAGCGGCAGGAACACCCGCATGGGCGAGAACAGGGTGGTGACCTTCATAATGATCACCAGAAAGCGGATGCCGTCGCGCACGAAGTTGATTTTGCTGCGACCGGTGCGCTTGCGGGCCTTGATGGGGATGAAATCCAGGGTGAAACCCGAGCGCAGGAAGGCCATGGTGGCGGTGGTGGGGTAAGAGAAGCCGTTGGGCAGCAGGTACAGGAATTGCCGAAACACGTCGGCCCGCGCGGCGCGAAAGCCGGAGGTGAGGTCGGGGATCTTGCGCCCGGTCATCAGCGAGGCCAGCCGGTTTAGCGCATTGTTGCCCAGCCAGCGGCTGGCATTGGCCTGAGAGCCGGCGTTACGCGCCCCCACCACCATGTCGAAGCCGCTTTCGATGCCGGCCAACAGCCGCCGCACATCGCCGGCGTCGTGCTGGCCGTCGGCATCCATGAACACAATGACTTGGCCCGAGGCATTGCGGGCGCCGGTCTTGACCGCGGCCCCGTTGCCCATATTGTAGCGGTGGCGCAACACCCGGGCGCCCGCGGCCTCGGCCTCGGCGCGGGTGCGGTCTTGCGAGCTGTCGTCCACCACCAGGATCTCGGCGGCGGGGAATTCGGCCCGCAAATGCGCCACCACGCGGCCGACGCTGGCCTCTTCGTTATAGGCCGGCAGCACGAAGCTCAGGCTGAAGGGTGGTGCGGACGACTCGGCCATGGGGGCGTTCTCCTCAACTTTCGGCATCAAATCAATGGTCGGCAAGGGGGCCGGGGCTGCGGCCATCGGTCGCAAGGTCGGGTTCCAGGGACCGCGAATTGTCCCGCACCAATTGCTTCGGAGGCCAATCTAGGCTATTTTCACAGGACGGTACGCGGCCCGCTCCCGTTTGGCCTCGCTGTCTGTGTTGCAGGCAGGGCACGGTTCGGGCGCATCATAGCTCAACGGATACAGACATTCGACTGACAAATGGCATCATCCAAGCCCCCAATTGCACTTAGCGGCCTAGCCCGACGCTTGGTCAAAGACAACCTGATCACCGAAGACACGGCCCATAAGGCCTTGGCCGAGGCGAAGAAGAAGAAGATCCCCTTCATCAGCCACCTGGTCAAGGAAAAAAAGGCCGACAGCCGGGCCATCGCCATGGCCGCCTCGCAGGAGTTCGGGGTGCCGGCGGTGGACCTGGAGGCCCTCGATATAACGCAGGCCCCGGTGACCCTGGTGGAGGAGAAGCTGATCCGCGCCCACCATGCGTTGCCGGTGTTTCAACGCGGCAAGCGCTTGTTTCTGGCGGTGTCGGACCCCACCAACCTCCAGGGCCTGGATGAGATCAAGTTCCACACCGGTCTCGGCACCGAGGCCATCGTGGTGGAGGAGGAGAAGCTGGCCGCCGCCATCGAGGCGGCGATGCGCGCCCAGGAGAGCAGCATCGCCGACATGGTGGGCAGCGATCTCGACAACCTGGACGTGGAGTTCGCCCAAGAGGACGAAAAGACCTCGGAGTCGGACGCCGAGATCGACGAGGCCCCGATCGTCAAGTTCGTGAACAAGGTGCTGCTGGACGCGATCAACAAAGGCGCCTCGGACCTGCACTTCGAGCCCTACGAAAAGGCCTATCGCCTCCGCTTCCGCATCGACGGCATGCTGCACGAGGTGGCCTCGCCGCCGGTGCAGCTCGGCCCGCGGCTGGCGGCCCGCCTCAAGGTGATGTCCAACATGAACCTGGCGGAAAAGCGCGTGCCGCAGGACGGGCGCATCAAAATGGTGCTGTCCAAGAACCGGGCCATCGACTTCCGGGTCAACACCCTGCCGACCCTGTACGGGGAAAAGATCTGTATGCGGATCCTCGACCCCACCAGCGCGGATATCGGCATCGAGGCGCTGGGCTTTGAGGAGGAGCAACGCAAAGCCTTCGAGTCCAATATCGCCAAGCCCTACGGCATGATCCTGGTCACGGGCCCCACCGGCAGCGGCAAGACGGTGACCCTGTACACCGGCTTGAACATGATCAACACCGAAACCATCAACATCTCCACCGCGGAAGACCCGGTGGAGATTCAGGTCTTCGGCATCAACCAGGTGCCGGTGAACGCGGCCATCGGCCTCGATTTCGCCGCCGCGCTGCGCGCCTTCCTGCGCCAGGACCCGGACGTGGTGATGGTGGGTGAGATTCGCGACCTCGAAACCGCGGAAATCTCCATCAAGGCGGCCCAGACCGGTCACTTGGTGTTTTCCACGCTGCACACCAACGACGCGCCCCAAACGCTGACGCGTTTGATGAACATGGGCGTGCCCCCGTTCAATATCGCCTCGGCGGTGAACCTGATTATGGCCCAGCGGCTGGCCCGCAGGCTCTGTAAAAACTGCAAAAAGACGGTGGATATACCGCGCGAGGCCCTGCTCGAAGAGGGCTTCACCGAGGACGAGGTGGATGACCTGAAGGTCTACGCCCCGGTGGGTTGCGACAAATGCACCGAAGGCTATAAGGGACGCGTGGGCATCTATCAGGTGATGCCGATCTCCGAGGCCATGAGCCAAATCATCATGAACAGCGGGACCTCGCTGGAATTGGCGGCCCAGGCGGAGAAGGAAGGCATTTCCGATCTTCGCAAATCGGGGCTGAAAAAGGTCAAGGACGGCGTAACGTCCTTGCAAGAGCTTAATCGCGTGACCAAGGAGTAATCCAAAATGGCACAGGCGGCAGCCAAGAAGAAGAAGAAGGGCGACGAGGTCGCCACCTTTCTGTACGACGGCCTCGATAAGGCGGGAAAAAAGGTCAAGGGCGAGGTGCGGGCGAGAACCCTGGCCGCGGCCAAGGCCGAGGTGCGGCGCATCGGCATCAATGCCAAGAAGGTGCGCAAGAAACCCAAGGACCTGTTTGGTTCCAAGGGCAAGGTCGAGGCCAAGGACATCTCCATTTTCGCCCGTCAGTTGGCCACCATGATGGATGCGGGCGTGCCCCTGGTGCAGGCCTTCGACCTGGTGGGCAATGGCTCGGAAAACCCCGCCATGGGCGAGTTGGTGCTGAAGATCAAGGCCGACGTGGAGGGCGGCACGGCGCTGGCCGACGCGCTGGCGAATCAGCCGCTGTATTTCGACGACCTGTTCTGCAACCTGGTGCGGGCCGGCGAGGCCGCCGGCGTACTCGAAACCATGCTCGACAACATCGCCACCTACAAGGAAAAAACCGAGTCGCTAAAGGGCAAGATCAAAAAGGCCATGTTCTATCCCATCGCGGTGATCGTGGTCGCCCTGCTGGTGACCTCAGTGATCATGATCTTTGTGATTCCGCAGTTTCAGAGCCTGTTCTCCAGCTTCGGGGCCGAGCTGCCGGCCTTCACCCAATTGGTGATCCGCATTTCGGAGTTTATGCAGGCCTATTGGTGGTTGGTGTTCGGCAGCGCCGGCGCGGCGATTTACGGCCTGATGCAGCTCAATCTGCGCTCGCGCAAGTTTCGCGAGATCAAGGACCGCGTTGTTCTTCACCTCCCGATCATCGGGCCGATTATGCACAAGGCCGCGGTGGCGCGTTTCGCGCGTACCATGTCGACCATGTTCGCCGCCGGGGTGCCGTTGGTGGAGGCGCTGCAATCGGTGTCCGGGGCCACCGGCAACGCGGTTTATGCAAACGCGGTGCTGCGGATGCGCGAAGAGGTGGCCACCGGCACCAACATGATGACCGCAATGAAGGCGCAGAACGTGTTTCCCTCCATGGTGGTGCAAATGACCTCCATCGGCGAGGAGTCCGGCGCCCTCGACACCATGCTGGCCAAGGTGGCGGACTTCTACGAGGAAGAGGTGGATAATGCGGTGGACGCCTTGAGCAGCCTGTTGGAGCCGTTGATTATGGTGATCCTCGGCACCCTGGTGGGCGGGCTGGTGGTGGCCATGTACCTGCCCATCTTCCAAATGGCCGCGGCGGTCTGAATGGGCCTGATCGAGCTTTTGGCCCAAAGCCAGGGTTGGCTGCTGTTGGTCGTAGGGCTGCTCGGCCTGCTGGTGGGCAGTTTTCTCAACGTGGTGGCCTATCGTTTGCCGGTGATGATGGAGCGGGATTGGCGCGAGCAGTGCCGGGAGTTCTTCGAAATGGAAGCCGCCGCGCCCGACTCCGGCCCGTTCAATCTCGTGCTCCCCCGCTCCCGCTGCCCCCATTGCGGGCATGGCATCACCGCGCTGGAAAACATCCCGGTGATCAGTTATCTGTTGCTGCGCGGCCGCTGCTCCGATTGCGGCAGCGGGATCTCCTCGCGTTACCCCTTGGTGGAGGCGGCCACCGCGCTGTTTTCCCTGGTGGTGGCCTGGCGCTTCGGGTTTTCGTGGGAAACCGCGCTGCTGCTGCCGCTGACTTGGGCGCTGTTGGCCTTGAGCCTAATCGACTACGACCACAAGCTGCTGCCCGACAGCCTCATTTTTCCGTTTCTCTGGCTCGGCCTGCTGGCCAATTCCCAGGGCCTGTTCACCGACCCCGCCACCGCGGTGATCGGGGCCGCGGCGGGCTATCTCTCGCTGTGGATCGTGTTTCAGTTGTTTCGCCTGCTCACCGGCAAAGAGGGCATGGGGTACGGCGATTTCAAGCTGCTGGCGCTGTTCGGGGCCTGGGCCGGCTGGCAGTATCTGTTTCAAATCATCTTGCTGTCCTCGCTGGTCGGGGCCGTGGTGGGCGGGGCGCTGTTGGCCCTGAGCGGGCGCGACCGCTCCGACCCCATTCCCTTCGGCCCCTTTATCGCCGCGGCGGGCTGGGTCAGCCTGCTCTGGGGGGGCGAGATCAATCAGGCCTATCTGAACTGGTCCGGATTGGGCTGAGCTAGGAGGGCCGCATGTTCGTCGTGGGCCTGACCGGGGGCGCGGCCTCGGGAAAAACCACGGTAGCGGGTTTTTTCAGCCGGCTGGGCGCGCCGGTCATCGACGCCGACGAGGCGGCCCGCGCCGTGGTGGCGCCGGGGGCGCCCGGCCTGGCCGCGGTGACGGAGCGATTCGGGGCCTCCGTATTGAACCAGGCCGGGGCCCTGGACCGTCCGCGAATGCGCGCACTGGTGTTCGCCGATGCAAACGCCCGCCGCGCCTTGGAGGCGATTATCCACCCCCGGGTGCGGGCCTGGATGACGGCGCGTTTGGACGCCCTTCAGGCCCCCTATGCGATCCTCTGCATCCCGCTGCTGGTGGAGAGCGGGGGCGGCTATCCGATTGACCGCATTGTGGTGGTGGATTGCGCGCAAGAACAGCAAGTCGCCCGCCTGACGGCGCGCGACCACTGCTCCGAACAGCAGGCAAGGGCCATGCTGGCTGCCCAATGCCCGCGCGAGCAGCGTCTGGCCGTGGCCGATGACGTGATCGAAAACAGCGGGGATCCGCAGGCCCTGGAACGGCAGGTGCAGGCCCTGCACGAGGCCTATCTGGCGCTTGCCGGTTAGTGGCGCCGAAGGATCGGCAACAGCCGATCCCCGGCGCTTTCGGAACCCAGCGGGCGCGACGCACTGAGATTGCTGCGGTTGCTGTCCCGCGCTCTGCTAAGCGCGGTGGCGGCCGTTATTCGAGTGCAGGCGTAGTCAACCGCAATCTTTGTGCCCGTTGAGCCAATTGCCCTGGCTCCGCTACCTGTGAAACAATCCATGGATTCGCGGCAGCCCGCATCCAGCTCCCCTCGGTTTTCATGTCTTCCACACCCCTTGTTCGCTTTGAACACCCGTTGAACGAGCGCACCCGCACCCTGTTGCGCTTGGAGCACCTGTTTTTGCAAATGGAATTCCACCAAGGTCACGACGAGGCCTGGGACAACCGGGCCACCGTGGAGGCGTTGTTGGCGATTGCGGCGGTTTTCGCCCGTCACGACCTAAAGAGCGAACTGCTTAAGGAACTGGATCGTCATCGCGGGGTGCTGGAGCAAATGGCCCTGGCGCCCGGGGTGGACTCGAAACGGCTGCGGTCGGTGTTGGAGGACTTGCGGTCGATGTCCGAAGCGCTTTACCGCATGGACGGTCAGTTGGATCGCCAAATTCGGCATAATGACCTGTTGAAGGCGGTGATGCACCGCAGCAGCATCCCGGGCGGGGCCTGCGCCTTCGATTTGCCGCAATTCCACTTTTGGCTGCAACTGCCCAGCGCCCAGCGCCGCCACGACCTGGAATACTGGCAGCAACGCCTGCGCCCGGTGCGCGCCGCCATCACCCTGTTGTTGACGCTCATCCGCAGCAGCGGCGCGCCGACAACCTGCCTCGCCCGCGAGGGGCTTTATCAGCGCAGCCTGGATCCGCAGCAGCCCGCGCCCCAGATCCTGCGCCTGGAGTTACCGGTGGAAGCCGGCCTGTTTCCCGAGATCAGCGGCATTCGCAACCGCTTCTCGGTTCGGTTCCTCTGTTTCAGCCGTGACGAACGGGGCCTGCAAACGGTGGAAGATGTGGAATTCGACCTGACCTTGTGTAATTTCTGATGCCGACCGTCCGCTGTCCTGTGTGTGAAAAAGCCGTCGCCTGGGGGCCGCAATCCCCCTGGCGTCCATTTTGTAGCGAGCGCTGCCGCTTGATTGATCTCGGGGATTGGATCGAAGGGCGCAACAGCATACCCGGCGACATAGACGATGACGCCACAGGCCAGGAATGGCTGCCCGTCGAGCCCGGCAGGTCCGAAGACTGACCCCGGGGGGCTTGGGCGCCTGTTTTTTGAGTGTGTCGCGCATCGTGAGTGACGTCACTACGCCGGAAGGGCCAATAGCCCGGCTCGAGATCGCTATCCGCTGATACCCGGGAGACGATTGTTATGCCTTACGAAGCCCCGGATCCCCGGGGAATGTTCGATTTGGTTCAGGAGATGGAGGCCCAGGCGGAGCGGCTCGGGAACAGAATTCCCCGCAACAAGCTGACCCGCGAAGCCATTGTGATGATTTGGAAAAACAACATTACAGGTGGTCGATGGGGGCACGCGGCGATCAAGTACCGCAATGACGGGAACAACGGCTACGCCAGTTGGTGGCCGGATGGCGCCGGTCGTCCCTTTAAGGAGTACGACGGTGAGCACCAGACACTGATGCACGAGCGGCGCGGGGAGCTGAACTATAAAACGAATGATCGGCTGCTGGCCGGCGAGTTCCAGGCTCGCGACGGGTAGCGCCTTCGCCGCGATGGCGCCGATTTCTTTTACAGCCAGGAGCCCACCCACAAGATCTACCTACCGGGGATGCGGGTCCAGGGACGGCACTGGGGCCTCGACATGCAGGGCCTTAACCACAAGTGGTGCATGGGCTACCTGCTCCCCAACCGCAGCTACATGGCCGTGAGCCGCGACGAGAACTGCTCAGGTGTGGCGCGGAAGCTGGTGAAATATGCTGGCGGAGAGGCCTTCGCCAGCCAGCCTGCCAAGGGACTCGGGCTGCTGACGACGCCGGCCGATGTGCTGCACTGGGCCGAGTCCATCGAGCGTGGCATCACGGCGCTTGAAAACCAGACCCGCCAATTCATGATGCGTCCCGGCATGTCGCGCATGCCGTTCAACCGGCAGGTCGCGCCGCTGTTCGCGGGGACCGCCATGCCAGCGTTAGAAACCTGGGTGCAGGTCAGCCGCCGCCGCAATGGCCACCGCGGCGAGAACGTAAGGGCCATGGACAAGCATCTGCGCACCATCGCCGCCAGCGCCGGCGCCGGCTTCGAGCACAAACGGCTCGTCGCACGGGCGAAGCTCTTCAAGAAGGCGATAGAGGCGCTCCAGCGTCGTCGCGACCCTCACGACAAGCTGGTCCAGGGGGCGCTCGCCTATCGTGCGGTGACCGTCGCCCATTGAAACGCACCCGCGCCGGCGGAGGCTCAGGCGGGGGCTGCGGTGAGCGGCTGGACCGGAGGTGGGCGCCATCGGCAGCGGCTTGATGCAAACGCGCGACGCTATGGACAAGTGCGACGGCGACGAAGGACACCTATTGATTTTCGACCGCCCGGGGGCTTTCCTGGGCGCAAAAGATCGGCCGGCGCGCCGAAGGCCGCAGGGGCAAACGAATTCGGATTTGGGGGCTTAAGGCTATTTCTGGGGCTTTTTATACCCTCTTGCTGGTCTTTTGGTCCGTCTTCGGCGTTGCGCCAGCCCTTACATAAGCCCGCTATGCGCGGGTGGCGCGCCTTGAATACGAACCAAAATCCGGCGCAATCTTGGTATAAGAATCGCCGCCAATAGCCTTAATCAGCCCCCGCTGTAGCGCACCAAGGCGAGGGCTCGCGCCTCCAGTTCGAAAGGGCTTTCCACCGGCCGCTCTTGGTCCAATCCGCCGTCTTCGCGACTGGTGTCTAACACCAGCAAGGGGCCGCGCAGGTCGCGGTCTTCCGGGAAGCGAAAGCCGACCGGGTGGTCGGCGGCGTTGAGCATTAGCAGGAAGGTGTCGTCGCGCTCCTCCTCGCCGCGTTCGGTGAGGTGGTAACGGCCCGCCTCGCCGCTGATGCGCAGGGCCAGGGTCCGGGCCTCGGCGTCCTGCCAGTTCTTCTTGGTCATCTCCCGGCCGTCGGGGCGAAACCAGACTAGGTCGCGCACCTTGGCCCCCGGGATGCGCCGGCCGTGGAAAAAACGATCGCGGTGGAAGACGATGTGCCGCCGCCTCAGCTCGATGAGCCGGCGCACGAAGAGGCGCAAGGCCTCGTCCCGTTCCTCCATGGCGTCCCAATTCAACCAGGCGATTTCGTTGTCCTGGCAATAGGCGTTGTTGTTGCCGCCCTGGCTGTTGCCCATTTCATCCCCGGCGAGCAGCATGGGCAGCCCCTCCGAGAGCAGCAGGGTGGCCAGCAGGTTGCGCTTCTGGCGCTGGCGCAGGGCGATGATGTCGGGGTCCTCCGCGGGGCCTTCCGCGCCGTTGTTGCAACTGAAATTCTCGTCCGCTCCATCGCGGTTGTCTTCGCCATTGGCCGCGTTGTGCTTGCCGTTGTAGCTCACCAGGTCGTGGAGGGTGAAGCCGTCGTGGGCGGTGACGAAGTTCACGCTCGCCCAGGGGCGGCGTCCGCTGCGGTTGAAGAGATCGCTGGAGCCCGCCAGGCGGGAGGCCAATTCGGACAACTGGCCCGGATCGCCGCGCCAGAAGCGGCGCACCGTGTCGCGGTAGCGGTCGTTCCATTCGGCCCAGCCGGGCGGAAACCCGCCCAGGCGATAGCCCCCGGGGCCGATGTCCCAGGGCTCGGCAATGAGTTTGAGGCGCGACAACACGGGATCCTGGGCCACGGCGTCGAGGAAGCTCGCGTGTTCGTCGAACTCCTTGTCCGCCCGCGCCAGGGTGCTGGCGAGGTCGAAGCGGAAGCCGTCCACCTCCATCTCGTTCGCCCAATAGCGCATGGAGTCGGTGACCATGCGCAGCACCGAGGGGTTGTGCAGTTGCAGGGCGTTGCCGGTGCCGGTGCAGTTTTCGTAGTAGCGCGGATCCTCGGCCAGTTGGTAGTAGCTCAGGTTGTCGATGCCGCGCATGGAGAGGGTGGGCCCGAGCTGATTGCCCTCGGCGGTGTGGTTGTAGATCACATCGAGAATCACCTCGATCCCCGCCGCGTGCATGCGTTGCACGAAGGCCTTGATCTCGCCCGCACCGCCTTCCCCGAGGTAGTCCGAGTCGGCGGCGAAGAAGTTGATCGAGTTATAGCCCCAATAGTTGCGCAGCCCGTTTTCCAGTAACCGGCGGTCGTTCACGAAGGCATGCACCGGCATCAGCTCCACCGCGGTGATCCCGAGTTCCCGTAGATAATCCACCACCCGCTCGTCGGCCAATCCGCCGAAGGTGCCGCGCCGCGCCTCATCCAGACCCGCAAAACGCATGCTGAAGCCGCGCACATGCATTTCGTAGATCACCATCTCGTGCCAGGGCCGGGGCGGCGGCCGCTGGCGGTCGGCGGTGATGGCGGGATCGATCACCACGCACTTGGGCAGATAGGGCGCGCTATCGCGGTCATCGAAGGAGAGGTCGGCATCCGCATGGCCGACGGTGTAGCCAAACAGGGCGTCATGCCATTCGATCCGCCCTCGAAGGCTTCGGGCATAGGGGTCCAGCAGCAACTTGTGATGATTAAAGCGCTGGCCGGCCTCGGGGCGGTAGGGTCCGTAGACGCGGTAGCCATAGCGTTGACCCGGCCCGACATCGGGCAGATAGCCATGCCAGATTTCGTTGGTGTATTCGGGGAGAGGGATGCGCTCCAGTTCCTGCGTGCCGGCCTGGTCGAAAAGGCAAAGCTCCACCGCCTCGGCGTAGGCCGAGAAGAGGGCGAAGTTGGTCCCTGAGCCGTCCCAGCTCGCCCCCAAGGGACGCGGCGAGCCGGGCCAAACGGGAAGATGCTTTCGCTTTGTCATCGCGGTCAGCGCCTCCAATAGGCGCGGATCAGACCGGCCTCTGCGGTGAATTGGACCTCCAGCTCGCCCTCGTAGGCCTTTTTGATCGCCGCTCCCACGCCTCGGGGCAGGTGCCGGTCGGTGAAGGTGGTCTCCAGCGAGCCGTCCTCCAGGGCCTCGACGCCCATCATCCGCTTTAACGGCCTTTGGGTCTTTTCCTCTTCCACCTTGTTGCGGAGCAGGTTCATGATCTCTTCCCGGTGCGCGTGCAGAAACTCTCCGCTCAGCACCAGGATTCCCGCCGGCACGCGGTCGCGGATGCGGCGGCAGGCCCGGCAGCGTTCCTCCTTTTCGGGTTCCGGGGGCTCGCCCACCCATTGCCAACGGCCATCGCAAAACACCACCCCGCAATCGGGGCACAAGGTCGGCTCGGGCGGCTTGACCCGCGGCCTGTAGGGGGCCTGAACCTCTTCCTGGACCAGGCGATCCCGGCGATCCTGCACTGCCGCACTGCCTACGTTCCCGCTCATCTTTGTCTCCTGCTGGTTGTTCAATCCGCAATCACGCGCTGGTCGGGATATTGCTCGGCGCATCCACCTGCTGTTGGGGGGCGATGTCCCGCCGATCCGCGGTGATCCGGCACTTGGGCTCGGCGTTCTCGATATCGTAGCCGTTCCCCTGGTGAAAGGGCTCCAAATATGCAATGCCCCCTGATCGGAGGGTCCCGCGCGCAGGATGCGCCAGCCGAATTCGGAGCCTTCCTTGCCATAATCGGCCCGTTTAATCCAGGCGCCGCATGGGTCCTGGCGCCATTCGGTCTGATCGCGGTCGGCCATGCCGCGGCCCTTTACCCAAACGGACTGAATCGTCTCTTCATCGAAACCCATGAATCCTCTTTTTTTGGAGAAATCGGTGCGCAATCGAACCCATGGATCGTCGTCGCAAGCCTTGCCCCACGGAAAGCAAATTAAATGCCGATATTGGATCGGCGGCCTTCTCGGTAGAAAACAAGGGCCGCCTAACCGGAGGCCGCGCGGGCGGTGCTCGGCGGACCAACCGGCCCTGTCCGCCCTAATCGTCGGTGGAATTCCACCAGGCTTGGTTGTTTTCCCCCTATACCCGTCGCACCCGCCTTGGAATTCAGGGGATCCGCCCGGTTTCGCCCTTGACCATCCGCCGCCGCAAGGCCGAAGGCGCCCGCACCAAGGACCCGGTCCGATTTCTGCTAGGTTGATGCGGGCAAGCAACCGGGATTTCACGGCGGGGAGGCCCTGTCAAACCCGGCCGCAAACCAGACTGTGCTGGCCTGCTGAAGGCGGCCGAAGAGGCGCCGGGGTTCAGAATCGAAATCGGGGAATACCTTAGCAACGGCAGCGGATGATCCGCCGGAAACCATCGGACGCCCGCCCGCCCGCTCCTTGTGCTCGCCCCCTCCCTGGGGTTTGGGCGAAAATCCGCTGCCGTTTCGGCGCACCGATCACCCTTGCCCGTCCTCGGCGTTCGGATCCGATTCTGCTAAGACCAATGATTGCGCAAATAAACAACTGGGGGATTTATGAGCAAGGGGGAAGATCGAACAACCCATTACAGGCAGGGAAGCCTGACGTTATCTGGAACGGTCATGCTGGGAACCGGCGTTATGATCGGGGCCGGAATCTTTGCACTAACCGGGCAGATGGCGCAGATGACCGGCGTGCTTTTTCCGCTGGCGTTTCTGGCCGCCGCCGTAATCGTTGCCTTTAGCGCCTACTCCTACATTAAGATTTCCAATGCCTACCCGTCTGCCGGCGGCATCGGCATGTATCTGCATAAGGCCTATGGAAACCGATTGCCGACGGCCTTCAATGCGTTGCTGATGTATTTTTCGATGGTAATTGCCCAGAGCTTTCTGGCTCGCACCTTTGGCTCCTATGCCATGCAGCTTTTTGGCGGTGACGAAAGCGGCATGATGGTGCCTATTCTCGGCGTATCACTCATTCTTGCGGCCTTTGTGATCAATCTTTCTGGTAACCGCCTGATCCAAGGTGTGGCTTCTTTTATCGGTGTTCTGAAAATCGTCGGCATTCTCATTTTCGGACTGGTGGGCATTTGGATTGCGGACAGCCTTGCAGTGGATTTCTCAGCCCCTGGAGAGGCGGGGACGGTTGGCAACTTCCTGGGCGCAACGGCGCTAGGGATACTGGCATTCAAGGGCTTCACAACAATCACCAACAGTGGTTCGGAGGTGCAAGACCCCAAACGGAACGTTGGTCGTGCCATTGTGATTTCCATCGCGGTCTGCGTGGTGATCTATACGCTGGTCGGTTTTGCCGTGGCCAGCAACCTTTCGCTGGCCGAAATTATCAACACCCAAAACTACTCTCTCGCGGCTGCGGCCAGACCAGCGTTGGGCGATTATGGCGTCTGGTTCACGGTCGCGATTGCCATGATGGCTACTGCGGGCGGCCTTCTGGCCAGTATTTTCGCCGTCTCGCGCATGCTGGCCATGTTGACCCAAATGAAACTGGTTCCTCACAGCCACTTTGGCATGTCAGGCAGCATTCAGAAGCACACTTTGGTCTACACTGTGGTTCTCGGCCTGATCCTGACCGCATTTTTTGACCTCTCCCGCATTGCGGCGCTGGGGATCGTCTTTTACCTGATTATGGACATCGCCATTCATTGGGGCGTTCTGCGCTATTTGCGTGAGGATATTAAGGCCAAGGCCTGGGTCCCGGTCTTGGCTATATTGCTCGATCTGCTCGCGCTCGGAGGCTTTTTATGGGTCAAGCTGAACACCGACCCCTTTGTGATCGGGGTGGCGGTTGTGACGATGATTGTCATCGCGGTTGCTGAGCAGATATTTCTCAAAAAATCCTTCGGTATCAAACCGCCAGATGGCGAGGGGCCGCATGCTCACCAGCACTAACATTGCACCGGTCGCCCTTGGGCAGCCCGATGCGCCATGGGCCGGGCCTCGACCGCACCTCCCGCTGGGGCTTGGGAATCAGCGGGCCAACAAGTTAAACCACAGATAAACACGGATGGACGCGGATGGCCGCAGGATGGCCAAAGGCGCTCCCGCGAAACCCAAAAGGTTCACAAACTTCTCAGCGCCGCGCCCGTCAGGGGCGCTAAAACTTGGCGTACTTGTGGTGTAGAATGATTTCTTCTGGACCTAAATCTGTGTTTATCCGTGTCCGTCTGTGGTTCTTCAACAGGCGCCAGTGACGGGCACGGCGCTGATAGATCGCGACCAAAGCCAATGACGGGGGAGCGCCTTTGCCGATCCGCCAAAGCCTCGACCGCCGTTGGCTCGTTCCCAAGGCCCTTCTTGGGGACCAGCGGTGTTTCAAACTCGCGTTTGAGACTCTGTTTGACGAACTGGCAACCCAGGCGCTTTCGGCGTACCGAGCACGCGAAGAGCCGCACAACCCGTGGGCTGTACTCCGGGCGGTTAAGGGAGGCTGGAGCGGCGGACAGGCGTTCCCGCCATGGAACGCTAGGATGATCAAGCAACATCCCGTCCGCGCCCTCTGCGGCCCTCTGCGCCCGCTGCGTTGCTAAAAACCGTTGTTTCCGTTATTTGTGCGCAGCCGTACTAGTTCAGCGCTGCTTCTCGGGCCTGCGGATTCGGGATGACGGGCTCTGGATCGATCTGGTCCTGGCCCACGGCCGGGGCGCCGTGCGCCTCAGCGTTTGCTACCGCCGGCACCTGTTGGGCCTGAAGGCGACCCCGAGGCCGTGGAGATCCGCCTCTAAGATCGAGCCGCCAAGCAGCCTTTGGGCTCGGCCTGCCTGCGGCCCGGGGAGGCCTCGCCGCTTCAGTCGGCGGGCATGGCCGCTTGCATCATCTTTTTCAGCTCGCCGCTCTCGCCTAGCTCCAGGGTGATGTCGCAGCCGCCCACCAGCTCGCCGTTGATGTAGACCTGGGGGAAGGTGGGCCAGTCGGCGAACCGAGGCAGGTTTTGGAAGATTTCGGGGTCTTCCAGCACATTGACGTGCGCGAACTTGACCCCGGTGGTCTTCATCGCCTCGGCGGTGCGGGAGGAGAAGCCGCACATCGGGAACGTGGGCGAGCCCTTCATGAAGATAACCACCGGGTTGTCGTCCACCAGTTTCTGGATTCTTTCCAATACGTCCATCGTGATACCTCTTGGCTGTGTTTTCAGAGCGTATTTTGGGTAAGTGGGGCCGGGCTGCGGAATCAAAAGGGCTTGGCGGCGCCCAGGACCACTTCGATCAGGCCGAGGATCAGGTTGATCAGGATGATCTTGCGGATCAGCGCCATGCGCTGCCCGGCCTCGGGGATGCGACCCTCGGCCAAGGCCCGGCCCATGCGGAGATAGGGTACGAAGTAGATGAAGGCGAAGAGGCCGATCATCACCAGGCCGATGGCCTGCATGGCGTGGATGTAGCCGGCGGTCTGGGCGTCGAACTTCACGAAGAAGATCCAATAGCCGCTGGCCAGAATGAGCGCGATGGACGCCCAGACCCAGCGGAAAAAGCGCGTCAGGGTGCGATACAACAGCGGCAACCGCTGCACGGGTTCCAGGGATTCCTCCGCCGACGGCCGCAATGCCATGTGGGCGAAGAACATCCCGCCCACCCAGATCACGGTTCCCAATAGGTGCAACACCAAGGCGGTCTGATACATGTTTCGCTTTCCTCGTATACAAAACCTAGCATAATACTTTAGGATAACGCCACGATCATAGACTTTCGGCGCTCCCCGATGCCATCACCGCAGACAGACCCCAAGCCCTCGCTGTTTCGGGCCTACAATCTGACGCTCCTCGGGGCCTTCGCCCTGGCCGGGCTGGCGGCCATCCTGGCGGTCAACCTGCAAATGCGCAGCTATGCGCTGGAGGGGGCGGAGGCCAAGGCGCTCGTCCTGCTCAATCGTAACCTGGCCACCCATCACTACTTTTCCAGCCAATTGAAGCCCTTGCTGTTCGAGCAGACGCGGCCGCTGCGGGACCAGGAGAGCTTCACCCCGCAATGGATGTCATCCACCTATGCGGTGCGCCAAATCGATGGGTTGTTCCGCGAACTCTCGGGCTTGGACGACTATTACTACAAGGAGGCCGCCATAGATGCACGCACCCCGGCCAACGAGGCCGATGCCGCGGAGGCCGCCCTCCTGCGGCGCTTGAACGCGGACCCCGAGCTGACCTCGGTGTCCCGGGTGCGCAAGATCGACGGTCGGCCCTTTTTCGAGGTCCTGCGGCGCGGCGAGACGCTGGAGCCGGGCTGCCTGCGGTGTCACAGCACGCCCGATGCCGCGCCCGCGGAGCTGGTGGCGCACTATGGCCCGGTGCGCAGCTTCAATCGGCGGGTGGGGGAAACCATCGATGTGATCTCCATCCGCATCCCGTTGCAGCAGGCCTATGCCGAGGTGAATCGGATCTCATGGCAGCTTTCACTGATCCTGGTCCTGAGCCTGGGGTTTCTCGGGCTCTTGCACTTCGCCCTGTTCCAGCGCCTTATCGTGCGCCCGCTGCGGCGGCTGGAGGGCTTCGCCGACGCCCTCGCGGGCCATGACGGTCGGCTCGGCGAGACCCTGCCGCCGGGCCGGCGGGCCGAGGGGGAGCTGGCCCGGCTCACCGAGGCCTTCAACCGGCTCTCCACCCGTCTGGCGGAGAGTCAGGAGCGGCTCGAACGGATGGCCCGCACGGATCCGCTCACCGGCCTGGTGAACCGCGCCCGCTTCAGCGAGCTGCTGGCGCAGGAGATCGACCGCAGCACGCGTTATCGCGAGCCCCTGGCGCTGCTGATGCTGGACATCGATCACTTCAAGCGGGTCAACGACCGCTGGGGCCACCCCAAAGGTGATCGGGTGCTCAAAGGTTTCGCCGCGACGGTGGCCCGCGACCTGCGCCGGGTGGACCTGTTCGGCCGCTGGGGCGGCGAAGAGTTTCTGGTGCTCGCCCCCAACACCAGCGCGGAATCGGCCCGTGCCACCGCCGAGCGCATCCGCGCCAGCGTGGCCGCCGCCGCCTTCGACCCGGTTGGCCCCATTACCGTCAGCATCGGCGTCACCGGCTTCGCCGCCGGGGACAGCCTCCAGTCGCTGCTCGGCCGTGTAGACCAGGCCCTCTATCGCGCCAAACACCAGGGCCGCGACCGCGTGTGCGTGATCGCGCCGGCATAAACCCCTCATTCCGCCCGTCTACTTTCGCCGCGAACTGGCCTAGCCTCGGTGATGTGAGGCCGCCATGGCCTGAGCTAATTTCTCAGTAAAACGCTAAGAAATACCCCATTAAGCCGGTGTTTTCCCGGTGCGCCGAAGGGGCTAAGCTCCACTTAGACTTTTTCTAAAATGGCGCGGAGAAACCCTGATGCCGCGCCGCGATCCGATCGATGCGGGAGGAACGACATGGCTAAACCAATGCACGATACCCCGATGTTGGACCAGCTGGAGACCGGCCCCTGGCCGAGCTTCGTGACCGGCCTCAAGCGCATGGCCAAGGACAACGACATGATGGTCGATCTGCTGGGCCAACTGGAAACCTCTT
>JAABTK010000085.1 GCA_011389885.1 Gammaproteobacteria bacterium | reverse complement strand
GCCCTATGATGCGTGGTCCCTTCCCATCTTGGAGGATCCTTTTTCGATCCCAAAAGACAAAGTGATCGATTTGAAACAGCGAGCAGCGGCTTGCTTGGCCTCGGCCGCAAAGGATTCTAAAGGGCGATGAAGATCAAGATTCAGGGCGCGACGGACGACGAGGTTACCGACGGCGCCCGATATGAGAAACGCCTTGTCGCCGAGGTCTTTAACGACGACAATCAAAGGGTTGAAAGGCCGACGGTGCAATGGCGCCTGACCGCGGCGCCAACCGGGATGCGCATCGACCCCAGGAGAGGGGACATCACTTGGACGGCGAAATACGTCAAATCGGGCGTTCGCACCCGTGATAACGAGAAGGTGAAAGTAGAGGCCCGCAACCTGCGCAAGACGGCCACGGCCAGCTTCAGCATCCGCATCCACCGCGCCGCCCCCGTGATCGACGACATCGCCGATCTCAGCCTCGACGATAAAGAACAGTTGGCGCATCAGGTCACTACGTCCGGCGGCACCGGGGATCCCACATGGGGCATCACCGGCCCCAAGGGCATGACCATCGACGCCAACGGCCTCATTAAGTGGAAGTGCGCCTATGCGCCGGACCCTTACCACATCACGGTTAGGGCGAAGAACGACAAGGGGGCTGTTGAAAAGCGCTTTCGGATCACCGTCCGTCCCTTGGCGCCGGTGGTCGATGATATCCCGGACCTTGAGGTGGACGACGACGAGGTGGTGAAGATCCAACCGAAGCTTCGGGAAGGATCGGGGACCATCATTTGGGGGTTGCCCGAACGCCCCGATGGGATGACCATCGACGGCGATACCGGGGCGATCCGGTGGGAGGCGCGCTGGGCCGGCGAGGCCCCGGTGCAAGTGACTGTACGCGCCACTGGGGTGGAGGCGCAGTGTGATAAAACCTTTGAAATCCAGGTTCTTCCGATTGCGCCCAAGCTGGAGCCAATTCAGGACAAGGAGGCGGAAGACCTGGCTTGGTATGTTCCGAAACTGAGCTTCAAGGGATCCGGTGACATCAGGTTCGAGTTGCTTCAAGGCCCCCCTGGTTCAGCGGTGGTTGAGGACTCCGGCCAAGTCAGTTGGCAAGGGCGTTTCTCCGACAGCCCCGCCGCCTTTGAGCTTAAGGCCACTGGGCCGGGCGGGGAGGATAGCATTCAATGGACCGTCAATGTGCGGGCGCAACCGCCGGTGGCGGCGCGCATCGACGACAGGACCTTGGACGAGGGGGAGGCGTATCGCGAAGAGATCGGCTTCACCCAGGGCACGGGTGAAATCGAATTGCTGTTGGAGGGTGCGCCCAATGGACTATTGGTGAGCACGGCGACGAATCAGATCTTTTGGATAACCAAGCTGGAAACGGCGGGGAAAAAAAGAACGGTTAACCTCAAACTCACGGCAAAGGGCGGGGGGAAGAAGGCCACACGAACCTGGAAGATCGTGGTGCGCCCGGTAGCGGTAGAGGAGGAAGCCGTATTGCCCTGCCAGCGAGCAGAACCGGCGCAAGAAGAGCCCGCCGGCCCTTGCTGCAACCCCACACTCACCATCTCCTGCAAGCATGTGGGCGCCGATGACGACCTGCGGGCCGGCACCCATGGTTGGGCCGGCTTTTATGGCAGCCCCTTTCCCGGGGTGAACCCCCGAGACTATAAGATGGTGCTGCCGATTGTCGGCGAGAAAAAACCCAACGAAAAGCCCTGGGATGAGCTTTCGAGAAAGGAGAAAAGATTCTACCAAGGGGATGCATTGGGGCGCAGCCAGAACCGCTACCCGGTCTACCAGGTGCAGGCCGGCCCCTACCAAAATCCGGACGAAATCACCGTGGTGGTGGAGCACGAGGCGGGTTGCCCGAAGCAAGGCGACCAGCCCAAGACCTATATCCCCATCGTGGGCAGCCTGGAGCCGGTGTTCAAATGGAAGACCCGCCGCCGCCAGGACGAACGGGAATTGGGCAAGGGCTGGAAGGCGGTGTTCCCGGCGCCGGCCAAATCCGAGTATCTGCCCGCTACGGAGCTTGCGGGCTTGGATGGCATCCATGCGTTGGTTCGCCTGAACCCCTTGATGTGGCATCGTCTGAAGCCCAAACGCTGGCAGGTCAAAGTGTTGGACCTGGATGATCTTTCGGTGGTTCGCTCCGGAGATCCGGCGCAAGCGCTGATTGCCGAAGTCCAGGCCTTCCCCGACATCCGCTGGGAGGTCAATGTCACCCTGGCTAAATCCAGCGATAATGAGGAGGGCGGAAAAATAGACATCTCCACCTTTCCCCCTTCTGTTAAGGTTTATACCGGTAAAAACGGGGACCTTGCCCCTAAAGTGGTCGAGAAGGGTTCTTGGACGCTCACCGGCCTGGCCAAATGCACCTTCGACGACTATGTGTTCTCTCTGGAGGCGGACCTGTTGGACAACATCCAGCAGAGCCTGCCCTTCCTAAAGACCATTGATGCCCTCGGGACCATCCTCGAAGCGGTCTCCGCCACGCTTCCTGTGGGCATGAATATCGGTCTGCGCGGCCCCTCGCTGACGTTTTACGTCGCCGCCGAGCCCTACGAGCAAGTGGATCGGGCCCTGGAGGGCTACCAATTCAAGGTCGGCTTCTACGCGGCCCCCTTGATCGGCATCGAAATTGAATGGAATCTGCTGTATTTCATCCTCGCCTCCTTCCCCGCCACCATGGGGGCCGTGGTCGTGCTTCAGGCGTTGCAAAAAGGCATCGGTGTCAGCGGTGTCGCCAAGGTTAAGGTGGAAGTGGGTATTTACCTCATCGCCGGCGGCCAAATCGGTCTGGAGCTGGAGTGGGCGCATCAATGGCCCGACGGCAATACCGGCTACGGTCTGGCGGACGTGCGGGTCGATTTCAAGATCGAGGGACGGGTCACCCTGGAGGCCGAGGTGCTCATCGTCAACGCAGGCGCCGGGGTGAAGGTCGGGGCCAAGACGGCGGTGGGGCTGTGCGGCAAGGCCGAGTATGAGGACGGGATGGCCTTCAAGGGACAGGCGCGGTGGGAGGGCATTGTGCTTTATGCCCTTGCGTACTATAAGGCGGGGATCAAAATCGGGCCGCTGAAGATCACCAAGGGGCGCACCAAGAGTTCCACCCTGGTGATTGCCAAGCCGCACTATGCCCCCAAGGCTCCCAAGCCGCACAAGATCGGCGGTTCGAAAAGCGGTCAAAACCAACAGGCCCCGCCGCCCGTCACCGAGGAGTCGCAGGAATCCAGCGAGGAAAATACCCAAAGCGAAGAGGGGCTGGATATGGATGAGCTGCCGCAGAACGATTTTGACGTGTTCAAAGGCAAAGGGGACCAGGGTGCGGAAGTGTCCCTTACCGAAGAGCAGGCCGAGACCGTATCGGGTGTCAACAAAAAGAAGAACAAGAGGAAAAAATAGGAGGACTCAATGATTCTGTCACCGAAAAACCAACCGGTTTTCAAGCTCCAGGCGGACGCCGCCGGGTGCCGATACGAAATCCGTTTAAACGATATCCCCATTCACGAGGACTTCATCGCGCTGCCGTTGGATGTGGAGTTCCCGGTGAGTGAATGGATGCGCAACGGGGAAAACCGCATTAGCCTCCGAATCCGACCACCGGAGGTGTTGGATGAAGAAGGGGAGGAGGTCTTTGATCAAGAGGACTATGATCGCCACGAAAGCCAGGTCCGGCTCGGGCTCTATGTGAAGCCCAATGGGGCCCCGCGGGGCGAGCGGGTGCGCATCGCCACCCTGAACTTCGCGGCCAAGGCGCGCGCCCCGCAGGCCATGCCGCCGGTTATCGGCGCCGAATCGAGTTCGCCGCCGGGTCGTTTCGATTCGGAGCAAGGCTTCGCCCCGGACGATGAGGGGGATGTGCGGGTCTCGCCCTGGGAGTACGAGGAGATCGAAGAGGAAAAGATCACCATCCTCTCCCGAACCGTGGACCTCCCGCTGCACCTGCCGCGCTGGCTCTGGCTGGATGCCGAGGTGCTGACCGAGGGCGAAGAGCTGGAAGCCGAGCTTATGGAGCAGTACAGGGGCTTTTGGTCCTTGCTCCAAAGCGGCGAGGTGACGGCGGTCAACCAAGCCCTGGCGCAAAAGGGTAGCGACTACGCGGCGGCCTATTACCTGGAGACCCAGGACGAAATCGAAGAAATGCTCATGATGCCGCTTTTGATCCAGTCGGAGGACGTGGAACTGCTGCCCCTGATCGAGGAAGTCTGGCTGGAGCTGTTCGGCGAGGGGCGCTTGGCCCGCTTGGTGGACGAAGACGGCGACGCGCCGGTGGTCTTCGCGCGCGGTGAGGATGTGGGGTATTATTGTTCCTTGATTTTTTGCAAGACGGCGGAGGGGTGGACGCTTATTCGGTGACGGCGGCCCTGAGTGCGTCGAGCGGCTTGTCGGCAGTGTCGGGGGGGAAATCCCGGGCTATCAATTCCGCGCCGTCGAACTCGTAATACCGAATCGATGCCCCCTTTGCCGGGATCAGGAATCGCTCCACCGGGCCGAAGAACCGTTTAAGCTCCCTTGGGGTGCAGGTGGGTAAATAGATCTGCAATACTCGGGGGTCGTAGAAGCGAAAATAGAAGGCCTTGCTGTCGGGGCCTTCTTTGGCCCGCAGAAAGCGCCGCAAATGGTCCCGCAGTTCGTGCAATCCGGCGCGCGAGGCCAGGCCGATGCCCCAGTTGTTGTCCCAGCCGTTGTTTAAGACCCATGCGGCGAATGCTTCATCCGTATCCAGTTGCACCAAATAGGGGCCGGCCTGTTTGAGGATCTTTGGGGTGTCCGCATCGAAAAGGCTGTGACGCTGGATTGCCGAGGCGGATAGCTTGGCCTGGATCAGCGGGCTTTGCGCCGCGTCGAGCACCGCGAAGAGTCGGCGCGGGCGTTTCGGCGGCGCGGATTGAATGTAGAGGCGTTGACCGAGTTCGCTGCGTTCTTCTTCCAGGCCCGTTTCCGAGTGCTTAAAGATGATCATCCGTTGGGGGCCTTCTTCGGGCAACAGGATTCGCTGTACGGGGCCGAAAAAGCGGCGTAACTCCTGGGCCGTGCAGGTCGGGAGGTAGGGTGCAAGCACCCGCGGATCGTAATAGCGAAAGTGCAGCCGCCGACCGTTTTCGTCCACCGCCTTGAGGAGCTGCCCCAGGTGCGACCTCAGCCGCTTGAGATTGGCGGAGGATGCCACGAAGATCCCCCAGCTCTGGTCCCAGGTTTGTTCCATTAGCCAGCGAGAGAACAGCGAACCGGGGTCGAGGCGCACTAGATAGGGCGCGGTGCGGGCCAAGGCGTAGGGCGGGGCGCCCTCGATCAGGCAAAATGAATCGGCCTCGGCCTCGGCGAGGATGGAATAGATGCGGCCATCCCGCGCCCCGTCGAGCACCGCGTAGACCTGCTCGGCCCCGCCGGGGCCTTGCGGCCAGAGGCGGCGGCTCAGGGCCTGGGCATAGGGGGTGGGCACGAAGGATTCGTTCATGGGGTGCGCTCTAGTGGTTCGCTTTCAGGTTTAAACGGTCTCGGCCTGTTGTTGCCTGGCCTCTGCGCATTCCTCGCAAAAGGCCGTGCCGTCTTCAGCCGCGTCTTGCTGGGCCTGGGCGGCGGCCTCGGCGGTCTCTTCTTGGGTTCCTTCATCTTGTCGGGCCTGTTCGCAGGCCTCGCAGAAGGGTGCGGCATCCTGGGCCGCCTCTTGGAAGACCTCGGCCTGGGCCTCCGCCGGGGTCTTGGGCGGCGGCGGCGGTGCCTGCGGCGCTGGGGCCTGCGGCGGCGGGGGCGGGGGCGGGGCTTCAGCGACCGGGGGCGGCGGCGGGGTCCGTTTGGCCTTTTCGCACTCTTCGCAAAAGGGCGCGCCTTGTTCGGCGGCGTCTTCCAGCATGGCGGCCTTTGCTTCGGCGGCCAGTTGCTCCTTTTCCCCGCTCTGCGGGGGCGCGGCCGGCGGCGGCTCTTGGGCGTTTTCCTGCGCCTGTTGTTGGCGGGCCTTTTCGCACTCCTCGCAAAAGGGCTCGCCTTCCTCGGCGGCCTTTTTCAGGGTTGCGGCTTGGGCGAGCGCGGCGGATGCGTCCGCAGCAGCCGGCGGGGGCGATTCTTCGGCCTCTGGCGGGGGCGGGGCGGGCGTTGGAGCGGGTTGCGCCGGCTGCTCGGCCTTGCGCGCCGCCTCCGCTTGGCGGGGGGTGGGGCCGCCGGTGACCTTGGCGCCGCTCTTTTTGAACACCTGGCGGTTGCGACAGAGGATCTTCAGGCCGCCGGTGACCAGGCGTTGGGCCACTTGGGAGAGCAGCGCCTGGTCGTTCAGGTGCATCACCTGGGCCGGGGATAGTTCTTCGGCCAGCACCCCGCGAAAGACCGCCAGTACGGCGGCATCGAAGGTGAAGCGGTGCAGGAAGTTGCGGGCGCTTTGGGGGTCCGGGAAGCGGATCAACAGGCCCTGTTGATAGACGCGGCTGTGCGGCTGGATGCCGTCTAGGTCGCGCGCGTCCGCCCAGCTATAGGGGGATTGCCAGGCGGGGAGCCGCATCTCTCGGGGCATTTCCGCGGCGCGAAAGAGTACGCATTCGCGGCCTTGGTGTTCGAAGATTCGTCGCATAGTGCAAGGATAGACCGAATCGCGCTTATCCGTCGCGATTCGATGAGGGCCGGGCTGGGTTTGCGCCGGGCTTTTGCAGGCTCACGGCATGCACCTGATAGCGCATGGTGCTGCGGTCATGCAGGCGTAATGTCCAGGTCATCTCCCGGGGTTCATTCAGCAGCTCCAGGGCCTTAATGCCCTGCGGGTGGCTGCCGGGCGTCAACAGGCTGCGCAGTAGGGGCTCGGCGGCGCCGGCGGTCTCGGCGCGTTGGGAGTGGCCGCCGATCCATCCCTCCATGGCGGTGGCGCCTTGGGTCCAGTCGAAGGGGCTGGCCAAGAGGGCCTTGCCGTTCGGCCGGAGCAGGCGTGCGATTTCTTGCAGGTGGCGGTAGGGATCGGGCACGCAGTCGAGCAGGTTTAGGCTGAACAGGGCGCCGATGCCGCCGTCGGCAAAGGGGAGGTTGGTGGCGTCGGCCACCCAAAAGTCGGTGCGCGCTGCATGCGGGAAGCGGGCCGGGTGCTGCCGCCGTTGGTAGACGATGCCGATGCGCCGTTTGGGGTAGCGGGCGATCCCTTGATCTCGCACGGCGCGGGCCAGGCGCAGCATGGCGAAATTGAGATCAATGCCGAGCACAGGTCCCGCGGTCTCGGCGGCGAGTTCGAAGGCGCTGCGCCCCACCGAGCACCCCAGGTCGAGGACAGGCCCCGGCGGTAATGGCGAGAGCGGCGGCAGCAGTTCCTTGAGCAGGCGCGCCATGGAGCCCGCTTGTTGCCGGTCGGGCTGCGGCGCCTCGGGGTCGAGATCACCGAAGTGGTCGCAGGCGTAGGTGCTCAGGTGCTGGCGTTGGGAGTCGAATGCCGAACCGGGGCCGCAACAGTCGCCGATCAGGCTCTCGGTGTCTTGCGGCAGGTCGTCCCGGGCCAGTATCGGAAAGACGTTTTCCGCGATATAGCGCCGCAGGTCCGCCACTAGGATGGGGGTGGAGTCGATGATCGGATATTCACTGCGACAGCCGGGGTTGGCGCACAAAAGGCTGCCGTGGCGCACCGAGGCGGCGTCGCCTTCGTCTACCCGGTGGATGCTCAGCGGCGAGTCGGCGGTCGCTTGCAGGCGGCAACGGGGGCAGACGGGCCGAAGGGTCTCGAAGTGTCGGATTTCGATGGCTCAGCCTCCGATCAGCACAGTGGGGCAGCCGGGCGGCAGGATCTTTCCCACTGGACCGGGGATCGGGGCGACGCAGGAGGTATGACTGGTCATGTCGCCCACGCGGGCCGCCGGCAGGCCGCCGATCAGGACCTTGGCGGAGCCCTTTACTACCGAGCCCGGCCCGGCGGGGATGCAGCCAGGCAGCGCGCAGGGCGTGGTGGTGCTGGTCACGCGGGCCGCCGGCTGGTTGCCGATGAGCACATTGAAGGCCCCCACGGTTAGGGTGAGGGGCAGGCCCGGGTGCGGCACCGGGGTGGGCGTGGGGGCCGGCGGATGGATGGGGGCGTGACAATGGGGGCTGTCTTGCAACACCATGTCGCCCACCCGGGCTGCGAAGGGCATAGTCGGTCTCCTTAGTCGAAAAATGGCGGCTTGAACCGCGTTTTATCCACCGTAGCGGTCACGATAGAGGGCGTCTCGAAGTGCGCCGAAGCGCCGGTAATAGTCGGCGATCTCTGCGCGGCTCAGGTCGGGAAGAGTCAACATGGATCGACCTTCTTGCAGCGGCATTTCCTCGGCCTTTTCCGGTAAATAGCCGCGTTCGCGACAGAGCCGGTGGAGCGGGGTGCCGGGGTAGGGGTGAAAGACGAAAAAGCCGAAGTCGTCCGGATCTAATTGCCGGTGCAAGGCCAGGGTCTTTTCGATATCCGCCGCGGTTTCTCCCGGGATGCCGAGCATATAATTGGCGGTGGCGAGTATGCCCGCCTGCTGCGTCCATCGAAAGACCTGCTCAAACTGCCGATCTTCCACCGGCCTTTTCAGGACCGCTTTCCGAATGCGCGGGCTGCCGCTTTCGACCCCGTATATTATATGCCGGCAGCCGGCGGAGGCAAGCTGTTCCACGCGTTCCTGCGTCATGGTCTCCACCCGGGCGTTGATAGAGAAGCCGAGGGTGAATTCCGCGGCGTAACGGGCGCAGAATTCCGCAACCCAGGCCGGGTTCAGGGTGAAGGTGTCGTCCAGGAAGACCAGGTAGCTGAGGGGGCCGGAGGCCGCCAATGCCCGAATCTCTTCGAGTACGTTGGCCACCGAGCGTCGGCGCAAGTAGGCGGCCTTGGGGTATAGCGCCCCGATGGCGGGGGCGGCGCAAAAGGTGCAGGGAAAGGGGCAGCCCCGTTGGGTGCTTAGGTGGCGTACGCCCCAGTGTTCGTCCATCAGGTCGCGGGCCGCGAACGGGAGGCGGTCGAGGTCCGGCTCGGGAGGCGGCAACGGCGGCGGGGCCGCGCGCGGGGTGCGGATTCCCGGGATCGCCGTATCCGCTGCCCCGGGGCCGCTTTGGAGCCGGTCTAGCAGGTCGTGCAGCGGGCGTTCTCCCTCGCCGATGCAGACGTAATCGAAGGCGCCTTGACAGAGCACCGAGTCCGGGGCGAAGGTGGGATGCAGCCCGCCGGCGATAAGGGGCGTATTGCGGTGCGCCTTGATCACCGCGGCCACCCGAGCTGCGCGCGGCCATTGGCGGGCGGTAAGCGACAGGCCGATGAGGTCGGCGTGTTCCTTGTTTACGGCGGTTAGTATATCATCGTCATTGGCCCCCAGCGGGATGCGCCTTAGCGCGGCCCGGTGGCCCCCGGCGCGGATATAGGCCGCCAAGTGGGCGGGACCGGGGGAGGCGAGGGCCCACTGGGCCTCGGTATCGATTTCAAGGAAGAGGATCTTCATGCGGATATCCAGCGGAGGGGATTCTTTGAGCGGATGATAAACCAACTCCTAGGGGATAGGCATGCCGGCATTTTCCATTTCTTTGCGGACGGTGGCAGCCCGGGCGACGGCGGAAATGGGCGGCCAGGGCAAGTTTGCGCCCGCCCCCGGCGGGTCCGATCAGGGCGATGTGACAGTGCGCCTCGCGGTCACCAAGCCGTGGCAGAGGCCGCGCCTTCAGACCCGGCGGCCCAAGCCGCAGGCGGCGGGAAGGGGGTCGCGTTCGAAGGTGCGGCTCGTGGGCAGCCTGGGCGCCGGGTGCGCGGGCGGCAATCCGCGCGCCGTGCGCTCTCTTGCGGACGATCCGCGTCCGATCCGCGCGCACCCCGGTCGCGCCCTCGGCCGGTCTGTTTGCGGCGGCTTTCTGGTGCGCGTGAGCAGCGGCCTGAAGGTGAGCGGGCATACCGGGGGGCGCGGCCTCCTCGGGGCTGGCCGGGTGAACATGGGGCTGCTGCGGCCCCAGGTCTCCGGCGGCATGCGACGCCGGGTGGGGCTGATCGGGGCGCCGGCGCCGCGTCTCCGCAATGTGGCCGAAAAGCCCAGCCGGCTGCGGGCGGGGCTGATCGGCCGGCCGGCGGGTAAGCGCGCCGGGGGCGGCCTGGGGCAGACCGCTCGCGTTCGCGTCGGTACGGCCCCGTTGGGGCGCAAGCTCGGCGCGGCCGAGCGCCGTGCGGCGGCGCTCGGCGGGGGCAAACCCGCGGGCAAAACAACCGCCCGGGGCGGAGGTTCCCGCCTCTTGGTCGGCTCTTTAGGGCGCAAGCCCCGAGGCCGGCGAACCCATAATATCATTTGAGACCAATTCACGATATCAGCCATGGCCTATACCCAGGATAATCTCTACTTTACGATCAACTCGCCCCTCGGCAAGGACAAGCTCCTGTTCAAGACCCTGCACGGCGAGGAGCGGATTTCGGATCTCTTCTTCTTCAACCTGCAGATGCTGTCCGAGTCGGAGGATCTCGCCTTCGACGACATCGTGGGCCAGAGCATCGGCGTTAGCGTGAAGTTCGCCCCCGATCACCAGCGCTTTTTCCATGGCGTGGTGTCGCGCTTCATCCAGGCGGGGGCGGACGCCCGTTTCACGGTCTATTATGCGGAACTCAGGCCCTGGCTTTGGATGCTCACACTGAATCGGAACTGTCGCATCTTTCAGGGCAAGACGACCCCCGAGATCATTAAGCAAATCTTTGACGACGCCGGTTTTAACGACTATAAGGACTCGCTCAGCGCCTCCTACACGGCCCGCGAGTACTGCGTGCAATACGAAGAGAGCGACTTTCACTTCGTCTCCCGCCTGATGGAGGACGAAGGGATCTACTATTATTTCGAGCACAGCGAGTCGGCCCACACCCTGGTGCTGGTGGACGATATCGGCGCGCACGAGGATACCCCCGGCATCGCCCAGGCCCGTTACCTTCAGGCCGAGAACGAGACCCAGCCGGAAGACGCGGTGGTCTCCTGCACCTGGTCGCAGCAGGTGACGCCGGGCCAATATGCGGTGGACGATTTCAATTTCGAGACCCCGGGCGTGGATCTAATGGTCTCCGCCGAGGGCAAGGCGGGCAAGCAGCGGATTTACGAATACGGCCCCAACTTCGGCAAGACCGCTGCGGGGCAAAAGATCGCCGGGCGTCGGATTGAGGCGCATGAGTGGAATAACCAGGTGCTGGAGGGGCAGGGGCATGTATTCGGCTTTACCGCCGGCTACAAATTCAGCCTCAGCGAGCACCCCGCGGAGAGCCTTAATCAGGCCTATGTGCTCTACTCGGCGGCCCACTCCCTGACCTTCAACAGCTACAGCAACGCCTTTCAGGCGATCCCCGCCGACGGCGTCTTTCGGCCGCCGTTGAACACCCCCAAGCCGCGGATCCACAGCACCCAGACCGCCATTGTCACCGGCAAGTCGGGGGAGGAGATTTGGACCGATAAATACGGTCGCATCAAGGTCCTTTTCCACTGGGACCAGGAGGGCAAGAAGGACGAAAACAGCTCCTGCTGGATCCGCGTGAACCAGCACTGGGCGGGCAAGGCCTGGGGCAACCTGTGGCTGCCGCGCATCGGGCAGGAGGTCATTGTCAGCTTTATCAACGGCGACCCCGACCGCCCGCTGGTCACCGGCGGCGTCTACAACGCCGAACAGACCGTGCCCTACGGCCTGCCCGACAACAAGACCCGCGGAACCCTGAAGAGTCATTCCACCAAGGACGCCAAGGGCTTTAACGAGATCCGCTTCGAGGACAAAAAGGACAACGAAGAGTTTTATATGCACGCCCAAAAGGACATGAACATCGACGTGCTCAACGATCAGACCAGCACCATCAAAAAGAACCGCGCCGCCACCATCGAAGAAGAAGACGACACCCTCACGGTGGCCAAGGGCAAGCGCACTACCACGATCAAAAAGAGCCGCACTACCACGATCCAGGAGGAAGACGACACGCTTAAGGTGGAAAAAGGCAGCCGGGTGGAGACCGTTAAGGCGGATCACACGGTCACCATTCAGGACGGCGACCGTACCATTAAGGTGGCGAAGGGCGGCGAGACCCACGACATTAAGAAAAACTATGTGCTCACCATCGGCGGCAACCTCACCATTGATGTGACCGGCAGCATCGACATTAAGGCCGGCAAGGGCATCAATATCGAGGCCGGCACCGCCATGAAGTCCAAGGCCGGCACCAGCCTCACCAACGAGGCGGGCACCAGCCTCAGCAACAAATCCGGCACCAGCCTCACCAACAAGGCGGGCACCTCGCTGACCAACCAGGCCGAGATCTCCCTTACCAACAAGGCCAACGCATCCCTGGAAAACAAGGCCAGCGGCACCATGACGCACAAGGCCAGCGGTATGCAGACCCTGGAGTCCAGCGGCATCACCATGATTAAGGGCTCCCTGATTAAGATTGGTTGAATCTATGACGCAACAAGACGAAACCCCTTCTTCAATGCCCGATTCGGCGGAACACGGCCCCCAGGCCGGCGACGCAGGCGCCGGCTCCGTGCCGGGCGAGGGGCCGCTGGAGGAATTCCATGCCGATGGCCGGCTGAAGAGCCGCGGCGCCTATCGCGGGGGCAAGCTCCACGGCGACTTGATCAGTTATGACGAGGACGGCCGCCCGCTGGAGAAGGTGCCATTTTCGGAAGGGGTCATCGACGGCGAAATGGAGGCCTACGAGGACGGCCGACTGAGCCAACGCAGCACCTACCGCAATGGCATGCAAGACGGCCCCGCCCAGGTCTTTGATGAGGCGGGGGACCTCCAGGAGGAAATGACCTTTAAGGCGGGCCGGCTCGACGGCCCGGTGAAGCTGTTTGACGGCGGGCGGCTTACCGCGCTGTGCCACTTTAAGGGCAATCGGCTCCACGGCAAGAGCACCTACTATTACGAAACCGGGGCGGTCAGCGGGGTGATTTGCTACGAAAACGGCGAAATGCATGGCGAGTCGCAGTGGTACGACCCCGAGGGCAATTTGGTCAAGCGCCTGCCGTATCGCCATGGCCTGCTTCACGGCGCGGCCTACAGCTATTTCCCCGACGGCGCTTTGCAGGAAAAGGCCGATTACCACAAAAACAAGCTCTACGGCGAGGTGGTCCACTATTACCCGGACGGCAAGGTCCAGCAGAGCGCCTACTTCAAGGAAGGCAAGCCCTACGGGCAAAAGGTCGCCTTCAACCACAAGGGCAAGGAGCTGAAGAAGAAGGATTGAACAAAATGACCCGAAGCCTGCAACTCAGAGCGACCCTGTATGCCCATGCCGGCCCCGTGCGGGCGCTGCGCGTGTTCCGCCGCGGGCAGTATGCCGTTTCCGCCTCGGCGGACAAGACCCTTAAGGTGTGGGCCTTGGACAGCGGTCTGGAGATGCTCAGCCTAGAGGGGCACAGCAACCGGGTGAGTGACGTGGCCGTATCGCCCGACGCATCCCGCCTTTATTCCTGCGGCGAAGACAAGACCCTGCGCTGTTGGAATTTCGCCTCTGGCCTGGAAGAGGCCGTGATGCGCGGCCACGACAATCGGCTGCTGGCGCTGGCCTTGACGCAGGACGGCCGGCGGGCGGTGACCGCCGGCAGCGACGGCCTGCTGAAGGTCTGGCAGTTGCAACGGGACGAGCCGCCCCGGGCGCTGGCGGATCGGCACCAAGGCTGGGTCAGCGCGGTGGCCCTCACGCCCGACGACCGGTTTATGCTGTCGGCCGCCCGCGATTGTCGTTTAAAGGTCTGGGATCTCGAAAGCGGCCAAGCGGTGCATTCGCATATCCCGCACGGCGAGGCGGTGGAATCCCTGTTGACGGACCCGGCCTCGCGCTTCTACGCCACCGGCGGGGCGGATGGATGCATTAAGCTGTGGGACCTTGCGGATCACCGCCTGCTGGCGGCGATCCGCGCCCACCGCGATTGGGTCACTGGATTGGCGCTGAACCCGGACGGCGATCGGCTGGCCTCTGTCTCACGCCACGGCAGTCTGTGCATCCATAATCTCCAAGGCGGCAACGCGGTCGCCGCCTTCGATGCCGGGGCGCCGCTGTTCGCTTGCGCCTGGGGCGAAGCCGGGCGGCTGGTGATTGGCGATCAGGCGGGACGGATCCATCGGCTGGTCTTGGACTGAGCGAGCGGGAGGCAGAGGGGTTTTCTTGGCGCGCTTTGCGTCTTGGCGAGGGCCTTCGTTGTCGATCGACTCGCGCCAGGAATAGGATGCGCCGAGGAACAGGCGCATCGCCTGGGCTCGTGCGGGGTCGAGGCGAAATGGGCTATTGAACCGCGAATGGACGCGAATACTCCCTTCGCTACAGGCGGAACCTGACGCGCCTTGCTGGTTTGCGACTAGTAAAGCTGCGCACAAGTGTAGCGGAAACAGCCTAGGCGCTCTCGGAACGCAGAGCACGCGGAGAATCGCAGAGGGGGCAGAGAGGTATTTCGATTTCGGCTCGTCCCCAGGGTCTCATTGGAAACCAGCGGTGTTTCAAACCCGCGGTTGACACCCCGTTTGACCAACTGGCAACCCAGGCGCCTTCGGAGTACCGCGCATACGAAGAACCGCGCAGCCCGAGGGCTGTACTCCAGGCGGCTAGGCGGCCTAGGGCGCCGGACAGGCCGCCCCGCGCTGGAGCGAGACGCCAGCAAGCAAAACCCCCTCCGCGCGCCCTGCGGTCCTCGGTACCCTCTGCGTTTCTAGATGGCGTTGTTTCCGTTACTTCGGCGCAGGCGTACTAGGGTGTAGCCGTCTACCGCTTGGTCGGTGGCGCCGCCGGGGCGGTAGGCGCCGTTGATGGCGAGGATTTGGATTTTGTCACTCACGGTCACCGATTGGTCAGCTTGATCTCGATGCGCCGATTCTTGCGAAAGGCCTCGGGGGTCTCGGCCTGGTCGAGCGGGGCGTATTCGCCGAAGCCGGTGGCGGCCAGGCGCTGGGGCGGTATGCCTTCCTGGATCAGGTACTTGACCACGGACAGGGCGCGTGCGGTGGAAAGCTCCCAATTGGATGCGAATTCGGGGGTGCTAATAGGCCTTTTGTCCGTGTGGCCGTCTACGCGCAGGATCCAGTCCAAATCCTTGGGGATCTTGCGGGAGACCTGTTTTAAGGTGTTTGCGAGCTGCCCCAGTTGCTTTTTGCCGCCCTCCCCGAGTTCCGCGGAGGCGCTCTCGAACAGCAGTTCGGACTGAAACATAAAGCGGTCACCCACCACCAGGATATCGTCGCGATCCCCCAAGGCTTCACGCAGGCGACCGAAGAACTCCGAGCGGTAGCGGCTCAGTTCCTTGACCTTTTCCGCCAGCGCCAGATTCAGCTTGCGGCCGAGATCTTCGAGCTTCACCTGCTGCGACTGAATCTCGGTGTCTTTCAGCGACAGCGAGGCGGAGAGGCGGGCGATTTGCTCGCGCAGGGCGGCGATTTGATTATTCAGACGCGTGACCTGGGCTTGACCCTGGCGGCTGAGGTTCTTTTGCTCCGCCAGCGCGCGGTCGGATTCGTCGATTTGCGCCAGCAGTTGTTCGATCCGCAGGTCGCGTTGTTCGATCTCCTTTTGCGCCAGCCGGGTGCGCTCCTGCTCTTCGGCCAGCCGCGTCTCTAGCGCCAGGGCGCGGTCGCGGGCCTGGGTGAGGGCGTCACGCCGCGCGGCCAGGTCGGCCTCCAGGTTGGCCAGTTCCCGGCGCAGTTGGTCGCGCAGGGCCTCCATGTCGGCGAGGGCGGCGGCGTTTTGCGTCGCCGCGGTGCGGGTCTCGCTCAGGGCCTGGTCCTTGGTTTCCAGCGCCAGGGCCAGGTCGGCCACCCGGTCTTCCAGTTCGCGGCGCAGCTTGCGCAGGGCGTTTAGGTCCGCTTGCAGGCTGGCCAGTTCGGTGAGCTTGAGCTTGAGTTGCTCGCGGTCGGTACTGAGGCTCTGCTGGGCGGCCTCTAATTCGGCGGCGAACAGCGCCCGCTGCTTGCGCGCCTGGTCCAGGTCCGACTCCAACTGCCGCTTTTGCTCCAGGGTGGCGCGCAGCCGGCTCTCCAGAATCTCCAGCCGTTCGGCCTGTTGGTCGCTCTTTTCGCGCTCCAACGACAGGGTGTCGGCCAGGCGGCTGATTTCGGTGTTAAGCTGGTCCAGGGCGCGGTCGCGGCCCACCAGGATTTCGGTGAGGGCGAACTGGGCCACCACGAACACCAACAGCATGAACACGAACACCAGCAGGATGGAGCCCAGGGCGTCTACGAACCCGGGCCAGGCGTCGGTGTTGTGGCGGTTGCGTCGGCTATAGAACATGCGCGCGGTGCTGCTGCGGGGTCAGCGCTCGGGGCGCTGGCCGGGCAGGGTGTGGCCCAACAGGCGCAGCTCGCGGCGGAGTTCTTCGGTCATCTTTTCGCGGCCGCTGGTGACCTCGCCGAGCATGCGGGTGAGCGCCACGTCGAGGTTGCGCAGGTGGCTGCGCGTGACCTCGTCGCCGCCCCATTCGGACAGGGTTTCGTTCAGTCGGCTGAGCACTGGCGAAAGCTCGCTCTGGCTCTTGGCCAGGCGTTCGATGAGCTTTTGCTGTTCGCGCATTTGATCGGTGAGGGCGGCGATTTTGCTGTTTAGCTCCATCTGCTTGGAGAAGTCGCTGCTGCGCTCTTCTTCGGTGCGGGTCATTACGCGCTGTAGTTGGTCCAGGTTCTCCGCGGTCTGCTCCATCAGGGCCTCGATGTAGCCCGGCAGGCTGCGCTCGCTCTCGCCGCTGGCGATGGCGCCGCCGGGCAGGTGGGCCAGCTCCGAGAGCCAGTCTTCCAGGTCGTTGAAGAAACGGTTTTGCGCATGCCCCGCTTGCAGGTCCAGAAAGCCTACAGCCAGCGCCCCGGCGAGGCCGAACAACGAGGAGCTGAAGGCGGTGCCCATGCCCGAAAGCGGTTCTTCGAGGGTGGCGATGAGCTGGGCGAAGGAGCCGGCGGCGTCGGCCCCGTCCTGGTGCGAGAGGCCGGAGATGACGCCGGCCACGCCGGAGACGGTGTCGAGCAGGCCCCAGAAGGTGCCCAACAGGCCGAGAAAGATCAACAGCCCGGTGAGGTAGCGGGAGATGTCGCGGGATTCGTCCAGCCGCATGCGGATGCCGTCGAGCAACGAACGCATGGTCATGGCGGTCATCGCGAACCCGCGCCGCCCGCGTTTGGACAGCATCTTGGCGATAGGGCTGAGCAGGCGCGGCTCGATCAGCGCCGCGGCGCGCTCGCCCTCTTCCAAAAAGGTGTTGATCCAAACCACATCGATATGAAGAATGATCACCTGTCTGAAGTTGACCACGATGCCCGCCAACAGCACGGCCAGGATCATGCCGTTAAAGACCTGGTTGGCCATGAAGGCGGCGCTGAGGGGCTGGTAAAGCACCGCGGCGGATGTGGTTACGCCGAACAGGAAGATGGCCATCCAGATCAGCACACGATTCGGGTTACTCATTATGGTCGTTGCCCTTGAATCTGATTAAGGCTTTTGGCGCAAGCGCTGAGGTCAAGCTAGCCTGACCCTGGGTTCTCCTCCGGAAATCCGCGCCAGCATAACACCGCTATGCCGTTGGGGAAACACGGCGATGCCATCATCCGAAATCCAAACAAACCAAACAAAGGCCCCCTATAGTCATGCCCTCCTTGCCTCCGGTTCGTCGCCTGATCGAAGCCCTGATCGCCCGCTCCTCGGTCAGCAGCATCGGCCCCCAGTGGGATCAATCCAATCAAGCGGTGGCCGAGCTGCTGGCGCAGTGGTTCGAAGACCTGGGCTTCGACAGCCAGTTGCTGCCGGTGCCGGGATGCCCCGGGAAATTCAATATGGCGGCCACCCGCGGCAGCGGCGAGGGCGGCCTGGTGCTGTCGGGGCACACCGACACGGTGCCATACGACGAGGCGCGTTGGACGCATGACCCGTTGCGCCTCACCGAGGCGGATGGCCGGCTCTACGGCCTGGGCGCGGCGGATATGAAATCGTTTTTCGCGCTCGCGGCGGAGGCCGTGCAGGGGTTGGAGCTGGACCGGCTGCAAGCGCCGCTGACCATTTTGGCCACGGCCGACGAGGAAAGCACCATGTGCGGGGCCAAGGCCCTGGTGGAGCGGGGCGTGCTGCCGGGCCGGCATGCGATCATCGGCGAGCCCACTGGGCTGAAGCCGATCCGCATGCACAAGGGCATCTCCATGGAGGTGATTCGGGTGCATGGCCGTTCCGGGCACTCCAGTGATCCGGCCTTGGGGGTGAACGCGTTGGAGGGCATGCACCAGGTGATCGGCGAGATTCTGGCCTGGCGCGGCGAGCTGCAACAGCGCTATCGCAATCCGTTGTTCGCGGTGGACGTGCCGACGCTGAACCTGGGGCATATCTGCGGCGGCGACAACCCCAACCGCATTTGCGGCCAATGCGAACTGCACTACGACCTGCGCCCGCTGCCGGGGATGGACCTGGGCGAGCTGCGCGGGGAGTTGAAGATCCGGCTCGGGGGCCTGCTGGCGGATAGCCGACTGCGGTTGGAGATGTTCTCGGCGTTCGAGGGCATCCCGCCCATGGAAACCCCCGCCGAGGCCGAGATCGTGCAGGCCCTGGAGCGCATGACCGGCCAGCCCGCGGGCAGCGTGGCCTTTGGCACCGAAGGCCCCTTTTTGCAACGGCTGGGGCTGGAGACCGTCATCCTCGGCCCGGGGCATATCGAACAGGCCCACCAGCCCGACGAGTTCCTGGGCCTGGATCAAATCGACCCCATGGTGCAAATCCTGCGCGGGGCGGTGAGGCGATTCTGCCTGTGATGCCGGGGAATGGGCTCTTGGGAACGCAGAGGGCGCAGCGCACCGCAGAAGGCGCAGAGAGGTATTTTTTTAAGACTCGAAGGCGCCTGCGCTTTAGCCCTGTGGTCGTGCCTCCGGAGCTTCCGACGGCAGGCATTGCAACCGAAACCCCTCTGCGTGCTCTGCGTTTCCGGGCCTGCAGGATCGGTTTTACCGCTGTTTGGTCGGGGTTTTTCTTTCGCGCTCTGGATAGAGCGCCGAAAACGCGCTATCCTTAAGGGCATGCTCGGTGCCTGAAAGGGGCTGAACCGAATCCCGAGGCCTAACCGCTCGATGGAAATCCTGGACCAAGTCAATACCACCAGCATCTTCGTCTCCCTAACGCTGGTGGTGGCCTATTTCGCCCTCCAGCAGATCGCCTACCGCATGGGCGACGATGTCTACTCCCTGTTTAAGCGCATGCTGCGCTGGGTGTTTCGGCTCAAGAAACCCGCCGGCCGCGCAATCGTCACCACCGAGGACGCCCCGGCGGAGCCGCTGCGGGATGCGGCGGAGGCCGCAGCACCGGCATCGGCCCCCAAACCCGCCGCCGCGCCGTTCCGACCGGCGCCGGACGACGACGGCCGCCCCCCGCTGCTCAGCACCCCCAAGGGCGACTACTACCGCTTTGAGTTCCTCGCCGAGGGCGCCATCGCCAGGCTCTACCGGGCCGACTTCCGCGAGCGCGCCAACGGCCGCCAGCGCCCGGTGGTGCTGAAGATCGCCCGCGAGGCGGCGGACGGCCCGCGCATGCAAAACGAGGTCATTACCCTGCGTGAGCTGCAACGGGACCCCGGCGCCCACGGCAAACACCTGCCCGAGGTGGTGGAGCCGTTCCGCACCGCCGAGGGCAACGCCGGCACCGTGCTGGAGGCCCTCGACGGCCTCACCGTCACGCAACTGCGCGCACGCTTCCCCGACGGCATCCCCCACCGCCATGCGCTGTGGATCTTCCGCCGCGGCCTGAGCATCCTCGGCTACGCCCATAGCCGCGGCATCCTGCATGGCAACCTGCGCCCCGAGCACCTGCTGGTGCGGCCCGCGGACCACAACGTCTGGCTGCTGGACTGGACCTGCGCGGTGGTGCGCCCGGCCGAGACCGGCCAAGGCTTTCACGTCGCCGACCCCGTCTATGGCCCGCCCGAGGCCCACCGCGGCCAGCCGCCCATCCCGCCCTCGGACCTCTACGCCCTGGGCAAGGTGATGGTCTATGCCTTCGGCGGCGACCCCGAGCGCGAGACCATACCCCAGGCGGTGCCCGAGCCGTTGGAGCGCTTCACCCGCTTCTTTCTGAAACCCAGTGCGGTGCAACGCCCCCAAGACGCCTGGGAGCTGTACCACACGCTGGAAAAGATTCGCGACGACCTCTACGGGCCGCATCGGTTCGTGGAGTTCGTGGTGCCCGAGGGGTGAGCGAACATGGCGTACACGCATCGGCATGTAAGCGGCGTTCAGGCGATTTTTTAAAAAAGCTGACACCACAGAGAACACAGAAGGCACAGAGGTTTTCGAGAGCAACGACTTTACCGAAAACGACGGTTCTTAAAAACGCAGAGGACGCAGAGGGCGGAGGAATTATTGGTTGCTTGTGTTGCGCCCCAGCGTGGGGATGCCTGTCCGCCGCTCCAGCGGATGGGCAAAGGCGCCCCCCGGTCACTGGTTTTGGTCGTGATCTATCAGCGCCGTGCCCATCAAAGGCGCCTATGATGGCACGGCGCTGAAAGGTTGATGGATCTTCGCGGGTTTGCGGTAGCGCCTTTGCCCATCCTGCGCTATCTGCGTTCATCCGTGTTTATCTGTGGTTTGATTTGGCGGTTGGTGTTTAGGCGAACGAAGCCCCCAAGCCCGCCTAATGTTTCAACCTCCACGTTGTTGCCGTTACTTGGGCGCAACTGTAGCACTAGTGCGCCTGCGCTCAAATAACGAAAAAAACCGTGGGAGCGGATTGCATCCGCGATGATAACCCGTGGGAGCGGATTGCATCCGCGATGATGACCCGTGGGAGCGGATTGGATCCGCGATGATGACCCGTGGGAGCGGATTGGATCCGCGATGATAACCCGTGGGAGCGGATTGGATCCGCGATGATAACCCGTGGGAGCGGATTGGATCCGCGATGATGACC
>JAABTK010000084.1 GCA_011389885.1 Gammaproteobacteria bacterium | reverse complement strand
GCCAACACCCGGCGGACGCATGCAAAACTAAAGTTTTGCACTCCAGCCGAAAGCCAGGCGCTTGGAGTGAAAAACTTTAGTTTTTCCCGAGCGAAGCGAGGATTTGGCAAGCCCCCCATTTGCGTCCTTTGCGTTATACAGCGCCAACCCCCGGCCCGAGATGGTGCGTTACGGCGCGCGGCGGGGTTGGTGTTCAATTCAAGTCCGGTGTTTGCGCGCCTAACGCACCCTACTTAGTTATAACGCAAAGGGCGCGAAGGAAGAACGCAAAGGGAGCGAATTTTTTTGCGGGTTGACGGGCGGGGCTTGGTCATTTGTTCGGACTTGGCGTGATGCAGCCCCGAAGCCCGGCTAAGGCCTCGACCTCCCAAGCTTCTCCCCACGGAGGTTGAGGCTTTGGCCGGATCGGATGAGGCGCCACGCCAGGCTGAAGGTTCAATCTTTAAAAGCCTGTATCTCCGGGTATAATACACAGGCGGACGCGGTCGGCCCGAGTGCTGTACCCTAGGCGGCCAGAGAGAAGCTCGGCATCTAGTCCGGGTTCGTGCAACTTAATCGATGATCTGGCGTCTGACACTTGACCCGCCTTATGCTAAATACCTTGCGCCCTGCACCGATCGCCCGCCCGGCCGCTTGGCCGTTGCTGCTGTTGGCCCTGCTGCCGGCCCCCGGCGGCCTTGCGGCGGTGGAGCTGACGCCGGGAGAGCGGGCCTGGGTGGCGACGCACCCGAGCATTCGCGTGCGCATCGGCGACCGCCCGCCGTTTGAGATGATGGTCGACGGCCAGGCGCGGGGCCTGGCGGTGGACTATATGCGGCTTGTTTGCGACAAGCTCGGCATGGAGCCCGAGTTCGTGCAAATCACCGGCGATAAGGAGGCGATCAACCAGCGACTTGAGACCGGCGACGGCTTTGATGCGGTGTTGTTGACCCTGCCCACCCCGGAACGGCGCGAGCGCCTGGCCCTTAGCGCGCCCTACCTGCGCTATCCCTTCGCCCTCTTCACCCAGGCCGACCGCCATTTCGCGCTGAATCTGGAGGCGATGCGCGGCGAGACCATCGCCCTGGAGCGGGGGTTCGCCACCAATCGGTGGCTGGCGCGCGACTATCCCGATATCGAGATCCTGCCGGCGAACAGCACCGCGGCCGCGCTGGAGGCGGTGGCCTTTGGGCGCGCCGCGGGCTATATGGGCAACCTGGCCGCCGGGGCCTATATCGTGCAACGCAAGGGTTATCACAACGTCAAGGCGGCCGGGACCACGCCCTACGGCGATAACGCCTTGGCCCTGGCCGCGGCCCCGGATTTCGCACCTTTCGCGGGCCTTTTCGACCGCGTGATGGCCGATCTCACCCAGGCCGAGCGCAGGCGCATCGAGCGGCCCTGGCTTTATGTCGAGCGGGAATTCCGCATCCACTGGCCGCTGCTATTCAGCATCAGCGGCGGCGCCCTGTTGCTGCTGGGGCTGATGGCCTACTGGAACCGCCGCCTACGCCAGGAAGTCGGCCAACGCAAGGCGGCGGAGGCGGGCTTGCAACAGGCCAAGGACCGGGCCGAGGCGGCCAACCGCGCCAAGAGCGCCTTTCTGGCCAACATGAGCCACGAGCTGCGCACGCCGCTGAATGCGGTGCTCGGTTACGCCCAAATCCTGGCCAATGACGAACGCCTGGAGCCGGCGCTGCGCCAGCCGGTGGCCACCATTGAGCACAGCGGCAAATACCTGTTGACCCTGCTTAACGACATCCTCGATCTGGCCAAGATCGAGGCCGAGCGCTTCGAGCTGGCCCCCGCCGCCTGTGATCCGCGCGACTTCCTCGAAGGCCTGGCCGAGGTGTTCCGCCTGCGCGCCGCGCAGAAGGGGCTGCGCCTGAGCCTGGGGTGCAGCGACCGCCTGCCGCCAGCGCTGAAGGCCGACGAAAGGCGCCTGCGCCAAATCGGCATGAACCTGCTGGGTAACGCCATTAAGTTCACCGAGCAGGGCGAGGTGCGGATTGAGGCGGATTATCGCCAGGGCAAGCTCTATCTGGCGATTATCGACAGCGGCATCGGCGTTCCCCCCGAGCGGCTGGAGGAGCTGTTTAAGCCCTTTCAGCAGGTGGGCGACGATCCGTACAAGCAACAGGGCACGGGCCTGGGACTGGCCATTAGCCGATCCCTGGCGGAGCAGATGGATGGCGCGCTGGAGGTGACCAGCACCCCGGGAGCGGGCAGCCGCTTTGAATTGCGCGTGCCCTTGCCGGCCCTGCATGCCGCGCCGCCCCAGGCGCTGCCGGCGGACGCGCTAGCGGCGGTTAAGGGTTACCTGCGCGGCGACGGCCAAAGCGCCCCGCTGCGCATCCTGGTGGTGGACGACAACGGCCCCAATCGGCGGATGTTGCGCGATTTGCTGGGTCCGCTGGGCTTCGAGATCGACGAGGCGGTGAACGGCGTCGAGGCCCTCTGGCGCGCCCGCGAGCAGCATCCCGACCTGATCCTGATGGACCTGGTGATGCCCGAACGCAACGGGCTTGAGGCCACCCGCGACATCAAAGCCGATAAAATGCTGCAAGCGATTCCGGTGATCGCCGTGTCCGCCAGCGTTTACGACGAAAACCACAGTCAAAGCCGCGCCGCCGGCTGCGACGATTACTTGGACAAGCCGGTGAAGCGACAGCAGGTGCTGGAGCTGCTGGAGCGCCACCTGCCGTTGGCCTGGCAACCAGGCCCCGAGCACCAATCGGCGCGCGAAGAGGGCGCCGCCGAATTCGACGAGGCGGCCACCGTGCAGGCCTTGGCGGCCCTGCCGCCGCCGCGCAGAGCGGCCCTGCATGACGCCCTGCTGAGCGGCCATCGTAAACGGATCAAGGCGATGCTGAGCGAGATCGGCGGCGATTCGCCGCGCTTGGCGACCACCCTGCAAGCCCGTATCGACGACTTCGACTACCCCTGGGTGTTGAAACAACTGGCCGCGAGCGAAAATGCCGCCGAATTTCGATAATCAGCCGCCCCTCGGCCTCCAGGGGCTGCTGGCGCCGGCTCCCCTGGCGGGGCTCGGCGCGGCCCTAGCGGGCGCGATTCTGCTGATGCAGGCCAATTACTTGGCCTTTCATACCCTGGCCGAGATGGCCTCCATCGTCGTCGCCATCACCCTGGCGACGGTGGCCTGGTTCACCTTTCCTTATTCGCGCAATGGGCTGCTGGCCTATCTGGGGGCCGGCTATGCGTGGGTGGCGTTGCTCGATTTCGGCCACACGCTCACCTACCACGGCATGCCGCCGGGGCTGGGGGCGTCAATGGATCATTCGATCCAGCTTTGGATTGCCGCCCGGCTGCTTGAGGCCTTGATTTGGGTCAGCGCGCCGGCCTTTATCGCCCGCCGGATGGCGCCGGGGCGCTGGGTGCTCGCCTTGGGCGCAGCGGTGTTGGGGGCGATGCTGTTGATCTATTTCGGCTCTTTTCCGACCTGCTTTATCGCGGGCCAGGGCCTCACCCCCTTTAAGGTCGCCAGTGAATACCTGATTATCGGCCTGCTGGGGCTGGCCTTTTATCGCTTTTGCCGCCGCCGCGCCGAACTGGCGGCTGGCCTGTTTCCCTATTTGGGGCTGTCCATGGGGCTCACCGCGCTGGGCGAGCTGGCCTTTACCCTTTACACCGACCCCTACGGCCTGTCCAACTTCATCGGCCACCTGTTCAAGCTGCTGTCGTATTGGGTGCTGCTGCAATCGATCGTGCGCATTCCGCTGCAATCGCTGCTGCAAAACGCCTTCCGCGCCGAGGAGCGGACCCAGGCCCTAACCGAGAGCGAGGCCCGCTACCGTCAACTCTTTGAGGGCAACCGCGTGCCGATGTTGCTCATTGATCCCGCGGAGGCGGGGCGCATCGTGGACGCCAATGCCGCGGCCCGCGCCTTTTACGGCTACGACCTGGAGCGCATCCGGGGCCTGCGCATTGACGCCATTAACACCTTGAGCCCGCAGCAGGTGGCGGCCGAAATGGCGTGCGCCAAGACCGAACAACGCGATCACTTCTTTTTCCGCCACCGCCTGGCCTCGGGGGCGATTCGGGACGTGGAGGTCCACTCTGGCCCCATCGAGGCGGAGGGCCGCCAACTGCTCTACTCCATTATTCACGACATTACCGAGAGCAAGCGCCACGAGACCCGCATGCGCCTGATGCTGGAGACCACGGCCGAGGGTGTTTGGGTGCTGGGGGCGGAGCGACGCATCACGGAGGTCAATCCGGCCCTTTGCCGTATGCTTGGCTATGCCCGCGGGCAAATGCTGGGCCGCTGCCCGCTGGAGTTCGTGGACGCGGTCAATGGCGGCATCCTCAAGGGGCAAATGGCCAGGATTCCGGACACCGATCACCGCTCCTATGAACTCGCCCTGCGCGACGCCGCGGGGGCGAACATCCCCTGTCTCTTCCACGCCACCACCCTGTATAACGAAAACGGCGACGAGGAAGGGGCCTTTGCCTTTATCTCGGACTTGCGTGAACTCTACCGCTCGCGCCAGGCGCTGGAGGCCTCGGAGGCCCGCTACCGCTCGGTGATCGAGACCATGAGCGAGGGCCTGGTGTTGCACGCGACGGACGGCCAAATCCTCGCCTGCAACCGGGCCGCGGAAGAGATCCTAGGCCTGAGCCGCAAGCAGATGGAGGGGCTGGACTCCACCGATCCGCGCTGGCGGGCGGTGCATGAGGACGGCCGCCCCTTTCCCGGCGAGACCCATCCCGTAATGGAGACCCTGCGCAGCGGCAAGGCCCAGAGCCAGGTGATGATGGGGGTTCACAAGCCGGGGGGCGAGCTGACCTGGATCTCCATTAACAGCGCCCCGGTGCCGGCCGTATCCGGCAAGGTCCTAGCCGGGGTGGTGGTCACCATCACCGACATCACCGCCATTAAGCAGGCCCTGGATGACCTGCGGGCGCGGGATGCGCGCCTGCGGGCGCTTAACGGCTTCGCCTCCGAGCGCGACGGCGACCCCGATACCTTGATCCCGCGGGTGCTCGACCAGGTCGGCAAGCTGCTCGGCATGGAATTCGCGGTGGTTTCCAGCCGCGACGGCCGCTATTGCAACCGCCTCTATTCCAACTGCCCAGGGGGTGCGAACCGGATCTTCGAGACCGATTGCCCGGTGGCGGTGCGGCCGGGCGCCACCGCCGCGATTGAAGACGCCGGCGAGCGGGTGGCTTGTTGCACGCCGCGCATCACCCGGGGTTATCTGGCCGCGTCCTTCCCCATGGGCGACGGCGACGGCACGATCTGCCTTTCCAGCGCCGAGCGCCGCCATTTCGGCGACGAAGACCGGGAATTCGTGCAACTCTTGGCGCGCTGGATCGGGGCCGTACTGGAGCGCGCCCGAGTGGATGCCGATTTGCGTCGGGCGCGGGATCGGGCCGAGGCGGCCAACCAGGCCAAGAGCGCCTTCTTGGCCAACATGAGCCACGAACTGCGCACGCCGCTAAATGCGGTGCTGGGTTATGCCCAAATCCTGGAGCAGGACCCCGGCCTGTCGGCGGCGCAACGCTCGGCGGTGGCGGCCATCGGCCGCAGCGGCAACCACCTGTTGCTGTTGCTTAACGATATCCTCGACCTGGCGAAGATCGAGGCCGGACGAATGGAGATTCAAAACACCGCTTGCGAACTGCCGGCCTTTTTCAGGACCCTGGAACAGATGTTTGCGCCGGCGGCGGAGAAAAAGGGCCTGAGTTTCGCAATCGAGCTGGCCGCAGACCTGCCCGCGACCCTGTGGCTGGATGAAAAGCGCCTGCGCCAGCTCGCCATCAACCTGCTGGGCAATGCGGTGAAGTTCACCGAGCACGGCGGCGTAACGCTGCGCGCCCGGCATGCCAGCGGCTACCTGATCCTGGAGGTGGCGGACACCGGCCCGGGCATTGCCGCTGCGCAACAGGAGGCGATCTTTTCAGCCTTCTATCAATACGGCGACGATCAGTACAAACAACAGGGCACCGGGCTTGGGCTGAAAATCAGCCGCAACCTGGCGCAACTCATGGGCGGCGGGCTGGGCGTTGAAAGCACGCCCGGCGCAGGGTCGCGGTTCTATCTTTCGATTCCCGCCGAACCGACCGCGGCCCGCTCCGACTCGAACCCGCGCGCCCCCGGCGGCGACCGGCCCGAGATCGGCGGCTACCGCCGAACCGATGGCCAGGACGCGCCCTTGCGCGTGCTCGTCACCGATGATAACCAGGACAATCGCAACGTGGTCGAGGGCCTGTTGCGTCCCCTGGGCCTTGAGACCTTCAGCGCCGTCGATGGCGAAAGCGCGGTCGCGCTCGCCGCCGAGCAGCCGCCGGACGCCGTGCTAATGGACATCGTGATGCCAGGCATCGACGGCCTGGAGGCCACGCGGCGCATCCTGGCCCGCACCGAGACCGCCGCCTGCCCGATCATCGCCCTCTCCGCCCGCGCCTATGCCGAGGACCGCGAACGGAGCCTCAAGGCGGGTTGCGTCAATCACCTCGCCAAGCCGGTGCAACGCAGCGAGCTGCTGGCGGCCCTGCAAAAGGCGCTGCCGCTGACCTGGAAGAAGCCGCCCGCGGCCCAAGCGCCGGACGCCCCGAAAGCCGCGAGCCCATTGCCGCAGCAAGGACCCCCGCTCGAAGCGCTGGACCGAATCGAGGAGGCCCTGACGCTGGGCAATCGCCGTCGAATTCGGGAGATCGTCGAACAGATTCGCCCCACTGTCCCGAAAACCGCCCAGCGGCTCGACACCTGGCTCAACGATTATGACTTCGAGGCCATGGCGCAATGGCTGCAACAGGCCCGATCCAAGACGGACTAAAGGGTGCCGCGCGGGTGAGTGGTTAGTGATTAGTGGCTAGTTTTGAGTGGTGGGTGCGTGGATGGCAAAGGCGCTCCCCGGTCCTTGCGGGGGCCGGAGCGATGATCAAGGCCAACACCCGGCGGACGCATGCAAAACTAAAGTTTTGCACTCCAGCCGAAAGCCCGGCGCTTGGAGTGAAAAACTTTAGTTTTTCCCGAGCGAAGCGAGGATTTGGCAAGCCCCCCATTTGCGTCCTTTGCGTTATACAACGCCAACCCCCGGCCCGAGATGGTGCGTTACGGCGCGCGGCGGGGTTGGTGTTCAATTCAAGTCCGGTGTTTGCGCGCCTAACGCACCCTACGCAGCTATAACGCAAAGGGTGCGAAGGTTTTTTATGCTGGATTGCGGGCGGGGCTTTAGCGTAGGATGGGCAAAGGCGCTCCTCGGTCATTGGCTTTGATCGCGATCTATCAGCGCCGTGCCCATCACTGGCGGCTATTAAAGAACCACAGATGGACACGGCTAAACACCGATTGCTGTTTGGCGGAAAATATCCCAAACCACAAATACGCCACGATTTAGCGCCTGCGGCCATCTGCGTCCATCCGTGTTTATCTGTGGTTCAGTTTGGTGGTTGGCGCTTAGGCGAGCGACGCCCCCAAGCCCGGCTAAAGCCTCGGTCTCCATGCGGCTTCCGCTACTTGGCCGCGACTGGACTGGTCCGGTCGCGTTTGCATAGCCGCAACGCGGCTTGATCTTTCCGCGCAACCGCACGAACATACGCCGTTATGAAACAGCCTTTGCAAAATCCCAAACCGCGCCTCCGCCTGGCCTTGTGCGCGCTCTTCGCCTGCCTGTCCGGCTTGGCGATGGCGCAAGGGGGCGAGGCGGGCCTGCGTGACCACTCGCCCTTGCCCCCAACCCAAGAGGCGCCTCGCATCCGGGGCGATGACCCGCGGGCCATCGATGCCCAGGGCGTTCAACCGGCATACGGCGACGAGACGCGGGGCGAAACAGCGGTCCCTGCATGGCTGTTTCCGTTATTGGGCGGGCTGCTGCTGGCGGGGCTGCTGGCGGGGTTTTGGCAGCGTTCCCTAAAGCGCATGGTGCGGGCGCGCACCGCGGAGCTGGCCCGGGCGAACGAGCGCTTGAGCGCGGAACGGGATTTCAGCAACGCCTTGCTCGACACCGCCGCGGCGCTCATCGTGGTGCTGAATCCGGACGGGCGCATCGTGCGTTTCAATAAGGCGGCGGAGCGCATCACCGGTTACCGTTTTGCGGAGGTCGAAGGCAACACCGTGTGGGAGCTGTTCATCCCCGCCGCGGAGCAGGCGGCGGTGCGGAAAGCCTGTGATGCCGCCACGCGCGGCGACGTAACGCGCCATTTTGAAAACTTCTGGCGCATGAAGGACGGCAGCCTGCGCCTGTTCGACTGGTCCAACGCGGCCATTCTAAACCAGGACAATGCGGTGTCTTTTGTGGTCGCCATCGGCGCCGACATCACCGAGCGCAAGACCATGGAGCAGGAGCTGCACCTGTGGGGGCGGGTGTTCGAACACGCGGACTGGGGGGTGGCGCTGTGCATGGTCGGCACGGACTGTTACGACTATGTCAACCCGGCCTTCGCGCGCCAGCGCGGCTACTCCGTAAAAGAGATTCAGGGCATCAGCATCGCCAGCCTGTTCCCGCCCGAACAGCGGGCGGCGGTGCCGGAGTTTTTACATCAGGTCGAGCAACACGGCCACTTGATTATGGAGGGGGAGCACCTGCGCAAGGACGGCAGCCGCTTTCCGGTGCAGATCGAGGCCTCCGCCATCCGCGACTCCGATGGCGCTGTGATCTACCGCGTGGCCTATGTGCAAGACATCACCGAGCGCAAGGCGCGAGAGGCCTGGTTAAGGCGGTTTGAGGAAATGACGGCCACCACTACGGACCTAATGTCCTTCGTGGATGCCGACTATACCTATTGTCAGGTCAACGCGGCCTATGCCCCGGCCTTCGGCGTGCCCAAGGAGGCGATTATCGGCCGCAAGGTGTGGGAGCTGTTGGGCGAACAGACATTCAATGAAACGGCCAAGCCGCATTTGGATCGTTGCCTGCAGGGGGAACAGGTCCGCTACCAGGCCTGGTTCGAATGGGCCGATGGCCGGCATTACCTGGACGTGGCCAATTACCCCTATCGCGAGCGAAAGGACGGACCGGTGACCGCCGCAGTGATCAGCGTGCGCGACATCACCGCCCAGCACCAGGCGCGGGAGGCGGCCGAGCGCGGCGCCGAAGAGCTGCGGCGGCACAATGATTTCTTGCGCTTTCTCAGCCGGGCGGGAGAATCCTTTTCGTCGTCGCTCGATCTCGACAAGGTGCTCGACCGGGTGCTGCAGGAAATCCTCAAGGTGCTCCACATTACCTCGGATTCGTACTGGATTTATGACCAGGAGGCGCAGGAGCTGACGTGCCATTACGTCATCGGCCCCTCCGCAGAGAGCATCCTCGGTCACCGCTTAAAGCTGGGCCAGGGGATCACCGGCTGCGCCGCGGATAAACAGCAAGTAATGCGGGTGTCCGACACCCGTGAAGACCCCCGCCACTACAAGGGCGTGGATCGGGACACGGGCATAGAGATCCGCTCCATTATCGCCCTGCCGTTGATCTATCGCGAAGCCCTGCAAGGGGTGCTGGCGTGCGTGGACGCAACCCCGAATCGTTTCGACGAACAGGACCAACAGCTGCTGGAGGCCATGGCCAGCTCCGCGGCCGTCGCCATCCACAATGCCCGGGTGTTTACCGAAATGGTGGAACTGCGGCAGCAGGCCGAATCCGCCAACCGGGCCAAGAGCGCCTTTTTGGCCAATATGAGCCACGAACTGCGCACGCCGCTTAACGCGGTGCTGGGCTATACCCAAATCCTGTTAAAAGACCCGCACACCCCGCCGGGGCAGATGCACGAATTGCAGGCGATTGCCAACTCGGGCCATTACCTGCTGCTATTGATTAACGACATTCTGGACCTGGCCAAGATCGAGGCCGGGCGCTTCGAGCTATTCCCCGCGTCCATCGACCCGCACGCCCTGTTCGAACAGATTTATGAACAATTCCTCTTCAAGGCCGGGCAAAAGGGACTCATGCTGACCCTGGAAGGGCTGGAGAACCTGCCAAAAGAGATCACCCTGGACGAAAAGCGCCTGCGCCAAATCGTGATGAACCTGCTGGGCAATGCGATCAAATTCACCGAACAGGGCGAAATCATTTTAAGGATCGATTATCAAGACCCCATGCTCGACATAACGGTGCAAGACACCGGCATCGGCATCGGTGCAACCAGCCTGAAAGACCTGTTTTCGCCCTACAGCCAGGCCGGCGACGCGAATTATCGACGCCAGGGCAGCGGCCTGGGGCTGGCGATCAGCAACAGCCTGGTGAAATACATGGGCGGCCGAATCGAGGTCGAAAGCGAACTGGGCGAAGGCAGCCGCTTCGCCTTCCGCATCCCGGCGCCGATCACCGAAGGGGCCATGCGCGCCGCCGCGCCGACCCAAAGGCAGGAGGTCATCGGCTACCAACGCCGCGACCTAGTCGCCGCGCCGCTGCGCCTGCTGGTGGTCGATAATGAAGAGAATAACCGCAATGTGCTGCAGGGGCTGCTCGCCCCCTTGGGCTTCACCATCGACCTGGCCCAAAGCGGCGCCGATGCGCTGCGGCTGGCGGAGGAGCAGCCGCCCGACCTGGTGCTTATGGACATCGTGATGCCCGAAATGGACGGCCTGGAGGCCACCCGCAGCCTGCTTGCCAAGCACCCGCAGATGCGCGTGGTGACCGCCTCGGCAATGGCCTTCGCCGAAGACCGAAACAAGGCCTTGCAAGCCGGCTGCATCGACCACCTCACCAAACCGGTGCAATGGGATGCCCTGCTCGCGGTGCTGGAAAAACACCTGCCGCTAAGCTGGAAGACCTCAGAGGCCCTGTCGGCACTGGCGGATGACCTGCCGAACAAAACCCCGGGCCTGGACCTGAGCGCCCTCCCCCCCGAGCGCCTGCAGGAACTCGAAGCGCTGCTGATACGCGGCAACGGCCGCGCCCTAAACCGCTTCGCAGATGCCATCGAACCCCAACACAAATCCCTAGCCGCAGGCCTCCGAGAACGCCTGGAGCGTTACGACTACGACGCCATTCTTAAAGCCCTCACTGCTGCTAGTCCGTGATTAGTGGTTTTTTGTGGTTGGTGGTTGCTGGTTGCTGGTTGGTGGTTGCTGGGTGCGGTAGCCCCGGCCTTCCTAAAACACCTACATTCAAAACGCCCCAAAACCCGAATAATCGCACCCAAGCCCGAATCGCTACGCGGGGCGTAACGCACCATTGGCCAACATCCGCCCCCAACATCGGTTATGAAAATATAACGCAAAGGACGCAAAGGAAGAACGCAAAGGGCGCGAAGGTTTTTTTATGCGGGGTTGCGGGCGGGGCTTTAGCGTAGGATGGGCAAAGGCGCTCCCTCTTCATAGGCTTTGATCGCGATCTATCAGCGCCGCGCCCATCACTGGCGGCTGTTAAAAAACCACAGATGGACACGGATAAACACCGATTCCGCATGGAGTGCAAGGGCCTGCCTTTGCAAGGCTCGGCGATAGCCGAGCTTTCGAACCCCGATCCTTTCTGGCCGGAGCGATGATCAAGGCCAATACCCGGCGGACGCTTGCAAAACTAAAGTTTTGCACTCCAGCCGGAGCCAGGCGCTTGGAGTGAAAAACTTTAGTTTTTCCCGAGCGAAGCGAGGATTTGGCCAAGCCCCCCCAAGGCGGGCTACGCGAATATAACGCAAAGGGCGCGAAGGTTTTTTTATACGGATTGCGGGTGGGGCGAACGAAGCCTCCAAGCCCCGAATAAAACCTCAACCGCTAATGAATCCGCTTTTTCGTTATACCGCCCCCGCATCCGGGTCGGGGTGGTGCGTTACGGCGCGCGGAGGGGTTGGTGTTAAATTCAAGTCCGGTGTTTGCGCGCCTAACGCACCCTACGGCGATAACGCAAAGGGCGCGAAGGTTTTTTTATGCGGATTGCGGGTGGGGCGAACGAAGCCTCCAAGCCCCGAATAAAACCTCAACCGCTAATGAATCCGCCTTTTCGTTATACCGCCCCCGCATCCGGGTCGGGGTGGTGCGTTACGGCGCGCGGAGGGGTTGGTGTTAAATTCAAGTCCGGTGTTTGCGCGCCTAACGCACCCTACGGCGATAACGCAAAGGGCGCGAAGGTTTTTTTATGCGGATTGCGGGTGGGGCGAACGAAGCCTCCAAGCCCCGAATAAAACCTCAACCGCTAATGAATCCGCCTTTTCGTTATACCGCCCCCGCATCCGGGTCGGGGTGGTGCGTTACGGCGCGCGGAGGGGTTGGTGTTAAATTCAAGTCCGGTGTTTGCGCGCCTAACGCACCCTGAACTCAGAACTCGGCCCACAGAACTCAGCCCTCATAGCTCAAAACTCGGCCCCGATAACAAGCCAGGAAAAAGACGCTTGAAATAGGGCGCGAATTTCTGCAAAATTGTAGCGTTACTTCACTTCTATGCCCTGCTCAGCGTTTCAACAACCCGGCGGCCCGGGGCGCGCCCATTTTCAGGTTCGGCCTTTTACCATGAATGATCCAAGGAAAAACGCTACGACTCCGCCCGAGCGCCGTGGGGGCGTGTTCGTGGTCGGCATCGGCGCCTCGGCTGGCGGGCTGGAGGCGTTAGAGCGCTTCTTCGAGCCCCTGCCCGATGACTCGGGGATGGCCTTTGTGATCATTCAGCACCTGTCGCCGGACTACAAGAGCATGATGGCGGAGATTTTGTCCAAGTACACCGCCATGCCGGTGGGCGAGGCGGAGGACGGCATGCGGGTGCAGGCGAATCATGTGTACCTGATCCCGCCCAACAAGAGCATCACCATGAGCGGCGGGAAGCTTTTTTTGGGCGAAAAGCAGGCGAAACACCGCGGCATCCCCCTGCCCATTGACACCTTTTTTGAGTCCCTGGCGCTGGAGCGACGGGGGCATGCCATCGGCATCATCCTCTCGGGCACCGCTAGCGACGGCACGCAGGGGGTGCGCGCCATTAAGGGCAGCGACGGCATGGTGATGGTGCAGCGGCCGGACAGCGCCAAGTTCGACGGCATGCCGATTAACGCCCTGAATACCGGCCTGGCGGACTATGTGTTGCCGCCGCAAGAGATGGCCCAGGCGCTGCTCGACTTTTGCCGCCACCCGGGCATCGCCCTGGCGCGTCAGGAAGACGAGCGCCGCAGCACCGAGGAGGCCGGCGGCGAGGTGATGAAGATCCTCGACATGGTGCGGGAGCGCAGCGACGTGGACTTTCGCCACTACAAGCCCAACACCGTGTTGCGCCGCATCGAGCGCCGCGCCGGCATCCGCCAGTGCCGCGACATTCGGGAATACCTGGACATTTTGCACCACTCGGATCTGGAGCGCGACGCGCTGTACCGCGATCTGCTGATCGGCGTGACCCGGTTTTTCCGCAACCCGGAGGCCTACGAGGCGCTGCGCGAGCATATCTTGCCCCAGCTCTTCGCCGCCCGGGAAGGCGGCATTCGGGTCTGGATCCCGGGCTGTTCCACCGGCGAGGAGGCCTATTCCCTGGCCATTCTGTTCGCCGAACACCAGGCCCTTGTCGGCGACCAGCGGGAGATCAAGATCTTCGCCACCGACATCGATCAAGCCGCGGTGGAAACCGGCTCCGCCGGGATCTATCCCGAAAGCATCGCGGCGGACGTGGAGCCGGAGCGGCTGTCCCGCTTTTTCAGCCGCAACGAGCCGGAAGGCCGCTATACGGTCTCCCAGCAACTCCGGCGCCTGGTGGTGTTCGCTCGCCATGACCTGACCAAGAGCCCGCCGTTCAATCGGCTGGATCTGATCTCCTGCCGCAATCTGTTTATCTACCTGCGCCCGGAGATGCAAGATCGCATTCTGCACTTGTTTCACTTCGCCCTCAATCAACCGGGCTATCTGTTTTTGGGCGAGAGCGAGAGCATCGGCGATTACGAATCGGTGTTCACCTGTATGGATCGCCGCCACAAACTGTACCAAACCCGCCCCGGGGTGACCCCGCGCCTGCCCCAGCTGAACGACGCCCCGATGCCGGCCCTGCGCGACCCCGCGCAGCCGGCGCTAATCCCCGTGAGCACCGGCAGCCGCAGCGGCCGCCAGGCCGGGGACTACCTGCAAAAGTTAGTGGCCGAGCACATGCTGCCGCCCTGCATCCTGATTAACGATAACCTGGACGCGCTCTATATCAGCCGCAGCGCGGCGCGCTATATCAGCGTCAGCGGGACCCCGGAGTACAACCTCGCCGCGCTGCTGCCCGAGAGCATTGCAGCCTTCGTGCGCTCGGCGGTGATGAAGGCCCTGCAAGGCGACCAGACCGTGGTCTACAAGGCGCTGGCCAACGAGGCGGCCGGCTACCCCGCGCTGGAGATCATGGTGGAGCCCATGGCCAAGCGCCACGGCGGCGCGCCGCTGTTGATGGTGACCCTGCGCGAGCCGACCTCGCCGCAGCCCGCGGCGGCCCAGACCCGGGTGGAGATCTCGGCCGATAGCCGCCAGCACATCGACGAGCTGGAGCAGGAGCTGACCTACACCCGCGAGACCCTGCAGGCCACCATTGAGGAAATGGAGACCTCCAACGAGGAGCTGCAATCCACCAACGAGGAGCTGCTTGCGAGCAACGAAGAGCTGCAATCGACCAATGAAGAGCTGCAAGCGGTGAACGAGGAGCTGATTACCGTCAACAGCGAACACCAGCACAAGATTCGCGAGCTGGCCGAACTCAACGAGACTCACGACAACCTGCTGCGAAGTTCGCGGGTAGGCACGGTGTTTCTGGATCGCGCGCTCAACATCCGCAGCTTCACCCCGGCGGTGCGCGACGAAATCCACCTGCGCGACAGCGACATCGGCCGCCCCTTCGACGAAATCCGCCACCACCTGCATGTCTCCGACCTGACGGCGGAACTCAACCGCGCGCTGGCGGGCAAGCCGGTGCATGAGCTGGAGGTGGAGAGCGACCTGGGCAATTGGTATATCCTGCGCATCGCGCCCTTTCTGCTCAGCGACAACCAGGTGGACGGGGTGGTGCTGACCTTGGTGAATATCACCGATCGCAAACAGGCCGAAGAGCAGGTCCGCAAGCTCTCGCGCGCGGTGGAGCAATCCCCCAACGCGGTGATCATCACCGACCGCGACGGGGCCATTGAGTATGTCAACCCCGCCTTTGAACGCACCACCGGCTACAGCGCCGCGGAGGCCTTGGGGAAAAATCCGCGGATGCTGAAATCGGGCCGCCACGACGAGGCCTTTTATGCCGCCATCTGGGACACCCTGACCCGGGAAGGCGTATGGCAGGGCGAGCTGATCAATCGGCGCAAGAGCGGTGAACTCTACTGGGAGTTCGCCAGTATCAGCGCGGTGCGCAACGAGCGCGACCACATCACCCACTACCTGTCGATTCAGGAAGAGATCAGCAAGCGCAAGGCCGACGAGGAGCTGTTGCATCAGGCGCACCTGGCGGCGGAGAAGGCCAATCGCGCCAAAAGCGATTTTCTGGCCAACATGAGCCACGAATTGCGCACCCCGCTGAACGCCATTATGGGCTACGGCCAAATCCTGGAGCGCGACCCGGAGATCGGGCCGCGCCAGAAAACGGACCTGCAAAACATACGCAGCGCGGGCGAGTTCCTGCGGCTGCTGATCGACGACATCCTGGATCTTGCCAAGATCGAGGCCGGGCGCTTCGCCCTGCAACCCGAGTCCTGTCTGTTGCTGCCGCTGCTGACCCGAACCGAGGAAATAATCCGGCTCAAGATCGGACGCAAGCCGGTGAGCTTTGATGTGCGCGGCGTCAGCGCCCTGCCCGAGACGGTGGAGGCGGACGAACGGCGCCTGCAACAGGTCCTGCTCAATCTCTTGAGCAATGCGGTAAAATTCACCGAGCAGGGCTTCGTTCGGCTGGACCTTGAATACCAGGCCGGGGTGCTGCATATTCGGGTGCGAGACAGCGGCATCGGCATGACGAAGGGGCAGCTTGACCGTTTGTTCGAACCCTTCACCCAGTTTAGCCCCGACAAGAACAAGGAAGGCAGCGGCCTGGGCCTGATGATCAGCAAGAAGCTGGTCGAGGCCATGGACGGGGCGATTGAAGTGGAGAGCACGCCCAATGCCGGCAGTTGCTTCAGCCTGCGACTGCCGCTGCCGATGCAGCAGACTCAGCGCCCGCAGGACGATAGCGGCATCTGCCCGGCGGCGGACGGTTACACGCGCCGCGACGGGGCGAGCACGCCGTTGCGCCTGTTGATTGTGGACGACGGGGGCGACAACCGGGCCGTATTGCGCCGGCTGCTGGAGCCCCTGGGTTTTGAAACCCTGGAGGCGGCAAACGGAGAGGAGGCCCTGGAGCGCGTCCGCTCGGACCTGCCCGACCTGGTGTTCATGGACCTGGTGATGCCCAAGATGGACGGCCTGAGCGCCACCCGGGAGCTGTTGCAACAGCATTCGGGGCTGCCGGTGGTCGCGGTCTCGGCCAAGGCCTTTTCCAGCGACCGGCAAGAGTCCGCCGCCGCCGGCTGCACCGGCCATATCGCCAAGCCGGTGCAACTAAAAGAGCTGTTGCGGCTGCTGGAGCAACAACTGCCGCTGGAGTGGACCGTGGCCGAGACCGCCGAAACCACCCCGGCCGCGACCTATGGCGCGCTGGCACTCGACGCCCTGGCGGCGCACCACCGCGCCGAACTCAAGAACCTGGTGCTGCAAGGCAACGGCAAGGGCATCGCGACCTTCCTGGAGCGAATCCGCCCGCACGACCAGCGCCTGGCGCAACAACTCTCCGAGCTGGCCGCCGCCTATCGCTATCAAGAGATTCTGGACGCGCTGGAGGCCGCGGCCTAGCGCCGCCAATATGAAAGACTTCGCTGGCCACTCGATACCGCCCGAGCCGGAAACGCCCGCCACCATTATGGTGGTGGACGATACGCCGGCCAATCTGGACCTGCTGAGTCGCATGCTCGACGATGCGGGCTACCAGGTGAACGCCTTCCCAAACGGCCAACTCGCCCTGCGTTCGGCGCGCCTGTTTCCGCCAGACCTGATCCTTCTGGACATCCTGATGCCCGGCATGGACGGCTACGAAGCCTGCATCGAATTCAAGGCCGACCCGCGCACCCGCAATATCCCGGTGATCTTCATCAGCGCCCTGAACCAAACCGATGACATCCTGCGGGCGTTTGAGGTCGGCGGCGTAGACTATGTGAGCAAGCCCTTTCGCGAGGCGGAGGTGCTGGCGCGGGCGGGGGCGCATCTCGACCTCTATCGCCTGCAACGCCAGCTCAGGGCCAGCCGCGAGCATGTGCGCACCCTGCTCGACTCCACCGCCGAATCCATCTTCGGGCTGGACCGCGACGGCCGCTGCACCTTTATCAATCAGGCCTGCCTGGATCTGTTCGGACTGGAGGCGGCGGAGCAGGTCATTGGCGAGAACCTGCATCTATTGACCCGGCACCGGCACCAGCAGCAGGCGCTGGCGGAAGATGAGTGCCCGCTGCTGCATGCCTGGAACCCGAGCGAACCCTTTCACAGCGAGGAGGAGACCTTTGTCGCCCAGGACGGCCGGCTGTTTCCGGCCGAATGCTGGAGCTATCCGCTGACCCAGGACGGCAAGACCATCGGCCGGGTGGTCACTCTGGTGGACATCAGCGAGCGCAAGTCAATGCAGGACATGCTGTTGCAGTCGGCCACGGTGTTTCGCACCACCAACGAGGCGGTGGCGATCGCCGACGCCGATCAGCGCATTACGCAGGTGAATCAGGCCTTCAACCGAATCACCGGCTTCGCCCGAGACGAACTGCTCCAATCCCCGCTGAGCCTGATCTATTCGGCGCGCAATCAGGGCGGCTTGATCCAGGAGGTGACCAACGGCATCGCACAGCGCGGCGGCTGGCAGGGGGAGATCTGGAATCGACGCAAGAGCGGCGAGGCCTTTCCGGCCTGGATGACCATCAATCAGGTGTGCAACGCCAAGGGCGAGGTGTCCAACTATGTGGCGGTGTTTTCCGACATCAGCCGCCTCAAACGCACCCAGGAGGAGCTGTCCCACCTGGCCCATCACGACCCGCTGACCGGGTTGCCCAATCGGCTGCTGTTCAGCGCCCGCCTGGAGCACGCCATCGAGCGGGCCAAAAGGGAAACGGGCGCCCTGGCGGTGTTCTTTCTCGACCTGGACCAATTCAAGCTGATCAACGACAGCCTCGGCCACCTGGCGGGCGACGAACTATTGCTGCAAGTGGCCCGGCGACTCAAGGGCGTGGTGCGCGAAGAGGACACCCTGGCGCGCCTCGGCGGCGACGAATTCACCCTCATTCAAGAGGCGGTGCGCGGGCCGCGAGACGCCACGCACCTGGCGGAAAAGCTGCTGCGCACCTTCGAGGCCCCCTTCCGGGTGGCCGACGAGGAGCTGCACATCGGCGGCAGCATCGGCATCAGCCTGTTCCCGGACGACGCCCTGGATACCGAAGGGCTGTTGCGCAATGCGGACAACGCCATGTACAAGGCCAAGCATGAGGGCCGCAACCGCTTTCGTTTTTACACCGGCGACCTCACGGATCGCGCCCTAGGGCGCATCCGCCTGGAGAGCGATCTGCACCGCGCACTGGAAAACCATGAGCTGATCTTGCACTATCAGCCCCAAATCTGCCTGCGCACCGGCCAACCGCTGGGCCTGGAGGCGCTGGTGCGCTGGAACCACCCGCAGGCCGGCCTGTTGGCCCCGGACGGCTTTATCCCGCTGGCGGAGGAGTGCGGCCTGATCATCCCGCTGGGACTGCAAGTGCTGCGCATGGCCTGTGAGCAGGGGCGGCGCTGGCTGGATGCAGGCGTGCCCTTCGGCGTGATGGCGGTCAACGTCTCGGCCGCGCAGATCCATGAGGCCGACTTTCTCGACCAGGTGCGCGCGGTCATTCAAGAGACCGGCCTGCCGCCGGAAAACCTAGAGTTGGAACTCACTGAAAGCGCCATAATGGAGGACCCCGAACAGGCCCGGCCGATGATGGAGGCGCTGCGCCGCATGGGCGTCGGCATCGCGGTGGACGACTTCGGCACCGGCTACTCCTCGCTCACCTATCTCAAGAATCTGCCGCTCACCAAGCTGAAGATTGATCGGGAATTCGTCACCGACCTGCCGGCCGATGAAGACGACGCCGCCATCGTGCGCGCCATCGTGGCCCTGGGCAAGTCTCTGGGCTACGCGCTGATTGCCGAGGGCATCGAGACCCAGGATCAGCAGCAGCTGCTGCGCGAGCTGGGCTGCGACATCGCCCAAGGCTTTCTGATCAGCCGGCCGGCGGCCGTCGACACCATCGCCCAGTGGTTCGGGCAACTCGAACCGCGCGCCGAGGGCGCGCCTTCGATCACGCGCAAATAAACCCCTAAAGGAGCCCCTGTTATGACCGACCAAGCGCCGCAAAACATCCTCATCGTCGATGACACCCCGGCCAACCTGGACCTGCTGGAGCGCATCCTCGAAAACTGCGGCTATGAGGTGCGCTCCATGCCGAATGGGCCTTTGGCGCTCAAGTCCGCCGCCCACATGCCGCCGGACCTGATCCTGCTCGACATCAAAATGCCCGGCATGGACGGCTACGAGGTTTGCGCCCATCTCAAGCAGCAACCGCCCACCCAGGACATACCCATCATCTTTATCAGCGCCCTGCAAGAGAGCGACGACAAGGTGCGGGCGTTTCAGGCCGGCGGGGTGGACTATGTCACCAAGCCGTTTCAGGCCGACGAGGTGCTGGCGCGGGTGCATACCCATTTGGAGATCAGTCGCATGCGGAGCGAATTGGCGCAGCAAAACGAAGAGCTGGTGGCCGCCGCCAAGCTGCGCGACGACGTGGAGCGCATCACCCGCCATGACCTGAAGTCGCCGCTCAACAGCATTATCGCCGTCCCTTCGATCCTGGTCGGGCAAAAAGAACTCGATCAAGAGAGTATCGACCTGCTGCACACCGTGGAGCGCTCAGGCCGCAAGATGCTGGAGCTGATCAATCGTTCGCTGGACCTCTACAAAATGGAAACCGGCGTCTACCAAACCGCGCTGCAACCGATGGACCTGCTGCCCGTGCTACGCTCCGCGGCATCCGAAGCATCGGCCGACCCCGCCGCCAGCGACAAGACTTGGCGCATCACCCGCGCCGGCCAAGCGCTGGCCGAGGGCGACGAAATCTGGGCCGAGGCGGAAGAAATGCTGTGCTATCCCATGTTCTCCAATTTGATTAAAAACGCCTTCGAGGCCTCGCCCGAGGGCGGCGAGGTGGAGATCGACTTGGACGAATCCGACGCATCCGCCCTCAAGGTCTCCATCGCCAACCAAGGGGCCGTGCCCGCAGCCATTCGCGACACCTTTTTCGGCAAATACGTCACCCACGGCAAGAGCAGCGGCACCGGCCTCGGCACCTATTCGGCCAAGCTTTGCGCCGAAACCCAAGAAGGAAAAATCGCCTTAGTCGCCGAAGACGACGACAGCACCCGCGTAATCGTCACCTTAAAACGCACCCCGCCGGTGACCAAAGACGATTTAGATGCCATGTTCAAAGAACTCGGCTTGCGGCGGGGGGTTTGACGCAGACAACGTAGTGGACGACAAAGTAGTGGGACAAGGACAAAGTAGTGGACACCCAAAAACCCCGGTAATTAGCGAAACATGGGTGTCCCTTGCTTTACTTGCTTTATTATCGAAACATGGGTGTCCCTTGCTCGTGGCTCAAAAACCCCCAGTAATTAGCGAAACATGGAGCGAAACATGGGTGTCCCTTGCTTTGTGTGCTTTGCTCTATGCGCAAGATGCGTAACATCGCCGGGGCGATGTTACGAGGGGAGTTCTCTGCATAGGATGTGCCGAGTGCAACGAGGCGCATCACAACCCGCCGGAGAAGATGCGCCTCGCAAAGCTCCAGTAATTAGCGAAACATGGAGCGAAACATGGATGTCCCTTGCTTTGTCACGGGCGCCATGCGCAAGATGCGTAACATCGCCGGGGCGATGTTAACGAGGGGAGTTCTCCGCATAGGATGTGCCGAGTGCAACGAGGCGCATCACAACCCGCCGGAGAAGATGCGCCTCGCAAAGCTCCAGTAATTAGCGAAACATGGAGCGAAACATG
>JAABTK010000083.1 GCA_011389885.1 Gammaproteobacteria bacterium | reverse complement strand
CGCCTGGGCCTAAGTGTCGGAAACAACCCAGGCGCTCGCGGAACGCAGAGCACGCGGAGAACCGCAGAGGGCGCAGAGAAGAAAAGGTTTTTCTTAGCGTAACTATTCAGCAGATCCTGCGGAAGCAGGATTGCTGGATAGTGACACAACGATTTGGGGGTTTCAAAGGGGGAGAGGCTCGTTCTCCCCCTTTGTCGCCAGCGAAAATCGCATTTTCGCGCAGCGATCTGAATAGTTACACGAAAACAACGGTTTTTAGGCGCCCGCTTCAGACCTTCGGCCACAGCCCCGATATGCCGGCGATGCCCTGGGCCCCGCTCTGCCAGGCGTCCTCCAGCAGGCTCTCCTGCATGCCGCCCAGGGCGTAGACCGGGATCCGCGCCTCCCGCGCCAGCTCGGCGAACGCCTGCCAGCCCAAGGGCCGGGCGTCGGGGTGGCTCAGGGTGGGCAGCACCGGCGACAGCACCGCGAAATCCAGCCCCAGCTCGGCGGCCCGCTCCAATTCCTCGATGCAATGACAAGAGGCCCCGACCCAGGGACCGACATCCGCGGGCCGGGCATCCCATCGCATCAGGGTGCGACTGTCCAAATGCACACCGTCGGCGCCGAGCTGCATCGCCCGCTCCACGGACCCGTTCACCAGCATGGGCACGCCGTGCCGCCGGCAGATCCCCAGGGCCTCTGCGGCCAGGGACCGCCACTGCGCGTCGGGCAGGTTCACGCGAAACTGCACCATGCGGATGCCGCGCGCCGTCACCGCGAAGCGCAGCCGTTTCAGGAAGGCCTTCGCCATCCGCGGATCGGGGCCGGTGATCATATAGCGCTCCGGCAGCCGCAGGGCCTGTACGATGGGGCCGTCGGCGGCCGGCAGCGGATAGTCGTCCAGCTCTCGGAGACCGACCCAGGCCAACGGCTGCCCCTCCAGGCCGACGGGGCGTCCGCTCCAGCCGGTAAGGCGACGGACGTCCAGCAACACCGACTTATCGGGGTAGCGATAGGCGACCTGAATCAGCGGGCGGGCGCTCAGCATCTCGATCCCCAGCTCCTCGCGCAGCTCCCGCTTGAGCGCCGCATCCAGCGTCTCCTCGGGCTCCAGCTTGCCGCCGGGGAACTCCCACAGGCCGCCTTGATGCACATGATCCGGGCGCTTGGTGAGCAGCACGCGCCCGCGGGCGTCCTGGATCACCGCCACCGCTACATGCACCCGGGTCATGCCTCGGCCTCGTCCGAAACCCGGGCGAACAGATCGTGCGCATCCGAGCCGGTGATCTCCACCTCCACGAAATCGCCGGGGTCCAGCTCCCAGGCCCCGTCCACCACCACCACGCCGTCGATCTCCGGGGCGTCGCCGGCACTGCGGCCGATCCAGTAGTCGGCATGCACCTCGTCCGCCAACACGATCTCGCGGCGACCGATCCGCGCCGCCAGTCGTTCCGCGCTGATCTCGGATTGCACCGCCATGAAGCGCTCCAGGCGCTCTTGCTTGAGTTCTTCGGGCAACGCACCGGGCAGCGCGTTGGCCGCCGCCCCCTGCACCGGCGAATAGGCGAAGGCCCCCACCCGATCCAGCCGGGCCGCGCGCAGAAATGCCAACAGGGCCTCGAATTGCGCCTCGGTCTCGCCGGGAAAGCCGACGATAAAGGTGCTGCGCAGGGTCAGATCCGGACACTGGGCGCGCCAGCCCGCAATGCGCTCCAGCATGCGCTCCGCCGCCGCCGGACGGCGCATGGCGCGCAGGATCTCCCGATCCGCATGCTGTAACGGCAGGTCCAGATAGGGCAGCAGCCGGCCGGCGGCCATCAGCGGCACCAGTTCATCCACCGACTGGTGGGGGTATATGTAGTGCAGGCGCACCCAAACCCCCAGCTCGCCGAGGGCGGCGGCCAGGTCCTGAATGCGCGAGCGCAGCGGGCGGCCCTGCCAAAACGCCGGGCGGTGTTTCAGGTCGCGCCCGTAATCCGCGCTATCCTGGGCCACCACCAGCAGCTCGCGCACGCCGGATTGGACCAGGCTCTCCGCCTCGCCGAGGATGGCATCCAGCGGCCGGCTGCGCTGGGGTCCGCGCAGGGACGGAATGATGCAAAAGCTGCATTTCTGATCACAGCCCTCGGCGATCTTCAAATAGGCGTAGTGCCGCGGCGTGAGTTTCACCCCGGCCGCCGGCAGCAGGCCGCTGAAGCCCTCCGCCGCCGGCGGCAAGGTCTGATGCACCAGCCCCATCACCGCCTCGTAGGCATGCGGCCCGGTAATCCCGAGCACATCGGGATGGGCGGCGCGCACCTCGGCCTCGCGCGCCCCCAGGCAGCCGGTGACGATCACCCGCCCATTGTCGTTCAGGGCCTCGCCGATGGTCTCCAGCGACTCGTCCACCGCCGCATCGATGAAGCCGCAGGTGTTCACGATCACCAGATCCGCCCCGGCATAGGAATCACTCAGCGCATAACCCTCGGCCCGCAACTGGGTGAGGATGCGCTCCGAATCGACCAGGTTCTTCGGGCAACCCAGGCTGACGAAGCCCACCCGGGGCGGATTCCGCTCGCTCATCCGAGGAGATTGAGGGTCAGCAGGTCGCTAATGGCCGCGGCCTCTTGGGGACGGATTTGGATGATCATCTCCTGCTCCAGATCCAGGTCGTCGGCCTGCAGATGGGGCAGCAGCTGCTCCGCCACTTGTTGCACGATCAGCATGCCCTGGCGATTGGCCTCATCGAGGTTCGGATCGGCCACGCCCCGGGTCAGCTCCTGCAGGTAGCCGGCAAAGGCGGCCGCGCGCTCGGGCGGGGGCTTGGCGACGAAATCCGGGCGAAAGGACAGCAGCAGCAGCCGGCCTTGGCCGTCGGCCGGTTCGCCGATCTTGATTTGAACTGGGCCTTCGATATCCATACGACTCACCTTTGATTCGGTTGCTTGATTCGGGTTTGGAATAGGCCCTGCCAGTCTACCCCAAAAGCCGGCGCTAACGGCGCGCAAAGATTGTCACGCAATCAGCGCATCCTGCCAACCACGCAAATCGGCGCCGCGGGGCGAATTTCGGAGACCACGGCGCCGAGGAACACAGAGGGCGCTGAGGACCGCAGAGGGCGCAGGGAGGTTTTTTTGATGACTCGAATGGCGCCTGCTGTTCATCCCCCCGCAGCCTGAACGAAGGATTCCCCCCCCGCCGGAGGATCGACAGGGAGGGTGGCTAGTGCGCCTACGCCTAGGTGTCGGAAACAACGCCTTTGAGGAACGCAGCGGGTACCGAGGACCGCAGAGGGCGCGGAGGAATGCTGGATGCTTGCCTGATCGTCCCCGCGCTCCAGCGCGGGGCTGCCTGTCCGAAGCCCCAGCCTGGCCTAGCCGCCTGGGGTGCAGCCCTCGGGCTGTGCGGTTCTGCGTGTGCTGTACGCTCCGAAAGCGCCTGGGTTGCCAGCTCGTCAAACGGCGTGTCAAACGCGAGTTTAAAACACCGCTGATCCCCAAGCCCCGGCTTGGGGACCCGCGTCTTGGAAGCTCTCGCTTCCCGAGCCATTCGGTAAGCGAAAGCTTGCAACACAGGCAAGGAAACCTTGAGAACGAGCATGCAATCGAACCCATCTCTGCGCCCTCTGCGGATCTCAGCGTACGCTGCGTTCCTAAGGCGCCTGGGGTCGGTTTCTTCCGATACTTGCGCGCAACCGGACTAGGCTAAACCGCGGGCGGGGCTTGGACCCGGATCTCCACTCCGAACCGCGGCTGCACCTCGGGGCCGTGGTCGATCAGCCGGCTCAGGCGCAGCCGCGCCGCCGCGGCGATATGGTCGTCGAACAACCGACTGGCCAGCGGGTTCACCAGCGCCGCCTCTAGCATGTTACGGAGGCCGCGGCCGCCGTGGTCCAGGTGCTCGCGGCCCAGGGCGATCAGGGTCTGGCGCACCTGCGGCGCGATTTCCAGCTCGATCTGCCGGCTCTCGCGCAGGGCGGCGGCGAGCTGCCCCAGCAGGCGGTCCAAGATCAGCTCATCCACCGGCGGGCGGATGAAGTCGAACACCACGAAGTTCTCGCCGAAGCGGTTCAAAATCTCCGGCCGCCCCAGGACCTGATTGAAGTGATGGCGGATGGCGGCGAGGATGGTCTCGCGCACCACGCTGTAGGGCATGTCGGGGGAGATCAGCCGCTCGCGGTCGCCGGCGGCGTCGGGCGCGGCATAGGCCCCGAGGTTGCTGGTGAAGATGATGATGCACTCGGAGAAATACACCGTCTCGCCCTTGCCGTCGGTGAGGCGGCCGTCGTCGAGGATCTGCAAGAACTTATCGAAGATGCTCGGGTGGGCCTTCTCCACCTCGTCGAACAGCAGCACCGAAAACGGCTGCTGCTGCATGGCGTTGGTGAGCTTGCCGCCCTCCTCGTAGCCCACATAACCGGGCGGGGCGCCGAGCAGTTTCTGGTCCGCATGGGGCTGGGCGTATTCGCTCATGTCGAAGCGAATCAGCCGCTCCTCCTGGCCGAACAGCAACTCCGCCAGCCCCTTGGCCATTTCGGTCTTGCCCACCCCGGTGGGGCCGGCGAAGAACAGCACGCCCCGCGGCCGCTGGCTGTTGGAACTCCCCGCGGCCAGGCCCAGCTTGGCGCGTTTGATGATCTCCAACAGGTGGCCCACCGCCGGCTCCTGGCCCTTGATGCGGCCGCGGATGGAGTCGCCGGCCTGCTCCAATTGGCCGCGCTCGATTTTATCCCAATCGCTCTCCACCACGCCGTATTTAAAGCGCTCGCTTAAGTTGCGGATTTGGCTGACGGGGATGTGCTCGCGCTGCGACAGCCCCACCAGGCTGAGCATTTCGTAATAGCTGAAGCCCTCGGTGAGGGCCGAAAACAGGCTCACCAGCTCCCGCGGCGGCTGTTCCTCGCGCTCGGCCCCGAAGAAACTGCCGTAGTTGGAGCGCAGGAAACGGCTGCGCTCGCCGATGCCCGGCTTGTCCAGAAAGATCGAACGGGCGCGCGGGTTCTCCAGGTACAGAAAGGGCGGCAGGTCGTTGATTTTGTCGCAAATCAAGATCAACAGGTTATTCCAGCGCCCGGCCTCGTCGATCACCTCCCGCGCCGCCAGCGAGGCCTTGAGGATGCGGGTGAACAGGGCCTGTTCGCGGGCCGAGAGCCGATCCGGCGAGGCGGTCAGGCGGGAGGCGAAGTTGATCACGAAGGCCGTGGGGACCTTGCGGTTGGCCAGGGCGTCGGTGAAATCCTCCAGCAGCGGGGCCAGGTCCAACAGCTCGCCGCCCTGCCCCCGCGCCGGCGGCGCGGCCTGAGCCGGCTTGCGGCCAAGCACCTCTTCAAGCTGTCGGTGCATCTCTGGCGCGGCCAGCCCCATGCCGTCCACCGGATCGAAACGCCCCACCAGCCGATAGCCCATGCCCTGCAACAGCCGCGGAAAGAAATCCGCCAAATTGCCCTCGGTCCAATAGGTGCGCTCAGCGGTGGCCCGCACCTGATAGGACACCAAATCCAGCACATTGCCGTGGATTAGCAACAGCCCCTTTAGATGGATAAAGCGGTTCAACTCCCGCAGCCAGCGCGGGGAGGATTCGTCGATAATGATCATGGGCAAAAAACCTGCGGTTTTTTAGTTTTCGGAGGCCGGACTGAAGTCCGGGCTCCGAGCGGGAATGCGCCTCGCGAGATCAGGCTGCATCGACTTCTACTTGAGTCACGTCGCATTGTGGTTCGGGGATTCTCTGGCCGGTATCTTTGAGATCCTCCAAGTGGAACTCAATGGCCTCTCGGATCAACGTAAGCGCTTCCTCTTTGGACTCGCCGACCGCAATGCAGCCGGGCAGGTCGGGGACGAAGGCGCTATAGCTGTGCTCGCCCTTTTCCAGGATTACCGTGTATTTCATATACACCTCACTCTTTCAGGCCTTGGTCATCCATCCGGCCAATACCATGAAATAAGTGCGTTATATAGGTCGCGTTGGCGCGTAGAATCAACCGCTTACGGCGGCGCGTTCGTCCTGAGCGGCCTAAGGTGGCCGGAACGATGATCAAGGCCCTCTTTCAATCCCGCCTGTTTCAATCCGTCCGTCGCCTTCAGGTTGCGCGACCGAAGCCAAGATTTTCTCTCTGCGCCCTCTGCGTTCCACGAAGCTAAAGCCCGGGCTCCGAGCTTCACAAAGACCGCTTCTTCGGCCCCTCCGCCTCGCGCCTTTCCTCTTCGGCCAGGATCTCATCCACCTCTTCCACCACCACGATGGGGATGGACGCCTCGGGGATTTCGCGTTCGAATTGCAGTTGGTATTGAAAGCCCTCGGCGATCAGCCGTTTGTTCAGGGTCTTCAGGTCGTCGCACCAGCGCCTTTCCTGGCGGCGCAGGTGGGCCAGCTCGCCGGCGCTGAGCGGGAAGTCGCCGTGCTCGAAGCGTTCGTGCTGAAGCTGAAAGGCGAGGCCGAGGTTGCGCTGCACCGCCACCCGCAGTTGTTCGCCGCCGGGCACCGCCCACAGGCCCTCGCCGCCCGCCTTGGCCTCCAGGCGACGGTAGCCCAACTGCTCCAGGTTGCGTTGCAGGGTCTGCTCCAGGGCCTCGCGGGTGGCGGCCTGTTGCAGCGCGGCGTCGATGGCGGCCTTGAGCTGTTGGAACTTGCGCCGCAGCAGGTCCAGATCCGCAAGCCGCAGGTGCGGGGCCTGCAACAGCCGGGCGAGGTGGTGTTGCGCCGCCTCCAGCTCGGCTTCCAACTGCGGCTCCGGACTCAGGTCGCGATAGCCCAAGACCGCGTCGAGCAGGCCCTCGGCCTCGGCAAGCAGGCGCTCCTGGGTCTGGCGGCGGCGCTCGGCGTCTTGCAGTTGCGCCTGCAGGGTCTGTTCCACGGTGGCTTGCAGGCTCGCCAGCGTGGCCTCGGCGAGCGGCCGATGGGCCTCGAACGCGGCGCGCAACCGGGCGCTCTCTTGCGCCAAGTGCGGAAACGGCGAATCGGCGCCCTGAGCGAGCGCCGCGGGAACCGCCGCCAACCACTCGTCCAGGCGGTCCAGGCGAGTGCGCAGGGCCGCCTGTTCGGCCTCGGAGGCCACGAACCCCTGGGAGCGCACCTCCAACCGATCGGACAAGGCCTGCGGCTCATGCGTCTGCAGCGCCTGCAGGCGTTGCGCCAACTCGGCCCGGCCCTGGGCCAGCTCTTGCACCTGCCGCTGCTGGTTCTGTTGGAATTGGTTCCAGGCGGCCAGGCGGTCCTTGCGCGCCTTCAGCCGCGCGCGCGCCTCCTCCCGCCGCTGGTCGATCACGCCCTGCACCACGGCCCAGGCCGCCGAGCCGGCCAACAACAGAATGCCGCCGTTGCGCGCCCCCGTGCCGATCATCATTGCCTCGCCGCTCATTCCGCCTCCGCCGCATTCGCCTCGCCCAAGGGCCTATTTCACCATAAGCCGCGGCCCAGACCCAGCCCGGCGCGCCCGCGGCCGGAGCAAAACGCTTTGCGCCCGCCCGCCGGGTGAAATATCCTTGGCGGTTTCGCATCTCGACACCCAGCAGGAGTAGCACAGCATGAGTGACGCGCTCAATTACCTCTTAAAGGCCCGCCCCGAAGCCATGGGGGCCTATTTCAAGTTCCTCAAGGAGGCGGACAACCACCTCGACACCAAGACCCGCGACCTGATCTCGGTAATCACCAAGGTCGCGGTGGAGACCGAGGGCGGATTCCGCCAATACCTCACCCGGGCGCTGCGCAACGGGGCCACGCCCAACGAGATCATCGATGCGCTGCTGATGGCCTTCCCGGTCCTGGGGCTGGCCAAGATCGTATGGGCCACCGACATCCTGCTGGAGATGGACATCCCCGAGTTCCGCCCCGAGAACCTGGACGCCAAGCCGATTTGGCATCAGGTGACGGCCGAGTCCGAGATTCCGCTGCGCGAGGCGGCCTATTACGCGGCCGACGGGCGCCACCTGTTCGTGTACAAGACCGAAGCCGCGCTCAAGGTCTATGACAGCCGTTGCCCGCACCAGGTCACCGACATCCCGCACCTGGCCCTAGACGACAACAACCAACTCACCTGCCCTAAACACGGCTGGGTGTTCGACGTAGAGTCCGGCGCCTGCGTAAAGAACGGCAAGCGCGGCCTGCACGAATTTGCACACAAAATCGAAGACGGCATACTGTACGCTTACTGGTAGCCGCGGCTTCGACCGCCCCGGCGCGTAAATCACGGAAACAGCGGCCTTTGGGAACGCAAAGGACCGCAGAGCGCGCCGAGGGGGTTTGGCTTCAGCTCGCACCCAAGGCCCCCTTGGGTACGCACCTATGGTGAATGGTGAATGGTGAATGATGAATGATGAATGGTGAATGATGAATGGTGAATGATGAATGGTGAATGATGAATGATGAATGGTGAATGATGAATGATGAATGATGAATGATGAATGATGAATGGTGAATGGTGAATGGTGAATGATGAGTGGCGCGGCTGCGCCAGGACCGCTCTCAACGCCCCTGGGCGGTCAGTAGCGCCACCGGGAAGTGTTCCAAGATTCGGGCGGCGGGTAGCCAGGGTCCTTGTCCGTCGTGCTCGGGGCGGTGGAGTTCGCCGGTGAAGAGGTGGGTATAGCCGCGTCCCTCGCTCCCCTCGGGCAGGCGGATGCGGGTGTCGCCCCAGACCGCCTCGCCCAGCGGCAGGGGGTCGGTGTCGGCCGGGGCCAGGGCGGCGAGCTTGATCGGGGCGAGGACCAGGGCCTCGCGCTGGGCGTGTCGGCGGGCGAAGGCACAGAGCCGTTCGGCCTGGGGGCCTTGCACCGTCAGGCCCTGATAGTCGCCGTCGCCAAACAGGGCGGGCAGTTCGCGCCGCAGGCTCAACAGCTTCCAGGTGATAAAGAGCTTGGCGCGGCCGTCGTCGAGCCGGGCGAGCAGGGCTTGCAGCATCTGGGGCAGGTTATGGTCGCTTTGAAAGGAAGCAGTCAGGGCCTGGAGCTCGGCGCGACGGCGGTCGTAGTCCACCGGCCGGCGGTTGTCCGGATCCACCAAATTGAAGGCCCAGAGTTCGTTGCCCTGGTAGATGTCGGGTACGCCGGGGACGGTGAGCTTGAGCAGGGTCTGGCTGAGGCCGTTGAGCAGGCCGGGCGCGAGCAGCCGGCGGTGAAAGGTCAGGAAATCCGCCAAGAAGGCGGCGGAGTCTGGCGCCTCGCCCGCGGCGGGCTCGGCCGGGGGGATGGGATCCGCATCGAGAGGAAGCAGGGCCTGGACGAAGCCGCGCAGGGCCTCTTCGTAGTCGGGGTCGGGGGCGATCCAGGCGGTGCGCTCCTTGGCCTCTTTGGCGGCCTTGATCATATAGTCCTCGATCCGGCCGCGAAATGCCGCTAATTCCGCCGCCTCGGGGGGCGTGGCGGGCCAGGCCCCGAACAGGGTCTGATAGAGCAGGTACTCGTCGTTGTTCGAGGGGGCCGGGCCGCTGTCCAGGGAGGCCTTGAAGGGGGCGTTGAGGACCCGCCAGCGCTCCACCGCGGCCCGCCATTCGCCGGGCCATTCGCTGAGCACGTCTAGGCGTGCGCGCACGTCTTCGCCGCGCTTGCTGTCGTGGGTCGAGGCGCAGACCAGCGCGTGGGGCCGATAATGGGCGCGCTCCGCGTTCTTGCGGTGGAATCCCTCCAGCGAGACGCCGAACACCCGCGGGTCGAAGCCCACCTCGTTGAGGGCGGCGAGGCGGTTATGCACATAGAGGGCGGTGTCTTCCATCCCCTTCACCATCACTGGCGCCGTATGCTGCTGGAAGCGCAGCACGAAGCGCAGGGCCTGGCGTTTCGTCGCCTCTTCGGCCGCCCGCGGTCGCTCCAGACACAGCAGCTCGCCCACGAAATCGAAGGCCTGCTTGTCCGCCGCGGGGCTGTGACGCTTGGCCTGCTCCACCGCATCGTGGATGGCGTCGCGATCCGCCTGATCCAAACGGCCGGCGGTGACATAGGTGCGATAGACCGGGAAGGCGGCGATGATCTCGCCGATGGCGCGGTAGAGGGCGTGGTGGGTGAAGTCGCGGCTGCGACGGTCGCGTTGGGCCAGGCCGTAGGCGAGGTTCGCCAGCACCGCCTGTTCGCTGGCGAGGGTGCTGCGCAGCAGCATCCGCTTGCGCTCACGGAGGATGGCATCGAAATCCGCTGCGCGGCCGGTGGTCTCGCGGTCCGTGCGGTCCATCTCGGTCTTCCCGGCGGGGTCCGTCAACAGCCCGTTGATCAGTTCCGCGGCGCCGTAGCCGGTGTCGCCGTCGATGGGCCAGTGATCGGGCAGACGCTCGTGGTGGGCGAGGATCTTTTCCGCCACGATATAAAAGGCGCCTCCCTGGGGGCGGGCGTTCTCGGCGCGGATGCCGCGCACCATGCCTTGCAGGTCGCGGAAGTAGCCCGCGGGATCGGCCAGGCCGTCGGGGTGATCGACGCGCAGGCCGTTCACCCGATCCTCCGCGATCAGACGGCGGATCAGGCCGTGGGCGGCGTCGAACACCTCGGGGCGTTCCATGCGCAGGCCGGCCAGGTCGTTCAGCTCCAAAAAGCGCCGATAGTTCACCTCGTCGGTGGCCACCAGCCAGTAGCTGAGCCGAAAAGGCTGGCGCTCCAGCAGGCAGTGCAGGGCGTCGAAGCTCGCGGGTTCGCCCGGCGTGCCGTTGAACCGATCCAGCCGCGCATCGATCAACGAACGAAAGGCGGGGCTCTCGGCATGCAGCCGGGCCAGCTCGGCCTTGCAGCGGGCGGCGCCCAGCCGCCGCTCGCGTCGCGCCTCGGCGGCGGTCTCCTGATGCGACGGCAGGGCGACGCAGGCCTCGCCCAGGGTCAGCAGGGCATTGCGGGTCTCCGCCTCCAGCCTGGGCCCCGGTTGGGCGCCCAACCCCTGCGCCCCGTCGGACCCTTCCAGGCCGAGCGCCAGCGGATAGGAGCGCGGGTCCAGCGGGAAGCGGTGTTCGTAATAGCGCGCCTCGAAGGCCCCGCGCTCGGCGTGGAATTCGAGCCGCAACTCGCCGTCTTCCAGCACCTGGCCGTAGTGGTCGCCCAGAAAGGGCAGCAACAGCTTGTCGTGCAGGTTGGAGTTCAACGGTCGCCAGTCGATGTCGAAGTGGTCGCCGTAGATGGAGGCCTGGCCGTTCTCCGTCACGTCCAGCCACCAGGCGTTGTCGCCGCCGCCCACGCCCATGTGATTGGGCACGATGTCTAGCAGCAGGCCCATGTGGTGTCGCCGCAGGGTGTCGGAAAAGGCGATAAAACCCGCCTCGCCGCCCAGCTCGGGGTTGACGGCCCCGTGGTCCACGATGTCGTAGCCGTGGGTGCTGCCGGCGCGGGCCTTGAGGATGGGCGAGCAATAGACCCAGTCCACGCCGAGCTTTTGCAGGTAAGGGACCACCGCGGCGGCCTCGGCGAAGGTGAATTCGGGGCCGAGTTGCAGGCGGTAGGTGGAGGCGGGCTTGGGGTCTGTCATAATTGGCTTCCGGATTGCAAGTGCCAAAGCACGCACCAGGGCGGCAGCTTGTCGCTGCGTTCCGCCTCCGGCCCGGCCCCCGGGGTGGCGTAGAGCAGCCGACCGGGCGGCGGCGCCTGGGCCGCGGCTGGTCCCTCGGCGAGGTTGGCGAGCAGGAACAGGCGGCTGCCGTCGCCCAGTCGCCAGCGGGCGCCGAGCACGCCGCCGTTGCTGATCTCGGCCGGCCCCTGTCCGCCCCCCATGCCGAACAGGCGCGGGACGATCTCATCGCGGCGCAGTTTCAGCAAGTGGCGATGCAGCTCCAGCCAGCGCCGGTTCTCCGGCCGCTCCGCCTCGGACCAATCCAGCACCGCCGAGCGAAAGGTCGCCTCGGCCATGGGGTCGGGGATGCACGCCCGCATCTGCGGGTCGCTAAAGGCGGGAAAGGCCGCGAACTCCTCGCGTCGCCCGGCCGCGACCTTCTGCGCCAGGTCCGGCCCGAAGTCGCAAAAGAAGGGGAAGGGCCGGCGGCTGTTCCACTCCTGTCCCATGAACAGCAAGGGCGGCGGCGGGGCGAGCAGCAGCAGCGCCAGGGCGGCGTGCAGGGCCTCGGGGCTGGTGAGTTCGGCGATGCGCTCGCCAAAGGCGCGATTGCCGATTTGATCGTGGTTTTGCAAGAAGTTTACGAAGGCCGTAGGCGGCAGGTGGCCGCTGAGCCCGCCCCGCGGGCGGTTGCCGCGAAAGGGCGAGGGCTCGCCCTGATAGGCGTAGCCCTGGATTAGGCAACGCCCCAGGCGCAGCTCCGGGGCCTGCGCGTAGTCCTGATAGTAGCCGTCGGTCTCGTCGGTGAGCAGTCGATGCAAGGTATGGTGGCAGTCGTCGTTCCACTGCGCGGTGTAGGCCCTGGGCGCGCCCGCGGGCTCCCGTTCCAGGTATTCGGGGGCGTTGTCGTCGTTCTCCAGGATCAGATGCACCCGCCGCTGCGGGTCCATGGCCGCCTGGACCCGATCCGCCAGCTCCCGCAGGATGTGCGGCTCGGAGTCGTCGCGAATGGCATGCACCGCATCCAGGCGCAGGCCGTCCAGGCGGTATTCCTGCAGCCAGTAGAGGGCGTTTTGAATGAAAAACTCCCGCACCCAGCGGCTGTCGGGGCCGTCGAAGTTGAGACCCGCGCCCCAGGGCGTGCGGTGGCGGTCGGTGAAAAAGCGCGCGGCATAGCGGTGCAGATAGTTGCCCTCGGGGCCGAAGTGGTTGTACACCACATCCAGCAGCACCATCAGGCCGCGGGCGTGGGCGGCCTCCACCAGGGCCTTCAGGGCCTCCGGACGGCCGTAGCTGGCGTCCGGGGCGAACGGCAGCACGCCGTCATAGCCCCAATTGCGCCGGCCGGGAAAGGCCGCCACCGGCATCAGCTCCAGCGCGGTGACCCCCAGCGCCGCCAGGTGATCCAGCCGCTGTTGCACGCCGGCGAAGGTCCCCTGCGGACTAAAGGCCCCCGGATGCAGCTCATAAAGCACCGCCTCCTCCCAAGGGCGACCCGCCCAGCGCTCGGTCCAGGCATAGGCCGTGGGATCGATCACCTCGCTGCGGCCGTGGACCCCCTCGGGCTGGAACCGCGAGGCCGGGTCCGGGACCTCGTGCGCACCGTCGATGCGAAACAGATAGCGGCTGCCCGCACCGGCCTCCTTGGTGATCAGGTTGCGCCAGCCGTCGCCGACTTCGGGCAGGGGACGCACCGCGGGCTGCGTCTCCCGCCCCTGGCCGGGGGGCCAGAGCAACAGCTCCGCCTGTTCGGCGTCCGGGGTCCAGAGGCGGAAGCGCACCGCCCCTTGATCGTGCAGCACCTCGGCGCCGAAGGGGTTGGGGGGGCGGTGGGCGGTCATCGGGGGGTTCTCCTTGGCATGGGGGCGTCAGCCGACACGGTCCAGCTCGATCCGGTCGCGCTGGCCGCTGCGCAGACTGACCATCAGGGTGAGGTACTCGCGCAGGTGACGGGTGATTAAAAAGTTGTCGCGCACAAAGGCGCGGGCGGTCGCGCCCATGGCGGCCGCCTTCTCGGGCTGGCTCAGCAGGTGGCGGATGCGCAGGGCCGCCCCCTCGGGGGTGCTCACCAAAAAGCCCGTGTGGTGGTCGATCACCTGCAAGCGAATGCCCCCCACGCGGCCGCCGATCACCGGCCGGCCCTTCCAGAGGCCCTCGGTGACGGTGAGACCGAAGCCCTCGCGCAGGGATTTCTGCACCACGATGTCGGCCGCCCTTTGCAGCGCGTTAATCGCCAAATCGGCGTCCGGCGGCAACAGTAGCACATGCACGTCCGGGTCGCCCGCGGCGGCCTCCTGCACCTCCTGCAACACCAATTCGCCCTCGGGGTCGTCGGCCGCCCCGCCGCCGGCCAGCACCAGCTGCACCGAGGGGATGAAGCGCTTGACCAGGCGATAGGCCTCGATCACCCCCAGCGGATCCTTGAAGCGGTCGAAACGGGAGATCTGGACGATCAGGGGCCGCTCGGGGTCGATGCCGTGCTCGTCGGTCACCGCCCGCACCTGTTCGGCGCTCAAGTCACGGTTCTTGTCGCCCAGCGGGTCGATGCTGGGCGGGATCAGGTACTGCCGATGGGGCAGCTCCTGGGCGAAGGCCGCCAGCGAGAAGATGCTGGCGTGATAGGGCGTCACATGGGGCAACAGATAGCGCCACACCGGCCGATAAGGGCGGCTGGCATCGATATGGCAACGCCAGATCCATTGCCCCGGATGGTCCGGAAAAAGCCCCAGCAGCGGGGCCGGCTGGGGGTCGTGTATGAACACAAAGTCGGCGTCTCGAAGCGCCGGGGCCAGGGCCTCGGCGTTACGCGCATTGGTCTCCTCATAGGCCCGCAACAGGCGTTCGCTGATCGGCGTGCGGTTGCCCTGAAGGGCGTTGTGCATGGCCTTGGTGCAGTCGAAGAACTCGCCCTCGCCATCGATCACCTCCCAACTCACGTCGATGCCCAGCTCCTGCATCAACGGCACGAGCTTGGTCAGGATCTCGGCCACGCCGCCGCCCACGCGGGTGGAGTTCACATGCACCACCTTGGCCCCGCGCAGGTGGGCCGCGAGCTGGCGCAGTTGCTCTACCGCCTGGGGGCCGGCGGCCTGGGCATAGGCTTGCAATAGGTTCATCGGTTCGCCTCCGGCTGAAAGTAATCGTCGAACAGCGCCGTCAGGCGCGCCTGCAGGTCGCGCAGGCTGCCGAAAAAGGGATCCACATCGGCCAGCCCCTCCCGCAACGGGGCGTGGCGCTCGCCGAAGATCGTCAGCCAGTCGCTGAAGTCGTCCCCGCCGTCCGGGTTGCGTCGGCGGGCGTCCACGAAGTGATAGAACAGGCTGCCCGGAGACAGCAGGCGCACCGCCGCCGGCAGGCCCTCGGGGGCATCTAGCCGGGCGCCGGTGTCGAACACCACGATCTGCGAGCGCAGCAGCTCAAACTGCTCGCTGGCCGGGGCCCACATCAGGTGTTCGGCCTCGTCGAGGCGGGCGTCGATAAGATCCAGCAGGTCCTGCCGCAGCGCCTCCAGGTCGGCATAGCGATTGGGGTCCAGCAACGCCAGCCGCTCGGCCAGCACCGGGTCGTGCAAGCCGTGGCGCGCCCAGGCGGCGAAGTCGTTGTTGTACTCCCGGACCTCGAACCGGGGTTCAAGCAGCCCGCCCCAGAAGTGGTGGTAGATGCTGGCCGACTCCACCTGGGCCAGCTCGGTGCGCAGGGATTGCAGCAGCCGCGCCTTGCGCCCGGTGGCCAGCGTGGCCAGGGCGCAGTCCTTGACGGCGAAGGGCTGGCCGCCGGGCGGTTGGCGCTCGGGATTCTCGGTGTTCATGGTGATATTCCTTTTTTCGTGCATATCGGCGATATCGAGGTGGCCTGGGTTGGTTTTCCGCTCGTTGCGGGCGGGCATGGGGCGGGCGCGCCCGGCCTAGCCGGGTCGGCGCCAGCCCTCGTCGTCGGGCAGGTGATCGGCGGCCAGCTCCACCAGGCTTTCGATGGGGCGCTCGGATTCGAGCATCATCTTGGCGGTGGCGAAGTTGAGGCGGCAACTGCCGCAGGCGGTGACTACGGTGTCGGCGCCGGTGGCGTCAAACTGCTGCATCTTCATTTGGTAGACCTTGCTGCGCAGCGGCAGGTTATTTAGCAGGAAGCCGCCGCCCCCGCCGCCGCAGCAGAAGTTGGTCATCTTGTGGTCCGGGGTTTCGCACACCTCGTCGCCCATGGCCTCCAGCACCGCTCGGGGTTGGTCGAAGATGCCGCCCACCCGGCCGGTCTTGCAGGGGTCGTGGAAGGTGACGCTGCGGCCGTCGCGGCGGAGCTTCAACCGTCCCGCCTGCACCTGCTTTCCCAGGTAGTCGGAGATATAGATCACCTCGAAGGGCAGCGGCTCCTGGTATATGCCCTCGGCCCAGCGCAGGGCGGGGTAGGTATGGCCGCATTCGCACAGCAGCAGGGTCTTGGCGCCGATCTTTTTGGCGGTGTCGATGCGCCGCCGGGCGATGTCCTTGTGGATCTCCTTGTCGCAGACCTGGGCCCCGAAGTTAATGGACTCGTAGCCGTCGCTGCGCAGGGTCCAGTCGGCCCCCAGGTGGTTGAGCACCTTGGCGGTGGCCAGCAGGCCCCGGGGGTTCATCATGATGTCCAGACCCGAGGTGAGCACCAGCATCTCGGCCTGCTCCCGGTCCAGCGGGATCTCGATGCCCGCCTGTTGCTCCAGCATGCCGATCACCTCCTTCAGTTTCTCCGGCGAGGCCCCGAACACCGTATCCTGGGTGGCCTGCTCCGCCTCCACCGCGCGGATCTCCGGCGGGGCCAGACCGGCGGCGCTGATGGATTCGCGCACCACATGCACCATGGCGGCGATGTCGATGCCCATGGGGCAGATTAGGGTGCAGCGGCCGCACATCGTGCAGGAGTCGAAGGCCAGCTCTTTCCAGTCCGCCAGCTCCTCGGCGGTGATGGGTTGGCTGAATAGGCGATACAGCCAGCGAAAGGGTCCGCTCTCGCGCCGATAGGTGCGGCGCAACAGGTCGAGCTTATGCACCGGGGTGTACTTGGGGTCGCCTGTGACCTGGAAGAAATGGCAGGCCTCGGCGCAGTGGCCGCAGTGGATGCAGGACTCCAAATAGGTCCCGAAGCGCGCGTCCAGGTTCTGCACCATCACCGCCGTGGCGCGGTCGGCCCGCTGCTGGGGCGGCATCTGCATCGGCGGGGCCATCTCCGGCAGCTTTTCCAGCATGCCCTGCATCTGCTGCATGGCCTGTTCGAAGGTGGGAAACTCGCTCATATCTTCACCCCCCTGCGTCCGTAATTGGCGCCCGTAAAGGCGCGGGAAGGGACAAAGCTAATACCGTGAAAGAGCTTGCCGAAGGGCAGCCAAATCAGCAACAGCTCTGCGCTTAGGATATGGATGGCCAACAGGGTGGCGTAATCCAGGCCAAGGCCCGCGCCCGCCAGCAGGCCGGTGACCAACGGCAGCACCGCCACGGCCCAACTGAAGTAGTCTTCCCAGGTGCTCAAAAAGCGCACCGTAGGGTGCATCAGCCGCCGTCCCAGCAGGCCGAGGAAGGCCCCCAGGGCGATCACCGCGGCGACGCTGATCAGGCTCCCCGGCAGCGCCGGCCAGGCGACGCCCAGCACGCCGTGAATGGTCTCGATATGGTAGACCCCGCCGAACACCACCAGGGCTAGGCCGATATGCGACAGGTAGCCCAAAAAGCGGCCCGTGCGCACGTTGCGACTCAGGCCGCGCCGCGGCCAAAAGCGGCTGAATACGGTGCGCACCCCGCCGGCCGCGGCGGAGGCCCGGGGTTCGGTCTGGCGTTGGCCCCAGCGCAGGGTCAATACGCCCAGCAGGCGCCAAAACACGCCGAACACCAAAATGGCCACGGCGGCCTGAAAGGCCGGTCCGCGGGCGAACTCCAATAGGGACATAACAAACTCCTTGGTCGGTTGTTTAAACACAATCCCCCGGGCCACGCCGAGGCATCCACCCCGTTCGGCTCAATCCAGCGGCCACCCCGGCATGGCCTCGCTGTAGGCGCGGTGAAAGCCGTCGGCGCCGCGCTCGGCCTGCTCTTGCGCGCGTTGCCAGTCGGCCTCTTCGACGGCCTCCAGCTCCTGCAAGCGTTGCCGCAGGCGGTCATGCTCCTAGCGCAGGCCGCCGAGCAGCCGCCGTTTTTCGTTGGCCACGGCGTCCTGCATCTTGTTGCCCGCCGCCCTGGCCTCCAGCTCGTCTAGCTCGCCCTTCCATTCGCGCAGCTTGGCTTGCAGGTCTTCGATGTACGGTTGGCGGTCGTTCATGCGAACGCCTCCTATCTTCTGGAGCGGTACACGCCGCTGCGCTCGGGCTTGCTCAGCACCAGTTGCCAAAGCTGGCCGTGGCGGGCGCGGAAAAAGCCGGCGCAACTGTGCAGGTAGTAGCGCCACATGCGGTAGAAGCGCTGGTCGTAGCCCTCCGCCTCCAGCTCCGGCCAGTGGCGGTCGAAGTTCTCCCACCAGGCCATTAGGGTGCGGTCATAGTCCTGGCCGAAGTTGTGCCAGTCCTCCAGCACGAAAAAGGGCGCGAAGGCCTCGGCGGTCTGGGCGGCGCTGGGGATCTCGCCATTGGGGAAGATGTATTTGTCGATCCAGGGGTTGCTGGAGGCGGAGTCGTCCCGGTTGCCGATGGATTGCACCAGCACCAAGCCATCCGCCTTCAGCGACCGGGCCAGGGTGGCGAAATAGTCGTGGTGATTGTTGCGGCCGACATGCTCGAACATGCCGACGGAGGCGATTTTGTCGAACTCGCCCTCCAGGTCGCGGTAATCCTGAAACCGAATCTCCACCGGCAGACCGGCGCAGCGTTCCCGCGCCAGGGTCTCTTGTTCGCGCGAAATGGTGATCCCCACCACCTCCACGCCGCGGGTGCGGGCCGCGTATTCCGCTAGGCCGCCCCAGCCGCAGCCCACGTCCAGCAGGGTCTGCCCCGGTTGCAGCTCCAGCTTACGGCAGATCATCTCGAGCTTGGCGAGCTGGGCCTCCTCCAGGTTCTCGGCGTCCTTCCAGTAACCGCAACTGTAGTTCATGGCGGAGTCGAGCATGGCCCGGTACACGCTGTTGCCGATGTCGTAATGGCGCTCGCCCACCTCAAAGGCCCGATCCTGCGACTGGCGGTTGAGGATCTTGTTGCGCCATGCGCCCAGGCTCAGGCGCAGCGAGGCCACCACGCCCAGGCGGTCTTCCACATTGATGCGCAACAGCCGATTGAAGGTCTCGTCCAGGTCGCGCGCCTCCCATTGGCCGTCCACATAGGACTCGCCGAAACCCAAGGCCCCGGCGGTGACGATGCGGTCGTAGAGGCTGGAGTCGCGCACCTGAATGTCCCAGGGCTTGACGCCGTTGAACTCCACCCCGGCCTCTCGGGCGAGATCCCGCAGCGGCGTCGGGGGCGGCGGCGCGGTCCAGCCGGCAAAGGGGAACTCGGCATTCTGTGGAGTGATCTTTTGTTGGGTGGTCATCGAGGCGGCTCCTCACTCTAAAATTGGGTTCGCGGCATTGCCGGTTTCTGGGAAATATGAAAGCAAACAAAATGCCATTATTTTGGCTCCATTTTTGCTTTATCTGAGGGGTCCGCAACCGACATAAAGGAAGACAAAATGCTTACCGCGTTCCTGTCCGATCCGCGCGTACTGATTATCTGGCTGATCCTGGTTATCGGGTCCGTGGGTTGGCTGCTGTTCGACCTGCGCCGCAACAACCCGGAGATCGGGGGCCTGATGAAATGGGTGTGGGTGCTTACGGTGCTCTATTCGGGGCCGCTGGGGCTCGGGGTCTATTTCTATTCCGGGCGCAAACAGATCGCCCGCGACTCGGTGTGGCGGCGCGGCTGTCGGTCCGTGGCCCACTGCTATAGCGGCTGCGGAGGGGGGGAGATCGCCGGCATCTTCATCGCCGTCGGGCTGTTGAACCTGGGCAATTGGTGGGCCGCCGGCCTCTCCTTTGCGCTGGCCTATGCGGCCGGTTACGCCCTCACCGTGGGGCCGCTGGTGGAGGACGGGGTGCCCCTCAAGCAGGCGCTGTGGGACGCCTTCTACAGCGAAACGGCGAGTATTACGGTGATGGAGGTGGTGGCCATCGGCGCAGACCTGTGGCTGGCCGGCGACGCCACCCTGGGGCAGCCGCTGTTTTGGTCGGCGCTGTTTCTGTCCCTCTCGCTGGGACTGCTGGCGGCCTATCCCGTGAATGTGCTGCTGATCCACTGGGGCGTGAAGGCCGGCATGCACGACCCGCGGGAAATGGCCGCCCACGGCCATGGCCATGGCGATCACGGAGGGGCGCAGGGGCATAAATGAAGCCCGCGGGCGCCGCCATCCGCGCCGATCCATACCGCTGCTTAATCTTAAATACACCCACCCCATCGGGTTTTCCCCGCCCCGAATTGGGGTGGCATCGAGACGCCGGTTCGGTTGAAATGCCCCGAAAGCGGTTGAAATTCCCCAATAGCGATACCCTCCATGCCCCAAACTGACATCCTTTCGGTGCCCGCCTTAATCGTCGTCTTCCTCTGTGCGGCGGCGGTGATCACCCTCGCCGGCGTTCGACTCACCGCCCTCGCCGACCGCCTGGCCGACCAAACCCGCATGGGCGAGGCGGTGTTCGGCGCCGTGCTGCTGGGGGGCGTCACCTCCTTGCCGGGCATTGTGGCCTCGGTCACCGCCGCGCTGGAGGGCCATGCCCAGCTTGCGGTGAGCAACGCCATCGGCGGCATCGCCGCCCAAACCGTGTTTTTGGTGGTCGCCGACATCACCTATCGCGAGGCCAACCTGGAGCACGCGGCCCCCTCGGTAAAGAATTTGATCTACGGCATCCTGCTGTGCGCCCTGCTGGCCCTGGTGCTGACCGCCGCGCACGGGCCGGATTTCAATGTCTTCGGCGTCAACCCGATGTCGGTCGTGATTATCCTCGCCTACGGCTTTGGGGTGCGTCTGGCCTCCCGCACTCAGGACTTCCCCGGCTGGCGCCCCGATTCCACCCTTGAGACCCATGAAGACAAGCCCGCGCCCGAAAACAGCGGCATCCAGCACCCCGGGCGGGTGTGGCTGGCCTTTACCGCACTTGCGCTCACGGTGGCGGCGGCGGGGTTTGTGGTGGCCCAAACCGGCATCGCCCTGGTGGGCAAGACCGGCCTCTCCGAGACCCTGGTGGGCGGCTTCTTCACCGCCGTGGCCACCTCGCTGCCGGAACTCGTAACCTCGATCGCCGCCGTGCGCCAGGGCGCCCTGACCCTGGCGGTGGGCGGCATCATCGGCGGCAACACCTTCGACGTGCTGTTCGTGGCCTTCTCCGATATCGCCTACACCGAAGGTTCCATCTACCATGCGGTGGGTTCCGAGCCCCTCTTCATCATCGCCCTCACCCTGCTGATGACCGCGGTGTTGCTGCTGGGGCTGGTGCGCCGCGAAAAGAGCGGCGTCGGCAATGTGGGCTTCGAGGGCGGCTTGGTGTTGGGCATCTACCTCGCGGGCTTTGTCGTGCTGTCGCTGGGCGGCCGTTAGGCCCCCCACCCCGGCTAGGCAAATGAATGGTGAGTGGTGAATGGTGAATGGTGAATGGTGAATGGTGAATGGTGAATGGTGAATGGTGAATGGTGAATGGTGAATGGTGAATGGTGAATGGTGAATGGTGAATG
>JAABTK010000082.1 GCA_011389885.1 Gammaproteobacteria bacterium | reverse complement strand
CGCAATCGCTCGACCTAATACAGCTGCGCCTAAGTTTCGGCAACCACCCAGGCGCCCGCGCAACGCAGGGCACGCGGAGAACCGCAAAGGACGCAGAGAAGAAAAGGTTTTCTCTTAACGCCCTTTGCGTCTTGGCGAGCGCGCCTTCGTTGCCGATCGACTCGTGCCAGGAATAGGATGCGCCGAAGAACGGGCGCATCGTCCGGGTTCGTGCGGGACCGAGGCGAAGCGGACCATTGAACCGCGAATGGACGCGACTACTCACTTCGCAACAGGCGGAACCTGACGCGCCTTGCGGGACGCGACTAGACCATGATGCGGTCCCGCCCCGCACCGGGGAAGGGACCCTTCATGCAACCAACCCCTTATGGGCGCCCCAGTTTTTAACCCCCCCCTTCCGCGCTCTCTGCGGTCCTCGGCACCCTCTGCGTTCCGGTGAATGGCGTTGTTTCCGTGATTTGTGCGCAGGCGTACTAGGCGCCGTTAATCAGGCGTTTCATCTCGGCCACCGCCTCTTTGAGGCCGGTGAACAGGGCGCGGGCGATGATGGCATGGCCGATGTTGAGTTCTTCCACGCCGGCGATGGCGGCCACCGCCCGGGCGTTGTGGTAGTGCAGGCCATGCCCGGCGTTCACTTGCAGGCCGAGCTGCAAGCCATGCGCCACGGCCTCGGTGATGCGGTCGAATTCCTGCCGGCCCTGCTCGCGGTCGGGCGCGTCGGCGAAGCGGCCGGTGTGGATCTCCACCACCGGCGCCCCGATCTCCCGCGCCGCGTCGAGCTGGCGCTTATCGGGGTCCACGAACAAGGACACCCGCACATTGGCCGCCGCGAGGGCGGCGCAATAATCCCGCAGACGCGCCGGACTGGCGGCCACATCGAGGCCGCCTTCGGTGGTGAGTTCTTCGCGCTTTTCGGGCACCAGGCAACAGTCATGGGGGCGAATACGCAAGGCCACGGCCTGCATTTCTTCGGTGGCGGCCATTTCCAGGTTCATGCGGGTCTGAAGCATCCCGCTCAGCATTTCCACGTCTCGATCCTGGATATGGCGGCGATCCTCGCGCAGGTGCAGGGTGATGGCGTCGGCCCCGGCCTCTTCGGCCAGCAGGGCCGCCTGCAAGGGCTCGGGATAGCGGGTGCCGCGGGCCTGGCGGAGGGTGGCTATATGATCGATGTTGACGCCGAGCTTTTTTTCCAGGGGGGGTAAGGTCATGATTGCAATGGCTTCGGTTGGGGTTCAGGGTTTTCGTTGGAGCGGATTGCGGAACAGCTCTCGACTCTTCAAGGGCCGCCCCCCGAGGTGGTGGTCCAGGATCCGACGCATCAGGTCGCGGGCCTCGCGGCGACCATCGCCGGTCAGGGACCCGCCCGCCGCGAGGGCGAGCAGGGTGCGGCCGCGGATCGGGGCGCCGTGCGGGTCGGCAACCGCCGAGGGGCCGTGCTCGACGCGATAGGCGTACCAGCGCTCGGGTTGCACCGCAGCGCCGCTTTCCGGCTCCCGGTCCAGCAGCAGACCGAAGCCGAGCGCTTGCAACAGGCGCACCTCGAAGCGCCGCAGCACCTGATCCTCCTCGCCCTCCCCGCTCAGCTCGGACAGGGCCGCCCCATAGGCGGCAAACAGCTCCAGGCAAGGGTCCTCGCGCCCCACCAGGCGCAGCAGCAGTTCGTTGAGATACAGACCGCAATACAGCCGCCGCCCGGCCAATGCGAAGGCCCGGCCCCGGGCCTCGGCAGCGGCGAGGGTCTTGACCTCTCCTTTGCCGGCAACCTGCACCAACAGGGGCCGAAAGGGTTGCAGCATCCCCGCCGATGCACCCCTTTGCGCCCCCCGGGCGACCGCGACCACCCGCCCCGACTGCGGACCGAAAAGCTCCACCAGCAGGCTGCTGTTGGAATAGGGTCTGCGGTGCAGCACATAGGCCGGCTCCAGCCCGCCGCAGGCGCTTGCGCTCACCCCGGGGCGTCACCATAGCCGAGGCGGGCCAGCGCGCTCTCGTCATTGGACCAGCTCTTCTTCACCTTCACCCAGACATCGAGATACACGCGCTTGTCGAAGAAGCGCTCCATCTCCAACCGCGCCTCACGGGCCGCGGCCTTCATGGACTCGCCTTGGGCCCCGATTAGGATGTTCTTCTGGCCCTCGCGCTCGACCCACACCAAGGCCGCGATGCGGTAGAGGTTGCCCTCCGCCTCGAAGCGCTCGATCTCCACCGTGAGCGCATAGGGCAGCTCCTGGGCATAGCGTCGCGTGAGCTGCTCGCGCAAGAGTTCGGCGGCGAAGAAGCGCTCGCTGCGGTCGGTGAGCTGATCGTCTTCATAATAGTTCGGACCCCGCGGCAACAGCTCCAGCACCCGCGCCTCCAGCACGTCGAGCTGCTGACCGTTGCGCGCCGACACCGGAATGACCTCTTTGAAATCCGCCCGCGCCGCCGCCTCTTGCAGGTAGGGCAGCAGTTTCTCCTTGGGTTTGATTCGGTCCACCTTATTCACCGCCAACACCACCGGCAGCTCCCGCCGCGCCAAGGATTCCAGCACCAGTTCGTCCTCGCGGGTCCAGCGCCCGGCCTCCACCACCAGCACCGCCACGTCCGCATCCGCCAGTGCGGCGCGCGCGGTGCGGTTCAAATAGCGGTTCATGGCTTGTTTGCCGCGCTCGTGGATGCCCGGCGTATCGAGATACACCAGCTGACCCTCGGGCACGGTCTTCACCCCCAGGATGCTGTGACGGGTGGTCTGCGGTTTGTGCGAGGTAATCGCCAGCTTTTGGCCCAACAGCCGATTGAGCAGGGTGGACTTGCCCACGTTGGGCCGCCCCACCAAGCCGACATAGCCGCAACGGCCGGGGTTCTGGTCAGACATTGCCGATATTCTCCAGGATCAACGCCGCGGCCGCCTGCTCGGCGCGCCGGCGGCTGCTGCCTTGTCCGATGGTTTGGAGATCGAGCCCGCGCACCCGGCAGCTCACCCGAAAACTCTGATTATGGGCCTCGCCCGCGACCTCGGTGACCTCGTACACCGGCAATTCGAGGCCCCGGCCTTGCAGGTGCTCCTGCAAGCGGGTTTTCGGATCCTTTTGCTGCACCGCCGGCGAAACCTCGTTCAGCTTGTCGGCGTACAGTCGGCAGATCACCTCCCGCACCGCGACATAGCCGCCGTCGAGGTAGATCGCCGCGAACAAGGCCTCCATGGCGTCGGCCAGAATCGAGTCGCGCGACTGGCCGCCGCTGCACAGCTCGCCCTGGCCGAGCACCAAATACTCGCCGAGGTTCAACCCCCGGGCCAGCTCGGCCAGGGCCTCGCGGCGCACCAGGCTGGAGCGCAGCCGACTCAGCTGGCCCTCGTCCGCGCGGCGCTGATCCCGATACAGCTCATCGGCGATCACGAAACCCAGGATCGCGTCGCCCAGGAACTCCAGGCGCTCGTTATTGCCGCCGACCGCGCTGCGATGGGTGACCGCCCGCTCGCCCAACGCCGGGTCGGAAAAGGCGTAGCCGAGGCTGCCATAAAGACGCTTGAGCGGTTCTCTCAACGGAATTCGAGTTCGAGGACTTCTTCGAAATAGCCGATGACTTCCAGGTTCCCGATCAACGGCCGCTGCCGCTCGTAGGTGACCGTGACCGTCAGGGCGCCCTGGCTCTTGTCCACCTCGATATGCTCCCGCCCCAGGCTATCGATCCCATTCACGTCTAGGCGCTTGCTCAAGGAGTTGTACACCTCGCTCGCGGAATCGTTCGCAATCTCCGCATCTTCCGCCAGCCCTTGCAGCGACGCCTTGACCGCGTAGTTTTCTAAATACATGGGCACGACCTTAATGCCCATAAAAACCAACACCCCCAGCAGCGCCAGCAGCAGCAACCAGCTGATGCCGGTCATGCCTCTTTGGCCGTGGATTGTACCGAACATAACCCTTCTCCTCATTGAATCAATCGATGGCTTCGCCAATACGGTCCCAAGCAATAGGCGAGCCGGGGCGTTCGCCGTCCCAGCTCATCCAAATGCCAAAGGCCTGGCCCACCAGGTTTGCGTCGGGGACGAAGCCCCAACAACGGCTATCGTTACTGTTGTCGCGATTGTCGCCCATCACGAAGTAATGCCCTTCGGGAACCTCTTTCGGGCCGCGCAAGAGCACTCGACAGCCGGGTTGGAAATCCGGAAAGCCCTGGCTGATCAGGATCTTGTGCTCGCGCTCGCCCAGTTGCTCCATGCGCATCATGGCCCCCGCCATGCGGCGGCTGCCCGCGCCCTCTCCGCTATAGACGCCGAGCGCGGTCTGAGGTTGCATTTCGCCGTTTACATACAGGGTCTTGCCGCGATAGTCGATCACATCCCCCGGCGCCCCCACCACCCGCTTAATGTAGTCGATGGCAGGGTTTTGCGGAAACCGAAAAACCACCACATCGCCCCGCTCCGGCTCGCCCAAGTCCACCACCTTGGTATTGAGCACCGGCAACCGCAGCCCATAGGTGAACTTGTTCACCAAGATAAAATCACCCACCAGAAGCGTGGGCATCATCGAGCCGGAGGGGATGCGAAAGGGCTCCACCAAAAAGGAGCGTAGCAGCAGCACGATCAAAATCACCGGAAAAAACGACCGGGAATATTCGACGATCAGCGGCTCGTTGCGGCCGCCGCCCGCCTCGCCTGCTGCGGGGGCGGGCCGCCGCTTGGGCGCGAAGAACACCGCATCCGCCAGCCAAATGGCCCCGGTGGCGAAGGTGAGGAAGACCAGCAAAGTGGGGAAATCGAAGTTCATCCGGGCTCACATGGGCGCAAAGTTGAAAAATCGCACGAACAACGGCCTGCGCCGGGGACGATCCTGCGACGTGATCGGGGCATAAGGGGTCAATTATCCTTGCCGACCCGCAAAACAGCAAGGAAGGCTTCCTGGGGGATCTCCACCCGCCCTACCTGCTTCATGCGTTTTTTGCCCGCCTTCTGTTTCTCCAGCAGCTTGCGCTTGCGGCTGGCGTCGCCGCCGTAGCACTTGGCGGTGACGTTCTTGCGCAGCGCCTTGACCGTGGAGCGGGCGATGATCTTACTGCCGATGGCGGCCTGAATGGCCACCTCGAACATCTGCCGCGGGATGATCTCCCGCATTTTGTCGGTGAGTTCCCGCCCGCGGGACTCGGCGTGATCCCGGTGGACGATCAGCGACAGCGCGTCCACCCGCTCGCCGTTGATCAGGATATCCAGCTTCACCAGCGGCGCGACCATGAACTTTTTGAAGTCGTACTCGAAGGAGGCGTAGCCGCGACTCACCGACTTCAGGCGGTCGAAGAAGTCGAGCACCACCTCGTTCATCGGCAGTTCGTAGGTCAGCTGCACCTGACCGCCGAGGTATTGCATGTTCTTTTGGATCCCGCGCTTCTCCACGCACAGGTTGATCACGTTGCCCAGGTAGGCCTGGGGCACCAGGATGGAGGCCTCGATGATGGGCTCGCGCACCTCGTTGATCTTGTTCGGCTCGGGCAGTTCGGCGGGGTTTTCGATTTGGATCACCTCGCCGTCGTACATCTCCACCTCGTAGACCACGGTGGGCGCGGTGGTGATCAGGTCCAGGTCGTATTCGCGCTCCAGCCGCTCTTGCACGATCTCCATGTGCAGCATGCCGAGGAAGCCGCAGCGAAAACCAAAGCCGAGGGCCTGCGAGGTCTCGGGCTCGAAATGCAGCGCGGCGTCGTTCAGGCGCAGCTTGTGCAGCGCGTCGCGAAAGTCTTCGTAATCTTCCGCGTTCACCGGGTACAGGCCGGAGAACACCCGCGGGCGCACCTCCTGAAAACCCGGTAGTTGGGTGCTGGCCTTGCGGTCGGCATGGGTGATGGTGTCGCCCACCGGGGCCCCGTCGATCTCCTTAATGCCGGCGATCACGAAGCCCACCTCGCCGGTGCCGAGCCGGTCGCGGTCGGTGCGTTTGGGGGTGAACACCCCCACGCGGTCCGCCTGATAGGCGCGGCCGGTGGACATAATGCAGATTTTGTCCTTTTTCTTGAGTTCGCCGTTGACCACCCGAATGAGCGAAATCACCCCCACATAGGGGTCGAACCAGGAGTCGATAATCAGCGCTTGCAGGGGGGCCTCGGAGCGGCCCTGGGGCGGCGGAATGCGCTCCACCAGTTGCTCCAACAGGTCGTCGATGCCGAGCCCGGTCTTGGCGCTGACGTGGATCGCGTCATGCGCCTCCAGGCCGATGATCTCTTCGATTTCGTTCACCACCCGCTCCACCTCGGCCGAGGGCAGGTCGATTTTGTTCAAAACCGGCAACACCTCCAGCCCCTGCTCGATGGCGGTGTAGCAGTTGCCCACGCTCTGGGCCTCCACGCCTTGCGCCGCGTCCACTACCAACAGCGCGCCCTCGCAGGCGGCCAACGAGCGCGAGACCTCGTAGGAGAAGTCCACATGCCCGGGGGTGTCGATGAAATTGAGCATGTACTGCTGGCCGTCGCGCGCCTGGTACACCAGGGTCACGCTTTGCGCCTTTATGGTGATGCCGCGCTCCCGCTCCAGGTCCATGGAGTCGAGCACCTGCGCCGCCATCTCACGCTCGGCGAGGCCCCCGCAGACCTGAATGAAGCGGTCGGCCAGGGTCGACTTGCCGTGGTCGATGTGGGCGATAATGGAGAAATTGCGGATATGTTGCAGGTCGAACATGCAGTGGGTTCTTTGTCGGTTAGGGAAATTCTTTTCGCCCAGTAAAAAACGGAACTTTTCCAGGGAAAAGTCCCGTTCCTGATGCGCCCAGTGGCCGGGCGGCGCCCGGCTCGGCTTGCGCCTATGATACCCCAGTTGAACCGGGGCTTGAACCGATAAACCGCGGCGAACGCAAAACCGCCCCGCAGCGGGACGGTTCGCGGGCGCTCATTCGGGCAGTCGCATGGCCAAAAAGATCGGCCCCCGGCGCCGATGCACCAGCACCGCCACCGTCTTGCCCGCCGGCAGGGCCTGCGCCAGGGACTCGAAGCCGGCCACATCCTTCACCCGGGTATTGTTCAGCATTTGAATCACGTCGCCTTCGCGAATGCCCGCCTGGCGGGCCGGTCCCGGGCCTACCCGGCGCACATAGACGCCGCCGTCCTTGTCGTCCAGCTCCAGCGCCTTGCGCTGCTCGGCGGTGAGGTCCTCCACCGTCAGACCGAGGCGCTGCTCGTCCTGCTCCGGGGTTTGCGGCCGCGCTTGGCTCACCGTGCCGTCCTCCGGCAGCTCGCCGATGCGCACCTCGATGGTCTTTTCCCGCGCGTCGCGCAGCACCGTCAGGCGCGCCGTCTCGCCCACCGGGGTCAGGCCCACCAGGGGCGGCAGTTGGGCCGAATCGCTGAGCTTCTTGTCGTCGTAACGCAGGATGATATCGCCCACGCGCAGGCCGGCGCGCTCCGCCGGGCTGTCCGCCAGCACATTGGCCACCAGCGCCCCGCGCGGGTATTGCATCTCGAACGAATCGGCCAGCTCACGGGTCACGTCTTGAATCAGCACCCCCAGCCAGCCGCGGCTGACATGGCCCTGGGTGCGCAGTTGATCCGCCACGTTCATGGCCATTTCGATGGGGATGGCGAACGACAGCCCCATGAAGCCGCCGGTGCGGCTGTAGATTTGGGAGTTTACGCCCACCACTTCGCCGTCGAGATTGAACAACGGCCCGCCGGAGTTGCCGGGATTGATGGCCACGTCGGTCTGGATAAAGGGCACATAGTTTTCGCTCGGCAGACTGCGCCCCTTGGCGCTGACGATGCCGGCGGTCACCGAATGATCGAAGCCGAAGGGCGAGCCGATGGCCAGCACCCATTCCCCCACCTTGAGGTCCGGCGACTGGCCGATCTTCACCGTCGGCAGGTTATCCGCCTCGATCTTTAACACCGCCAGGTCGCTCTGTTTGTCCGTGCCGATGACCTCGGCCTCCAGCTCGCGGTGGTCGCTGAGGCGGACCAGGATCTCGTCCGCCCCCTTCACCACATGGTGATTGGTCATCACATAGCCGTCCTTGGAGATGATGAAGCCCGAGCCCAGGGACTTGGAATCGAACGGCTCGGGCAGTTGCTCCAGCGTGTCTTCATCCAGGAAACGCCGAAAGAATTCGTGAAACGGCGAGTCCTGCGGCAGCTCGGGCAGCCCGAAATCCTGGCCGAAATGCCCGCTGGCGCTTTTCCGCTGGGTGGTGCTGATGTTCACCACCGCGGGGCTGTAGGCATCCACCAGGCGGGTGAAGTCGGGCAATTGGGCCTGCGCCGCCGGCAGGGTCGCCAACCACAGGCCGCCGAGCAGACACAGGGCGCTCCAGCGCCGCAAGGGGTTCCGGTTCGACATAAACGCTCTCCAGATTCAGTAGGATTGATCAAGATCGATGCTCGGGGGACTCCCGAGGGCTTTAGAAGACCTAACAAAAAACGACTAGGATCGCTGGAGCCGGGCGCCTGGACAGGCGATTCGGTCATTTTGATAGGACCTCTTAGGCGATTGCCGGAAAAACCAGCGAGGCGGGATGCCCTTCAACCGAAATCGCCTGAGGTGGCATGCCACCGGACCGGCACGGATCGAGCCTCGACCCGCCGCAGGATCACCGGGCGGTAACGGGCATCGCCGCCTGCGCGGCGCGAAAACCAGCGTAACCATAGCAGCGCCCCGAACAAGCCCAGTAGACCGAAAAAGATGGAAACGGGTTCCGCGTTTTCAAACCCCAGCCGGGACCCCATGTAGTCGCCGAACAGGCCGCCGATGATCAGCGCCGCGATGGGCGCCAGGTAGGCCGCGAGGGAGGCCCGGTTGAGCATCGCCGAATCCAGCCCCACCACCACCCGCTCGCCGGGCCGGGCCTGAATCCCGTTATGCACCCGCATGCTCACCGCGCGCCGCCCGAACGCCTTGGCCAAAACCGAGGTCCCGCACACGCCCTTGGCCTCGCAGGCCCCGCAGGTGCTGCGGCGCTCGGCCTCCACCTCGGCGAATTCGCCGTCGCAAGACACCACGATGGCCGATTCCTCGATCATGGCGCCGTCCGGATCTGCCGTGAAACGCCCTGGGCCACGCTGTACACCGTCTCCTTCGGGGCCTCGCCCATGGCCGTGATCTGATAACCGTCCACCAAGCGGCCGAACAGGTTCACCGCCCCCAATTGGAGACCGCCCTCGAGGATCTCGCCGTGCGGAACCAAGCTTTCCACATACACCGAAACCGCGGCCAAGCCGTCGCTGAACACAAACTGCTCCACCTCCGGGCGTTGCTCCGAGGCCGGGCGCAAGGCATGGAAACTCAGCTCGAAGCCCGGCGGCAGGTCGGCGAACCGCCAGCCGCGGTCGAGTTCATCGCCATCCAGCAGGCGCATCGGCTTCTTGTAGTCCCAACTGAAGGAATCGCCCTCCCCCTCGGACACCAGCTCCCAGGCCACCGAGATCGCCGGCAACACCTCCAGGCTGGTAAACAGCACCTGGGCGATGGGGGTCTGGTCCGGACCCAGCAGCTCCCGCTTCAGCGGCAGGGCGTGCTCCTGGTCTAAATACAACCGGTAGCCGTAGCGAAACCCGTCCGCCGGCGTCACCGACACCTGCCGCGCATCGCGCCCGGCGATGCGAAACACCTCGTCCGCCAGCGTTACTTGGTAGTGCGGGCGCAAGGCCTTCGGGTCTGTGGTCAGCAGCGCGCGATAGCCCATGGCCGGGTCGCGACGGCCCACCGAGACTTCGCGCCGCTCGGGATAGACGCACACCACCGAATGCTCGTCGCGCACCACTTCACGCTGCATGCCGTTGAGCGACACCAGGCGCTCCACCTCGCGGCCGTCCTCGGACACGCTGTGGGTCAGGCGAATGGTTTCCAGTTGGTCGCCGTGCAGATACACAAAGACGCCTTCGTAGTTCAGGCCGCTGACCGCCGCCGCCATGCGCTCCAGCCACGAAAAGGCCTCATTGGCCACGGCCGGCGCCAGGCCGAACAGCAGCGCTAGCGGGAGCAAACCGCGGAACATGCGCATCAACCACTCAGCGCCGGGATTCGAAGGAGACGACAGTGGCATAGGGCGAGAGCCCGGCGATGCCGCTGCCCGAGGCGTATTCACTGTGGTCGAGCAAATAGCTGTCGATGCGCGCATCCACCTGCCGCGGATCCACCCCTTTCCAACGCATCGGTGCGGCCGACTGGGGCGCATCCGCCGCCTCGAGCGCCGCATTCCCGCCCGGGGACCCGGCCTCGAACAGGCTCGGCTGCGGTTGCGCCGCCACCTGCGGGGCCAGCGGCTCCGACTGTTGGGTGGCCGGCGCCCAAACCACCACCAGCGCCGCCACCGAGGCCGCAATGGCCGCCCCCGCAGCCTTGCGCTTACCCGCCTGCTCCAACCACGAGCCGCGCCTGGGGGCGGCGATCATCGCCGGCTCGGCCGCCAGCGCGCTATGCACCGCGCCCGAGATATCGACCCCCGCGGACGGCGCCCCCTCCCCGCGCAGCAGGTCGCCGATCAAATGATAGCGACGCCAGGTCTGTTGCGACTCAGGGTCCGCGGTCAAAGCCTGTAACGTCGATCCGGCATCCCGCACAGACGATTCGCCGTCCGCCAAGGCCGAAATCCGCTCGCTCAACTCTTGATTCATAATGCACACCCGATTCTCGCTGGAATCAAAAACTCGAATTTTGCTCGCCCGCCCCGCCGCTCAGCCCTTCAAAAGCGGCTCTAGCTTGGCATCAATCGCCGCCCTGGCCCGAAAAATCCGCGATCGCACCGTGCCGATGGGGCAGTCCATGGCACTGGCGATCTCCTCGTAACTCAAGCCCTCCACCTCCCGCAGGGTGATGGCCGTTCGCAGATCCTCCGGCAGGGCCTCCACCGCCGCGTGCAAGTGCTCGGCGATCTCCTCCTTGAGCAGGTGCTTCTCCGGCGTGGCGTAGTCCTTTAGACGGATCCCCGCGTCCAGTTGTTCAGCCGACTCCGCGTCCAAATCACTGGTGGGCGGGCGGCGGGACTGGGCCACCAGGTAGTTCTTGGCGGTATTGATCGCGATCCGGTAGAGCCAGGTGTAGAACGCGCTCTCGCCGCGGAAATTCGCCAGCGCCCGGTAGGCCTTGATGAAGGCCTCTTGGGCTACATCCTGGGCGTCGCCGGAGTCGCGCACATAGCGCGAAACGAGGTTCACCACCTTATGCTGGTACTTGAGCACCAGCAGATCGAAGGCCTTTTTATCCCCCCGCTGCACCCGCTCCACCAATTGCTGATCGATCTTTCGCTCAGACATCGGCGCTCACCGGATAGCTCCGCTGCACGCCTGCGGGCTACGGATCAACTGAGTAGACAATGGTCGCATGAAGAAGTTCGTCTTATTTTTCCAACAGTCGCAAAAAATCGACAATTAAGCTAGGATGGCGTCCGGCTGCAACCGGCGCAGGGGCGGCGAGCCCGCCCCGACCGGTTCCGGCCGTCCGGAATAGTCCGCGGATTATGAACTCGCCGCTCAAGCGGCGCAAACCGGTTATCGGAGAAGCCCAATCCAATGAGCCCCAAGCATCGTTATGACGTCCTGATCATCGGCAGCGGCGCCGCCGGGCTGAGCTTGGCCCTGCGCCTCCCCGAAAGCCTGCGCACCGCCGTAATCGCCAAGGCCGAACTCACCGAGAGCAACACCTATTACGCCCAAGGCGGCATCTCCGCGGTGCTCGATGCGCACGACTCGGTGGCCTCCCACATCCAGGACACCCTCGGCGCCGGCGCCGGGCTGTGCGACGAAGACACCGTGCGCCTGGTGGTGGAGCACGGCCCCGAAAACATTCGCTGGCTGCTGAGCCAGGGCATGCAGTTCACGCGTAACGAGCCCGCCGACCAGGGCTACCACCTGACCCGCGAGGGCGGCCACTCCCATCGCCGCGTGATTCACGCCGCCGACGCCACCGGCAAGGTGCTGGAAGAAACCCTGGTCGAGCGCCTGCGCGCCCGGCCCAACCTGGACCTGTTCGAGCACTACAACGCCGTAGACCTGATCTCCGCCCGTAAGCTGGGCCGTGCGGAACACCGCTGCCTCGGGGCCTATCTCTTAAACCGCGAAAGCGGCCATGTGGAGACCTTCGCCGCGCGCTTCGTGGTGCTGGCCACCGGCGGCGCCAGTAAGGTCTACCTCTACACCTCCAACCCGGACGTGGCCACTGGCGACGGCATCGCCATGGGCTGGCGCGCCGGCTGCCGCGCGGCCAACATGGAATTCATCCAATTCCACCCCACCTGCCTGTATCACCCGCACGCCAAGTCTTTCCTGATCTCCGAGGCCCTGCGCGGCGAAGGCGCCCGCCTCAAACTGGCCGACGGCAGCCGCTTCATGCCCGGCTTTGACGAGCGCGCCGAATTGGCCCCGCGGGACATCGTGGCGCGCGCCATCGACCACGAAATGAAGCGCCTCGGCAGCGACTGCGTGTACCTCGACATCAGTCACAAACCGGCGGGGTTCATCCGCGAACACTTCCCCACCATCCACGCCAAGTGCCTGGAGTTCGGCATCGACATCACCCAACAGGCCATCCCCGTAGTCCCCGCGGCCCACTACACCTGCGGCGGTCTGATCACCGACCACCGAGCCCGCACCGACCTGCCTGGCCTCTACGCCATCGGCGAGACCGCCTACACCGGCCTCCACGGGGCCAACCGCATGGCCAGCAACTCCCTGCTCGAATGCCTGGTGTTCGGCGAAACCGCGGCCGCGGACATCACCGCCAACCTGGCCCGGGCCCCGTTGGCGGAAGGCATCCCGCCGTGGGACGAAAGCCGCGTCACCGACTCGGACGAAGAGGTGGTAGTGTCCCACAACTGGGACGAACTGCGCCGCTTCATGTGGGACTATGTAGGCATCGTGCGCAGCAATAAACGCCTGGACCGCGCACGCCGCCGCATCAACCTGCTGCGGCATGAAATCCGCGAATACTACAGCCACTTCCGCGTCAGCAACGACCTGCTGGAGTTGCGCAACCTCGCGGACGTAGCCGACCTGATCATCGAATCCGCCCTGCGCCGACGCGAAAGCCGCGGCCTGCACTACACCCTGGACTTTCCGCTGCACGACGACCGCAACCAACGCCAACCCACCATCCTAATCCCGGAAAGCTATGCGCCGAAAGGTTGAGGTTTGAGGTTTGAGGTTTAAGGTTTGAGGCTTGAAAGCCGAAGCGATGCGCCTCGTTTCTCTCGGCACATCCTATACCAGCGAGGAGCGCGCAGGATAGGCAAAGGCGCCCCCGCGGTCATTGGCTTTGGTCTTTCGAGCAAAAAAGCCGGGTAGGATGCGCCGAGTGCCGCGAGGCGCATCACAAAGCCGAAGCGGTGCGCCTCGTTTCTCTCGGCACATCCTATACCCGCGAGGAGCGCGCAGGATAGGCAAAGGCGCTCCCGCGGTCATTGGCGCGGCTTTTGGCGGGGTCTGCGCGCGCGTTACACAGCACGCTGGCCCCCGGAAGCGCGCGAGTCGGCTTGATTTTCTAACCTTGAGCACCTGCGCGCTGGCCTCACGCCCCGACGATCATGCCGCTCGCCGGGTGCTGGGGTAGGTCCCGAACATGGATATCCTGTTGCGGAAAGGGTATGTGAATGCCATTCTCCCGCAATGCATCCCAAATCGCCATTAGCACCTGGGAGCGGGTCTCGAGGTAGCCGTACTGCATGACGTCGATATAGACGTGGACCCAAAAATCCAACGCCGAGTCGCCGTATTCATACAGCCACACATCCGCGGACGGATGCTCCACCACGGCCGGATGGCTGCGAATGGCCTGTTGCAGGATATGTTGCACCCGCCGCGGATCGGCGTCGAAGGCGACCCGAATCATGGTCTTGATCCGCACCACGCTGTTGCTAAGGGTCCAGTTGGTGAAGGAGTGGCTGACGAATTCGGAATTGGGGATGATGACGTCTTGGTTGTCCCAGGTGGTCACCGTCACCGAGCGGATCCCGATGCGGCTCACCTCGCCCATGTTTTCGGCCACCGAGACCCAATCGCCGGCCCGTAGCGGCCTCTCGGCGAGCAGAATGATGCCGCTGATGAAGTTGTTGGCGATGGTTTGCAGACCAAAGCCGATGCCCACGCCAAGGGCGCCGGCGAACACCGCCAGGCTGGTGAGGTCGAGCCCCAGCGCGTTCAGCGCCACCAACAGGCCCACCAAGACCACGGTGTATTGGGTGAACACCGCCAGGCTGTTGCGAATGCCGATATCCGCGATGCCCTGAAACACCCAACGGTAGCTGATTTGCTTGAGCCAACCGGCGAAACGAAACACCAGCACCAAGACCGCCAGCCCCCAAAGCAGCTGCTCCAGACGCAGGTTCATGCCGCCAAAGTTCACTACGGAAGTGGCCAGCCAAGAACCCACCACCGCGGCGACGTCGGGATCGTCCGTCCAGCCGTAGATCTCGGCCAATAGGAATAGCGCGCCCAGGAACAGCAACAGCCGAAACAGGCGGTGCAGCGGGTCGATCACCTCCTGGGCCCACAACAGGCCGCGGGTGGTGTGTGCGTTGACGTAGCCTTTGCTGAAGTTGGTCAGGTCGAGCGATAGCCCGCGCACCACCAACCAGCCGAATAGGACCAAAATAAACCAGCCCAGGTGTCCCGCCACGCGCCAGCCGAGGTTGAGGTAACCGGCGAAGCCCAGGACCCCGGCGGCGAAAAACGCCAGCGGAATGGCGAAACTCAGCAGATGAATGGCCTCGCGCCAACTGGGCCGAATCAGGCTTTCGTCGGCATAGCTCAGCAACAACCCGCGGGTGCGCAACAGAAACAGCCCCGGCAGCAACAGGAAGGCCAGCAACAGCCGCTCCACCAGGATCAGCAACGATTGCGGCATAAACCCGGTCTGCCCCAACAGCAACAGGGTCCCGAGGAAACCGCCCGCCGCGGCCAGGTTATACAGCGTGCGGTGCAGGTGCGGGTGGCGCACGCCCTCCTCCACCAACGGGGATGCCAGCAGCATGTAGCTCAGGCCGCCGATCACCCGCAGCCACAGCCAATATCCGGCCAACAGACTCAGCCCCGCCGCCAGTTCGCCCGGCGCCAGCATCCAGCCCGCGATCACCGCCAGCCCCCAGCCCAGCAGGCCCCCGCGGTTGCGTCGCCACCAGGCGGAAACGCCGGCCAGGGTGCGGGCGGCGAAGATGTTTTCGTGCGAGACGCCAGAGTTTTTATAGCTGTAATGCCGGGCGCCGAGGCCGATGCGCCGCCAAGCCGCGATCCACAGCAACGAAAACAGCGCCCAGTTTATCCATAGCCCGCCCTGGGCATAGCGCAGCCGCTCCTGCGCGGCCTGGGTCAGCCGCAGGAGCTTCTCCTTCGCCCTTTGGGGCCAGGCGGCGAGGTCGGCGCGCAAAAGCTGCCACTCGGCCTCGCCGATGGGCAGGGTATTGCGCCGGGTCAGGCTGGTGCGCAAGGACTCGCGATGGACCTGGTCAAGCTCGGCGCGCTCGGCGCTCAGGGTGTCCTCGGTGTCATGCAGCCGGCTCCGAACCTCGGCAATGGCCTTGGCCGTTTCGGCGAGGATCTCTTGTTGTTCCGCCCCGGCCGACCCCGGGGCGTCGCTCAGGCTCTGCCGCCGTTGCACCAATTCCTGTTGTTGCAACAGCAGCCGCCGTTTGCGCTCCAGCAGTCCCTGCCAAGCCGCCAATTGCCGCACCCCCTCTTCCAGCTCCGCCATGCGGGCCTCGATCGCCTCTGGGGTCACGGCGGCGGTCTGATCCAGGGCGAGGCGGTGTTGCAAGCGCGCGAGCTGGACCTGCAACTGAACCAACTGGGCCTGTTCGTCCGCGGCCCGAACCCGGGTCTCTAGCAGCGCCCCGCGGGCTTGGGCGTCCGCGCCCTGCCCCAATGCCCCCAGCTCCTTGCGCCACTGCGCGGCCTGCGCCAGCCATTCGTTGCGGCGTTCGTTCAGGCGCTGTTCCCGCACCTCCAGGCGTTCTTTTTCGAGCGCCCGCGCCTGCCGGTTATGTGCAGCCTCTAAGGAGGCTAATCGCGTTTCCGCCAATTGCTGCAACTGGTTCAGGGCCTCGCGCCGGGTCTCCAGCACCCCGCTCAGATCGTCCAGCAACTGCGCGGTCTGCTGCAAACCCTGCCGCTGGCGCTCCGTGGCCGGCGGCGTCGGACTGCCTTCGGGGCCCGGGGGTTCGGTGACATTGGCGGCCTCCGCAAGCCTGGCCAATTGTTCGCGCAGCCGTTGCGCCTCCTGCTCCAGCGCTGCGATGTCCAGCCCGACCATCTCCAGGCGCACCGCCGCGCTCTCCGCCGCCAACCGCGCCTCTGCCACCCGTTCGGCGCCGACCTCGGCGCCTTCTAGCGCCGCCGCCGCCGCATCCCAGGCGCGGGCCTGCTCTTCCACCTCTTCCAGCACCTGGGCCAACGCCAGGCGTTCCTGCTCCAGATTCTCACGCAATACCTTCAGGGTTTCGCCGGCGTCCGTCTGGGGCGTGGCGTCAGCGGCCGCCCATGGGGCGGCGACGGGTACCAGCCAGAGGCAAAGGCAGGCCGTGAGCAGGGCGATGGACTGTCCAAGCAATGGGCGCAAAATCCGCTCTCTTGTGGTCTTAAATTTGGCGGCGTCGGCTTTGCAAACGCCCCGCGTAGCGGCGTATTATCCTTGCCTAACGCTGCCCAGACAAATGCCGCTCGCCCCTAAGCATAATGATTGCACGCGCGCCGCATTGGGTATAACTTTCACCCCAATCACAAACCAACATCAACAATCCCCCAGATCAGGATTCGGAGCCCTGCCGACATGAAAATCGCCGTCATCTACAACCGCGAAAGCCGCAAGGTCATCAACCTGTTCGGCACCCCCAACCGCGAAAAATACGGCCTCGCCTCGATTCGTCGCATTACCAATGCGTTAAAAAAAGGCGGCCATCAGGTGATCGCGCTCGAGGGCGACAAGGATCTCATCGACCGCCTGGAGGACTTCATGCCCCAGGTCGTGAAGAACGAGCGCCCGGGCCTCGCCTTCAATCTCTCCTACGGCATCCAGGGGCAGGCCCGCTACACCCATGTGCCGGGCATTCTGGAGATGGTCGGCATCCCCTATGTGGGTTCGGGGCCGCTGGCCCACTCGCTGGCCCTGGACAAGGTGGTGGCCAAGATGATCTTCCGCCAGCAAGGCCTGCCGACGCCGGACTTCGCCGTGCTGGACGCACCGGGCTTCGAGATGCCGGAACTCAAGTTTCCGCTGATCGTTAAACCTAAAAATGAGGCCGTATCCTTCGGCATCAAGATCGTGAACAACGAAACCGAGCTGCGTGAGGCGGCGGACATCATCTTCGAGCAGTTCGAGCAGCCGGTGCTGGCCGAGCAGTATATCGAGGGCCGCGAGATTAACGTCGGGATCATCGGCAACAGCCCGCCCGAGGCCTTTCCGCCGGCGGAAATCCTGTTCGGCGAGGGCGGCCCGAGGATCTACACCCTGGAAGACAAAACCCGTAAGTCCGGGCGCGAAATCGGCGTGCAATGCCCCGCCGAGCTGTCCGAAGAGCTGGGGCAAAAGGCGCAAAAGATCGCCATGGGGGCCTTTAAGGCCCTGAGCTGCGTAGACTGTGCGCGGGTGGATATGCGACTCGACAGCGACGGCAATTTCTATATCCTGGAGATCAACAGCCTGCCCTCGCTGGGCGAACACGGCTCCTATGTCCAGGGCGCCGCCGCGGTGGGCATGGACTTCACGGCCCTGGTGAATCGCCTCGTAGAGGTGGCGAGCGCCCGCTATTTCGGCACCCCGACGCCGCCCGAGTTCGCCCCCGGCAGTAAACAGCCGGAAGAGGTCGCCTTCAACTTCCTCACCGGCCGCCGCGACGCCATCGAGAAGCGCCTGGAGGAGTGGGCCGCGGTGTCCAGCCGCACCGATGACCCCATCGGCCTGCAAACGGCGCAGAAGAAACTGGACGACTGCTTCGCCGAGTTGGACCTGTTTCCGGTGCGCGACCTCACCGATCCCCCCCATGTGCAAACCTGGGAAACCCGCGCCGGATTGGACGGCGGCACCTTGCTAATCGGTCACCTGGATGTGCCGCTGCCGCTGAACGCCTCGCCCGAGCCCTTTCATCGCGACCCCGAATACCTGTTCGGCGAGGGTATCGGCGCCTCGCGGGCCCCGATCGTAATGCTGGAATACGCGCTGCGCGCGCTCAAGACCACCAAACGCCTGCGCCAGGCCCCCATCGGGGTGCTCTATTATAGCGATGAAGGCAAAGACAACCGCTTCAGCGCCAAGGCCATCGCCAAGGCCGCCGCGCGCGCCGGGCAAGTGCTGGTGCTGCGCGCCGGCAATGCCGGCAACATGAGCATCAATCAACGCCGCGGCCAGCGCAAATACCGCCTCACCGTGGAGGGCAAGCCGCGCAAGCTCGGCAGCACCGCGGTGCGCTCGCCCGAGCCGCTGGGCTGGATTTGCCACAAGCTCGAAGACATCGCCGGCCTGTCCTCGCGCAAGGACCGGGTGGCGGTGTCCGCGGTGGATATCCGCCCCGAGGCCTACCCGCAGTTGCTGCCGCACCGGGTCACCGTGGACCTGCTGATGTCCTTCCCCCACGCCGAGGCCGCCGAGGCCCTGGAGGCCCGCATGCGCGGCCTGCTCGGCAAGGGCGGCCCGCGTTGGAACCTCACCCTGGTGTCGCATCGCCCGGCGATGGTGTCCAAGCGCAACGTCAAAGGCCTCGCCGATGGTTTTCGCCGGGTGGCCGAACAGTGGGAAATCCCCTTCGGCGTAGAGTCTTCCCTGTGGCCCTCTGCCGCCGGCTTGGTGCCTGCCGAGACCCCGGTGCTGTGCGGCATCGGCCCCTGCGCCGACGGCCTCTACACCAATCAGGAGGCCGTGTCACGCATCAGCCTAATCCAACGCACCCTGCTACTCACCGAAGTCCTGCTCGCCCAGGGCAAAGAGGCCAAATAGATGCCGCGTTTACCGCCGGACAGCGAATTCCTCGATCCTCGGGACGACCGCATCATCTACCCCCAACGGGTGGCCATCTCCAAGACCGGCATGGCGGCCACGGCCCACTACGAGGCCACCGCCGCGGCGGATGAAATCCTCGCCGCCGGCGGCAATGCGGTGGATGCCGCAGTGGCCGCGGCCTTCGCCCTCGGCGTCTGCGAGCCCGCCGCCTCCGGCCTCGGCGGCCAGACCATGGTGCTGTTGTACGACGCCAAGTCCCGCCGCAAGGTGGCCCTCGACGGCGGCACCCGCGCCCCCAACCGAATCATCCCCGGCGTGCAGGAACGCTATCAGACCCTGCGCGGCCACCGCGCCACCACAGTGCCCTCCACCCCGGCGGTGCTCTATCACCTATTGAGCCGCTATGGCACCCAAAGCCTGGCCGAGGTGCTGGTCCCGTCCATCCGTCTGGCGCGGGCCGGTTATCTGGTGTCGCCCCTGCAACACTACCTCGCCAAGCGGGAACTCAAACACTTGCGCGAGCACAGCGCCGGCCAGTTCTTCCTGCGCAATGGCCGCAACCCCTACCTGGTGGGGCACACCTTCAAGCAGCCGGTGCTCGGCGACACCCTGCAACGGCTGGCCGACGCCGGCATTGAAGACTTCTATCAGGGCGAAATCGCCGCCCGCATCGTGGCCGACATGGAGGCCAACGACGGCCTGTTGCACGCCGACGACCTGGCCCGCATCCCCTGGCCGGTGGAGCGCCGACCGCTGGCCACCCACTTCAACGGCTGGCGGGTGTTCACCTTCGGTCCGCCGGGCGCCGGGCGCACCCTGATCGAGGCCCTGAACCTGCTGGACCAGTTCCCCGAGGCCCAACGCAACCCGGACACCCCCAAGGGCGCGCTGCTGCTGGCGGAGGTGATCCGCAAGGCCAACATGGACCGCGCCGACCGACCGGACGACCCCAACCTGTTCCCGCAGGAGCTAGAGGAAGACATCACCCGCACCGAATACGCAGAAAAGGCCGCCAAGCGCATCCGCCATCGGCTGCGGCGGGTGAAGACCAGCGGCGAGACCACCCACCTCTCGGTGATGGACGCGGCCGGCAACGCGGTGGCCCTGACTCAATCCATCGAGCGGGTCTACGGCAGCTTTTCCGCCGCCCCCGACCTGGGCTTTCTGTACAACAATTACATGAGCGCCTTCGACGTGCGCGACATCGCCCACCCCTATTATCTGCGCCCCAACGCCGTGCCCTGGGCCAGCGTGGCCCCGACCCTGGTGTTCCGCGGCAACAAGCCCTGGCTCAGCATCGGCTCACCGGGCAGCGAGCGCATCGTCTCCGCTATTTTACAGGTGCTGCTACGCCTGGAACGAGGCGCCACCCCCTTCGATGCGGTGGAGGCCCCGCGACTGCATGCCTCGGTACGCGGCAAGGTCTCCCTGGAGGCCTCGCGCATGCGCAACGACATTCCGCCGCTACTGGAAAAACACGGCTTCGACATCGACCGCCGCGACCCCTACTCCTTTTATTTGGGCTGTGTGCAACTGGTGCTGCGCGGGCGCTACGGCGAACTGATGGGCGTGGCCGACCCCAGGCGCGACGGCTCCGCCGGCGGTCCCGCCGGATGACCGCCAAGCTCCCGTTGCTGCTCTCGGTCCCCCATGCCGGGACCAAAACCCCGCCCGAGGTGAGTCGCCTGTGTCGGCTCACCAAACGCCAAATCATCGAAGACGGCGACGAACACGCCGCCGCAATCTATTGGCCCCTGGCCGCCCGTGTGCAGGCCTTGCTCACCACCGACATCGCGCGGGCGATCATCGACCTCAACCGCGCCGAAGACGACCGCCGCGCCGACGGCGTGGTAAAGACCCATACCTGTTGGAACATCCCCGTCTACCGCCGGCCCCTGCCCGAGCTGCTGGCGCAAAAACTATTGAGCAACCACTACCGCCCTTACCATAAGCGCCTGCGCCGACTGGCCGCACAACCGGGCCTGCGCCTGGCCATCGACTGCCACACCATGGTCGCCGAAGGGCCGCCGATCAGCCCCGATCCCGGTCGGACCCGCCCCATGGTCTGCCTCAGCGACGGCGAAGGGGCCTGCCCGCGCCCCTGGATCGAGGCCATGGCCGCATGCCTCGCCGAGGCGTTCGACGGCGACGTCAAGATCAACGCCCCCTTCAAGGGCGGTTTCATCACCCGCCAACGCTACGGCGATCTACCCTGGATGCAGCTCGAACTCTCCCGCTCCGAGCGCCTGAGCAACGAACAAAAACGCCAGGGCGTGCTCCAGGCCCTGGAAAGCTGGTGCGTGACCTTCGCCGCAGGAGAGCATGGCTAGGCAACTCGCAAATATCGGAAACAACCGATCCTAGGCGCTTTCGGAACGCGGAGCCCGCGGAGAGCCGAGCGCGCAGAGACGGGTTTCGGTTAAAAGCTGAAAGTGCGCATTGCTGGAACGCGGAGACGAGGAAGCAAAAACCCCTCCGCGCCCTCTGCGATCCTTTGTGTCCTCTGCGCTCCAAGAACGGCTGGCTGTTTCCGCTATCCGAGAACCCCGTCAAACCACCCGTCGCCAATCCGCCGTGATCAGGTTGCGCGCCTCGGCCCCGAACACCAGGCCGAGTTCGAATAGGCCCTTGCCGGGGGCCTTTCGATACTTTTCGCTGTAACCGCGGTCCTGAATTTGGGCCAGCGCGGGGTTGGGCCGAGACTCCAAGGCCGCCACGGCACCCCGTTCCAGC
>JAABTK010000081.1 GCA_011389885.1 Gammaproteobacteria bacterium | reverse complement strand
GTGTTCGGCGTCTTCGACGAGATTGCCGGTGGCGTCGTAGTAGCGGTCTTCGAGGGTGTCGTCGGCGATTTGCAGCAGGCGGTTGCTCGCGGGGTCGATGGCGTAGTCGGTCTGGAGGCCGCCGTCGTATTGGGTCAGGCGGTTGCCGTTGGCGTCGTATTGCCAGCTCTGTTGCAAGAGGTCGCCCTGGGCGTCGATGAGGCGGCCGAGGAGGTCGTACTGGTAGCTGCGGGTGCGGCTCTGGCCGTCGGGCAGGAGGTCGTCTTGCTGGATGAGGTTGCCCGCGGGGTCGTAGTGGAGGTGGCGCTGCTCGGGGCCGATGGGGTGTTGGGCGAGACGGCCGTCGAGGTCATAGGTGTTCTGGTAGGTGCTGCCGTCGGCCCAGCTCCAGCCGCTGACGGGGCCGAAGGGTTGGTACTGGATCGTTGTGATCCAGGGTTCGCCGTTGATATTCAATGCGCTCAGGCGGCCCTGTTCGTAGGCGTATTGCACGGCGAGGCCGGAGGGGTGGATGGTCTCGGTGCGGCGGCCTTGGGGGTCGTAGCTGTGCGTGGTGATCAGCTGGGTCTGGCCGGCCTCTGTATTGTTGAGGACGGTTTGGGTCTTTTGGATGATTTCGCCGTGGGCGTTGTACTGCCACGCGGTGGCGCCGGAGGGGTCGGTGACGCGCACCAGGCGGCCGATGGCGTTTTCGGCGGTGTCGTATGCGTACTCGATGACGGCGGTCTCGCCGGCGGGGCCGGCGTAGTCGCTTCGGATCAGGCGGTTCAGGGCGTCGTACTGGTGCTGTTCGCTGCGTCCGGCGGCGTCGGTCTTTTGGAGCAGGTTGCCGGCGGGGTCGTAGTGGTAGGTGGTGAGGCCGGTGTCGGGGCTCTGGCGCTCGATGCGTTCGCCGAAGCCGTTGTAGGCGTATGCGGTGGCGTGGCCGTTGGGGTCGGTGACCGCGATGAGGTTTCCGGCGGGGTCGTAGGCGTAGCGGGTGACGCCGCCCGCGGGGTCGTGGCTTTCGATCAGGCGGCCGAAGGGGTCGTAGACGGCGGCGGTGAGGGCGTCGCGGGGGTCGAGGGTCTCGATCAGCTGGCCGGCGGGGTCGTAGGCGTATTCGGTGGTCTGGCCTTGGGCCCCGAGCCGGCGGCTCAGGCGGCCGAGTTGGTTGTAGACCCGGGTTTGGGTGCGCTCAAGCTGGCCGTCGGGGTCGTAGGCGTGCTCTGCGGTGCGGTTGCCGGCGGCGTCGAGTTGGTATTCGAGGCGGTTGCCGTGGCCGTCTTCGAGGGCGATGAGCCGGTGGGCGGCGTCGTATGCGTAGTAGAGGGCGGCGCCGTCGGGGCTATGGGTCTCGATGAGGTTGCCCGCGGGGTCGTAGATGAACTCGGTGCGTTGGCCGCGTGCGCCTTCGACGAAGCGCTTGCGGCCTAGTGCGTCGTAGGCGGCCGGCTCGGCCTGGGCTTGTTGATCGATGACCTTGCGGGCCAAGCGATCGGGGCTGTTCCGATCATCGGCGGAAAACCGGTGCTCGCTCTGGGCGACCTGAAAAAAGCCGAACAGGAGGCATGCCGCAACGGCCGCAAAGAGTTTGGATCGGACCATGGTGGTTGATTCTAGCATTCAACAGTGGCGGGTGTGTGCTTGAATTGGATGAAATGCATTCAGTAAGCTGGCGCCGTAATTCCAGGTTTTCAGCGCCGAAGTGATCGCGGGGGAGGTAATGGCCGATGAAAAGAACAAAAAGGGCGCTGACTTAACCCATTAGGCGCCGACTCCTTAACCCGGGCGTAACGCATCATTTGCCGTGGGACCTGGGCGGGGATGGTGCGTTACGCCCCGCAGGATCCGACCAGGGCTTTACGCATCCCCGGCCGTGGAAGCGATTTCGACGCTTGCGTTGGCCAGCTTGTCGTTGGGGCAAAAAAAAGCCCCGCCGAAGCGGGGCTTTCTTCGTCATGCGACGACGTGAGCGGGCAATTACATCATACCGCCCATGCCGCCCATGCCGCCCATGCCGCCCATGTCACCGCCGCCCATGGGGCTTTCTTCCTTGGGCTCTTCGGCCACCATGCACTCGGTGGTGATCATCAGACCAGCCACCGAGGAGGCGTTTTGCAACGCGTAGCGGGTGACCTTAGTGGGGTCGAGGATGCCGGCATCGATCATGTTCACATACTCGCCATTGGCGGCGTTGTAGCCGTTCATGCCATCGGAGGCCTTGACCGCGTTGACCACCACGGAGGCCTCGCCGCCGGCGTTGGCGACGATTTGGCGCAGCGGTTCTTCCATGGAACGCCGGGCGATGGAGATACCGATGTCCTGCTCGTGGTTGTCGCCGGACAGCGCTTCAAGTGCCGCCAGGGCGCGAATAAGGGCCACGCCGCCGCCGGGTACGACGCCTTCTTCCACCGCCGCACGGGTGGCGTGCAGGGCGTCCTCCACGCGGGCCTTCTTCTCCTTCATTTCCACCTCGGTGGCGGCCCCGACCTTGATCACGGCTACGCCGCCGGCCAGCTTGGCCACGCGCTCTTGCAGCTTCTCGCGGTCGTAGTCGGAAGAGGTTTCTTCGATTTGAGCGCGAATCTGCTCGACGCGGGCCTTGATGTCGGCGTCGGCGCCGGCGCCGTCGATGATGGTGGTCTCTTCCTTGGTGACCTGGATCTTCTTGGCGCTGCCGAGCTCGTTCAGGGTCGCCTTTTCCAGCGACAGGCCCACCTCTTCGGAGATCACGGTGCCGCCGGTGAGGATGGCGATGTCTTGCAGCATGGCCTTGCGGCGGTCGCCGAAGCCCGGGGCCTTGACCGCGCAGACCTTGACGATGCCGCGGATGGTGTTCACCACCAGGGTGGCCAGGGCCTCGCCTTCCACGTCCTCGGCCACGATCAGCAGCGGACGCCCGGCCTTGGCCACGGCTTCCAGCACCGGCAGCAGGTCACGGATGTTGGAGACCTTTTTGTCGTGCAGTAGGATGTAGGGGTCTTCCAGCTCGGCGGCCATGCTCTGCTGGTTGTTCACGAAGTAGGGGCTGAGGTAGCCGCGGTCGAACTGCATGCCTTCGACCACATCCAGCTCGTTGTCCAGCGACTGGCCCTCTTCCACGGTGATTACGCCTTCTTTGCCCACCTTCTGCATGGCGTCGGCGATGATGCGGCCGATGGATTCGTCACTGTTGGCGGAGATGGTGCCCACCTGGGCGATGGCCTTGTCGTCGGTGCAGGGCTTGGAGAGGTTCTTCAGCTCGCCCACGGCGGCGGTCACGGCCTTTTCCAGGCCGCGCTTGAGGTCCATCGGGTTCATGCCGGCGGCTACGGCCTTGAGGCCTTCGCGCATCATGGCCTGCGCCAGCACGGTGGCGGTGGTGGTGCCGTCGCCGGCCACGTCGGAGGTCTGGGAGGCGACCTCTTTCACCATTTGGGCGCCCATGTTCTCGAACTTGTCGGCGAGTTCGATTTCCTTGGCCACGGACACGCCGTCTTTGGTCACGGTGGGGGCGCCGAAGGACTTCTCCAGCACCACGTTGCGGCCTTTGGGGCCCAGGGTGGTCTTCACGGCATTGGCCAGGACGTTGACGCCGTGCATCATCTTTTGACGAGCATCGTCTCCGAAACGGACTTCTTTTGCACTCATTATGCGGGTACCTTCTAAATATTCGGTTGGGGGAAGTTGGAAATCAGATGCGGGGAGTTCAGGACTCGACCACGCCCATGATGTCTTCTTCGCGCATCACCAGCAGCTCTTCGCCGGACACCTTCACCTCGGTGCCGGAGTACTTGCCGAACAGCACGGTGTCGCCGGCCTTGACGTCCATCGGGCGCACCTCGCCGTTGTCGAGGAGCTTACCCTTGCCGACAGCGACGACTTCGCCTTGGATGGGTTTTTCGGTGGCGGAGTCGGGGATCACGATGCCACCGGCGGTGGTGCGTTCCTCTTCCTTACGGCGCACGATGACGCGATCGTGCAGGGGGCGAATATTCATGGAATGAAGTCTCCTTAGGTTCGTTGGATGACTGAAGTGGGTTTCTCCAGCGGGGGGTGCTGTTAGCACTCGCCCTTGGTGAGTGCTAATAATAGGGCGAAACACTGAGGAGTCAAGGGGTGGGATGAAAAAAATCCTGCTCAGCGGCAGCGGATCAGGCGGTAGCGGGGGGCCAGGTAGCGGCCGTATTCTTGCCAGCGGATGCGCGCCCCTAGGGTCACAGGGTGGCGGGAGTGGTGCGCCACCCAGCAAAAGGCGGCATGCATGCGGTCGAAGCGGCGGCAGGCCCAGGGGCGAGCCAGGTCGTGCAGGATCTTGTCATAGGCCTCGGCGATACCAATCAGCCCCCGCTCGCCGCCCACGAAGGCCACCGCCACCGGCCGCTGCCGGGCGCAGAACCAGCCGGCGGCGCCGGCCCCTAGGTCGTAGGCGATGTCCTCAGGCTGGCGACCAAGGGTGACTGCGCTGACGGCCTGGAGATCGAGCACCTGGTAATGGATGCGGTCGAAATCGCGGTTGGCCATCAGCAGGTGCGCGGCATCCGTCAGGTCTTCGTCGGTCAAGGCATCGGCAAATCGGATATAGGCGCCATGATCGGTCCAGGCTATCTTGAAACCCATGTCAGCGGATTCGTCCTCTCGATTCTATCGATCCAAAAGCGGCCTATTCTTTCCCATCCAAGGATTCAAAAATGTGACCTGAGTCACAGTTTCTGGTTTTGACCGCTCAGTACGGCCGCACCCGACATCCGCCGCTTCAGCGGCAATGCACTTCGCTTGCCCACCCCTGTAGGACTGCCGGTTCGGAGCCTATACGCCTTGGCCCGGGCGCGTAACCGGAAACCCGCACAGCCCGAGGGCTTTACTCCAGGCGGCTAGGCGGCGCTTTGGCGCCGGGCAGGCGCAAGCCAGCAAAAAACCGCATCCGCGCGCTCTGCGGTCCTCGGTACTCTCTGCGTTCCTAGATGGCGTTGTTTCCGTTATTTGAGCGCAGGCGTACTAGGCGCCGGACAGGCATCCCCGCCCTGGAAGCGCAACCCTCGCAAGAAAACCCACATCCGCTCGCCCTGCGGTCCTCTGCGCCCTCTGCATTTCCAATAGCCGTTGCTTGGCCGTGGCCGCACGCCTGCGCGGGCGGCAGTGGTTTTCGGTACAATCGGCGCAGCGCTGCCCAGACCGCAGCCGACCCGCCGACTCAAAACCCCCTGGGAGTGATCGAATGGCCGCCAAGACCCCCCTCCATCCGGCGCACCTGGCCGCCGGCGCCAAAATGGCCCCCTTCGCCGGCTGGGAAATGCCCATGCACTATGGCTCCCAAATCCGCGAACACCACGCGGTGCGCACCGATGCGGGGGTGTTCGATGTCTCGCACATGCAGATCGCAGACCTTCGGGGTCCGGGCGCGGCGGGGTTCCTGCGCCGGCTACTGGCCAATGATGCGGCGCGGCTGCGCGCCCCGGGGCGGGCGCTGTATAGCTGTATGCTCAATGCAGTTGGCGGGGTGATGGATGATTTGATTGTGTATCGCTTGCACGACGATGCCTTTCGTTTGGTGTTAAATGCGGGCTGTGCGGCCAAGGATTTGACCTGGATGCGCCGCCAGATGCAAGGTTTCGAGGCCGAACTTGAAGCCCGCGAGGGCCTGGGGTTGCTGGCGGTGCAAGGGCCGCAGGCCGTGCGCCACCTGCACGCGTTGTTGCCCGCCGGCTTGCAGCCGGGGCTCAAGCTGCCGCCCTTTCACGCCTGCACCGCCGGGCGGGACTGGATGGCGGCGCGCACCGGTTACACCGGCGAAGATGGGTTTGAAATCATGCTGCCGGCGGCTGCCGCAACGGGGCTATGGCGGGCGCTCTTGGGGCGGGGCGTGCAGCCCTGCGGCTTGGGCGCACGCGACACCCTGCGCCTGGAAGCGGGGCTCAACCTCTTCGGGCGCGACATGGACGAAACCGTCACGCCACTGGAGTGCGGGCTGGCCTGGACCCTGGCCTGGGAGCCGGCGGATCGGGGCTTCATCGGCCGTGCAGCGTTAGAGACCGAGCGTGAAAAAGGCGGTCTGCCGCGGTTTATGGGGCTGATTATGGCCGGCCGCGGCGTGCTGCGCGACGGCCAACGGGTGTGGGCCGGCGATGCCGAGGCGGGCGTAGTCACCTCCGGCGGCTTTTCGCCCACCCTCAACCGCGCCATCGCATTGGCGCGCCTGGCGCCCGAGGCCGGAGCCGATCTGTCGGTAGACATCCGCGGCAAGCGCGTCCCGGTGCAAGCGGTGAAGCCACCCTTTGTGCGCCGCGGCGAGCCGACCCCGGGCATCGAGTAACGGGACCTGCCTGAGGCGACCGACAATAGAAGGCCGTTGTTGGATTCCCACTGGCTAAAACCTCGGCCTGCGCTTGGGGTGGCTTGGGAGGTCGAGGCTTTAGCCGGGCTTAGGGGGCTGTATAACGCAAACGGCGCAAAGGGAGCAATAGCTTAGGGTTGGTGTTCAAGATTCTTCGCGGTAAAAACTTTGCGGCCTTGATCATCGTTCCGGCCACCTTGACCACTCGCGGCGACCGTTTCACCGTAAGTGGTTGAAGCTAAGGGCTAAAACCGCCTATTGCCCGCGCCCTCGGCAGGGTATTGGCCGGAAGGATGACCAAGGCCCTTTTCTTAAACACGGATAAAGATAAACACGAGGGTCCTCCGAATCGCATGACGCGCCCCATTGGTTGCAGTCCGCGGAACCTAAAAAACCTTGGCGTCCTTTGCGTTATAGTCAGGCCAAGCCCTGCGTTCAGTCCGGCGCAAGCCTAAATCTCTTTATGGGTGTATACGCGGCGCCGCGATGGCGTAGCGCGCTTTGCGCCGGTTGTTGCGCCTTGTTGGCGAATCCGGATTCGGCGCTATCTTGATCGCGTTCCCGCTAATTGTTCCGGCAAAAAAAAGCCCGAATTCAGGTTGTGAATTCGGGCTTTTTTGTCGCCGCCGTCCGCCGGGCCAAGCCCGGCGGGGGCGGCATGCTGCGGTTAATGCAGCGGGTTGTCCAGCGCGGGCGGTGCTGGTTCCTTGGTGCCGGCCTGGGGCAGCCAGCGCAGTTCCGCCGCCTGCTCGCTGAACCAGGGGCGGTAGTCGCCGGCCGCGGTTGCGGCCGGGCAGGGCAGCTGGTGGTGCGTCTGTTGCCAGCTATCCAGCACCCAGAGGCGGCATTCTTCGCCGCGGGACTGGAGGTAGGCCACAAAGCGCCCGTCGGCCGAGATGGCCGGGCTGTGCTGGCTGCCGGCCTGGGCTTGCGTCACCGCCATTATGCCCAGGTTGGGCCATTGGTAGTCGTAGGCGAAGATCCGCCGTTGACCTTCGGTGTCGAGGCCGTCGAAGACCACTTGCGGTCGTTCGCTGGCGATCATCGGCCGGCCCGCCGCGTTTTCAAGTTGCAGCGGCGTTAGCGCCTCCAGGCGTCCGGTGGCCAGGTCGAGCAGGAAGATGTCGGCGCTTTGGTTGGCGTCGCCGCTCACCAGGTCGCCAGCCTCCGATTGGAACACCGCATAGGTCCCGGCGCCATCCAGCCAGGGGTTGGTGCTGGCCCCATCGCCGGCCGTGCCCAGGGCGGTGGCGGAGACCAGGTGCAGGCTTTCGTCCGCGGTGTGATAGAGATACACGTCCGACGTGCCATTGGCATCCAGGCTCACCAGCGCCGAGCCGGTGGCGAAGATCACGAACCGCTGCTGGGCGTCGCTGACGGCCATGTCCAGTTCCGCCCCTTGGGCCTGCAACAGCCGCCGCAGACCGGCCGGGAGTTGATCCATGCCTAGCACTCTGGCCGGTGAAACGCGGTTTGCGCTCGATCCGGAGCCGGATTCGTTGTCGGCGAGCGAACGCGCCCGGCGGCTGGCCGGCGAGGCGGCGGATTCGGCCTCGACGGGGTCGGCTTCCGGTCGGGTTGCGGCGGTCTCGATGGCGGCCTGGAACCGCGACCCCGCCTGGGCGGAGAAACCGGGCAATAAGACCACCTTGCCGCCGGAGTAGTACGCCACGTTGCTTCCGGCGGCGATGTTTACGTTACGGCCCGCGGCCACCAAGCGGCTGGTGTAGGCATAGCAGCTGTAGGCCTCGGTGTAGGTTTTATTGGTGATGTTCACCTCGCCCCCGGTGGCCTCGCAGGCGTTGCTGGTGTTGGGAACCAAGGGCGCATTGTCATAGAGGTTGGGGAAGCCGTCGCCGTCATGGTCTCCGCGGTCTTCATGGTTTGCGGGGTCGATGCAGTTGCCCCACAGGAAGATGGTGCGGGTGTCCGGATCCAGCTCGCGCACGCTGCATTGGACCTCAGCACCGCCGTTGATGAAGCTGATGCTGGTTCCCGGCACGCTGGCGGGTTGGATGAGGTCGCCGGTGCAGGTGGCGTCGTTGACCTGAATCTTGCCGGTGGCGGCGGTGTCCCAGTGGACGCTGCTGGCGCCGCAGATCAGGGCGTGGGCGTTGTCCTTGATCGCCACCCGCATGGGGATCGCCACCGGAGTGATGTAGGTGGCGCGCAGCCCGAGGTAGCCGGACCACACGGCGCTGCTCGCGGGGTCGGTCTTGGTCTCGTAGCATTGCACGGTGTCGCGGGTGTTTACCGTGGAACTCGATAGCAGGGTTTCCTGGTAATTCAGGTCCTCGTGGTGTTCGATCAGCACCGACGCTTGCACCAGGTCCGTGGCCAACGCCGTACCGCCGAAGGTGGCTTCGATATAGTGCGTGGCCCCGGTGGAGTCCGGAGGCAGGGTGACGAAGCGAGGCCCGAGCACCGCGCGACTGGCCACCCAATCGGTGTTGCCGTGGGTGGTGATGTTGGTGATCGAGGAGTCGCCCAGGCCTTCCAGCGGGAAGGACATCTCGCCTGAGAAGCTGGGCAAGCCGTCCGGCCCCGCGTTCCACACCTTGGCCTTGAACTGCATGGCCTCGCCGATGCCGCAGTTACGGGTCAGCGGGCAGTCGGTGGTGGCCATGCGGCTGATGCTGGCCTGGAGCTTGGCCCGGTACACCACCAGGTTACTATTGTCGGCCAGGTTGGCGCCGGCGGGCGGCAGGTCCAACGCAGTGGTTTGGTTATCGTAGCCATCGGTCAACTGAACGGCGGTGATCGCCGTCACATTGAGGCGCGAGGCGGCGTCTCCGGATTGCACCAGATACAGGCCGCTCAAGGTCTGGCCGCCGGTGCCCGCCACCAGCTTCACCGAGGCGCCGCTGTTGAGGGTGACGGTGATCTCCGAGCCCTCGACGACGCTCTGGCTCAGGGTCGCGGTCAGGTTGATGTTCTGACCCGCGGTGTAGTAGCCGTCGGCGCTGCCGGAGCTGATGCTTTCCAGGGTTCCGATGCCGGTGTCCTTGAGGATGCTTACGCTATTTTCGGCGGTGTCCGTGCCGGAGTCGGAGACGCTGGCCGTGATGGTCAGGGCGCCGTCCTTGAGTTGATCGATCTCCGTTTGGCTGAGCGTCAGCGACCAGGCGTCGGCGTTCACAGCGGCCACCCGACTCAGGGTGTTGCCCGCGGAGTCCTGCACGCGCAAGGCGACTTCCTCCACCCCGAGGCCGGTGGTGGTCCCATCGATCGGCAGGCTGTTGGTGGTCCCCGTAATCACGAAATCGGCGATTGGGCTGGTGATTGCCACGCCTAGTGCCGCGGCGCCTTTGCCAATGTTCGCGGCGGCGGTTTTCGGGTTGCCGGCCCAATCGACCACGTCGGCCTCAAAGGTCAGGGTGCCGTCGGGCAGTGATTCGGCCTGTTCCTGGGTGAAGGTCACCGACCAAACCCCGAGTTCCACGGTGGCGGACTGGGTGTATTGCTCGATCCCGCCGGCCAGGATGCGCACCGCCACGGTTTGGCCTTCGACGCCGTCGGTCAGGTTGTCCGTGGCGCCCCCGGACACCGTGAGGCCGCCGGTGAGATCGTCGCCGGTGAGGTAGTCATTGCAGGGGGTGCAGGCGACGCCGCCGATGTCCGTGATGGTCAGGGTCGGCGCGGTGACGTCTTTGGAGAAGAGGACATCCTGCTCGTTGTTGTTGCCGGCCGCGTCGGAGACGGCGGCGCGGAAGGTGATGTGGTCGTTGCCGTCGGAGATGGCGGCGATTTGCAGCTGAGTGAAGGCATGAGACCAACTACCGTCGGCGCCAATCGCCGCCGTGGCGGAATAGGTGTCGGTCCAAGCCCCATCCAGGGTTTGCAGTTTGAGGTTTACCTCGCCGCCGTTGGTATTATCGGTATTGCCGTTAACCGCAAAACCGCCGGCCAGCTCGGCCGCATTGATCACGCCGTCGCCGGCATAGGGGCTATCCGCCGTGCCGGCATCGTCGTCACCGGCCAAGGGGTTCGAAAACATCACCACGGGACCCGAGGTGTTTTTTATGATCAGGTGGGTCTTGGTAACGGCATTTTCGGCGCCATCCGACATCGCGGCCGTCAGCGTGATCTCGCCGTCGGCCAACGCGGTGACTTGGGCGGGGTTCAGAGCCACTGCCCAGTCGCCGTTGGTGGCGCTGGTGGTCAGGGGGCCTAGGGTCACTAGTTGATTTGCGGCGTCGAGCAGTTCCAGATCAAGAGGACGCCCGTTGGCGCCGGAGGACGAGCCGCTGATGGCGACACCGGCTTCCTGCTCGTCGATATTGATGATGTTGTCGCCCGTAACCGGATTAAAGCTGATCGTGGGCGCTTGGGTGTCCTTGGATAAAATGGTCTCCGTCACCGTCGAGGGGTTGCCGGCGATGTCGGTCACCGAGGCGCGGAAGTAGATGTGATTCGTGCCTTCGGGCAGGGAGTTCACCGGACTGGCCGCGAAAAGCACCGACCAGGCGCCGTCCGCAGCGGCCGTATCGATCCTTTCATAGCGGTAGCTGTCTTCGTCGCCGAGCACCCAAATCTGCACCCGCACGTCCTGGCCCTCGACCTCGCCATTGGCCGTGCCGCTGACCTCGAAGCCGGCATCGGCCTCGGCGATGTTGATGATGTCATCCCCATTGGCGTCGCCGGGCAGCGGGTCAGCGAAGGTGACAGTCGGCGGGGTGGTGATCTTTTGCACCGTATGCGTGGCGGCGTTGCCTGCATTACCGGCGGCATCCGTCACGCTGGCGGTGAGGGTCAGCTCGCCGTCGGCGAAACCGGCGATCTGGCCGGGAGTGACTTCCGCGGACCAGGCCCCATCGACCACCGGCGCCAATAGGTCAACCGTGGCGGAACCATCGGTGATCTCCAGGGCCAACGTCTGACCTTCGGCCCCGCTCACCGTGCCACTGATGGTTACGCCCTGGGTCTGCTCCTCGGCGTTGATCATATCGTCTTCGTTTTCAGTCAGCGGCGCGTCGAACACCGGGTCACCGGGCGGCACGGTGTCGAGCGTCAAGGTCTTGGCGGCAAAGGTGAGGTTGCCGTTTTCGTCGGTCATGACGGTCTTAATGACCAGGCTCCCATCGTCAAGCGAGCCCATTTTGGTCGCATTCAGGAAATGTTCCCAGTCCTGGGAATCCGTGATCGTCGCCGATACCGAAATGTCCCGTGTCTCGACGCCGCCGCTGTGAAAGATGCGTAGTCTCAGGATGTCGGCGGTGAGGTCATAGAGTGCGGGGTCGAGTGCGGTGTCGTCGAACTGCCCCGACACCAGCACGCCGGCCTCGGCCTCGGCGGCATTGATCCAGTCGCCCGTGGGCGAGAGGATGCTGAGGAACAGGTTCTTGGATAGCGCCCGCATCTCTCCGAAGGCCTCGTTGCCCACGCCGTCCACGGCCTTGGCCCGAAACCAAAGGCCCTCGGCGTCATTCAATACATCGTCCTGAAAGGTATAGGTCCAATCCCCGGCTCCGGACACGGTGGCCGCCCCTTGGGTGGCCCAGCTCAAGCCCTCGTCCCATGAGAACTGAATCGAGACCTCGGCCAGGCCGGTGGCGGTTTCATCCGCGATCCCCGAGATTTCGATGCCGTCCTCCAATACGCTGTCTTCTCCGTAACTCAATACCGGCGGATCGTTGTCCACGATGATAAAGTCGCTGTACGCAGCGGCGAGTTCAGTGTCGGTTTCCGCCAAGACGGTGATTTGGGCGGTATCGGTGGAGCTTGTCAGCGCCACCGTGACCTCGGCCTCGAACACGCCGTCCGCGTCCGGGTCTTCCATCGGTATGTTGGTGGCGACGCCAAGCTCGTTGGCCAGCAGGGTGACAGCGGTGACCGGTGGATTCGGATCCGTTTCGCTGGCGCTGTCCCAGCTGACGGTGACGAGGTCGCCCTCTTTGACCTCCGTCGGATCCACGCTGATATGCTCGGTGCTTACGGTCAAGGCCGCAGCCGCCCCGGACAGGAGACTGAGCGCCAAGCCGAGAAACAATGTAAAGCCAAGGCTCGCGTTGCGCTGCCTGCGCAAGCCACTTAAAAATCGACAGAAACTAAACACGGCTCTACCTCCGAAGATACGCCACCAGAAGACTATAGGACCCCAGTCTAGTACAGTCGGACCGGGGAATCCAGCATTATTGTCTTACATAACACGAAGTTTCAGTTAGAAGTTCATAATTTACATTCAGTTCGCGGCGCATTTTCCGTCGCCCCCCTTGGGCTATGGCATGCTCCCGAAAGGGCAGGGCGGGATTTGGGTGGATTACAGGCGCCGCGGTCGGGTCGGGCAGGGGCCGGCTTTCGGCGGCAGCGCCGGGAGCGGCGCCCCTGCTGCATTGAATCTAGGTGGAAGTGTAGGAAAAGCGTACTACAGAAACCGGGCGTAACTCACAGTTTTGACGCGATTAGGCCCGCGGGCTGATGAGCGGGCGCGTGGCGGGGAAGAGCGGTTAGTACTGCGCAAGCGCCAGGCGCAAGCGCTCCGCCACTGCGGTGCGCAGGGCCTCGGGCGCCATGACTTCGACGTCCGGCCCGTACTTCATAATATCCATGATCAGTTCCGGGGTTTGGCTGTAGGGCACCCGCAGTTCATAGCGGCCGTCGTCGAGCCAACGGCTTTGCTGGTCGGGGTGCCAGCGCTCGGCGGACACCCAGCGCGCGCGCTGCGGGGTGAAGCGGAGCACGGCCTGCTGATCCGGCTGACCCGAAAAGATGCCGTAGGCGGAGCTGTAATAGGCCTCCAGCTCGGCCTCGGGGAACTCCACGCAGGCCGCCTCCAGCACCCGGGCATCCCGAATCGCATCCACCGAGAAGGTGCGAAAGCCCTTCCGCAGGTGGCACCAGGCGTCGAGATACCAGTTGTCGCGGTAGTGGATTAGGCGCTGGGGCGACACCGTGCGTTCAAGTTCTCGATCATCGCGGCGGCTATAGAACACCAGCGCGAGGCGGCGGCGCTCGGCCAAGGCCCCGGCGATGTGCTGAAAAAACTCGCTGCCCGGGCGTGCCGCGGCGCTGCGGATGCGGATCCGCCGCGGGATCTCCTCGCTGCCCGCGTGCTGCGCCCGCAGCAGGTCGCCGATGCGCTCCCGCAGCGGCCCCAGTTGGGGCTCCAACAGCCCGGGCTGCACCTCGGCCAGCAACTGGTCCACCGACAGCAAGGCGAACAGCTCCGAGGCGTTGAACCAGACCCCGGGCAGTTGATACATGGCCCCGCCCTGTTGGTCGTAGTAATAGCCGCCAAGTTCGGCGTCGTATTCGATGGGGGCGTTGAGGAACAGGCGCATGTTGGAGATGATGCGCTTGACGGTGGCCTTGGAGCACTCCAGGCGCTCTTCGAGCTTGCGCCGGGGGACCGGGTAGCGGGCGTTTTGGAGCAGCTTGTGCAGCTCGAAGATGCGATCGAACCGATCCATCGCCCGCGGCTCAGGGGGCGCCGTTGCCCGCGTGCAGCTCTTCCGCCGGGATGTCCACGGACCACAGGCGTTCGAGCTGATAGAAATCCCGCACCTTGGGCTGCATCAGATGCACCACCACGTCGTTGAGATCCACCAAGGCCCATTCGCCGTCCTCCAGGCCTTCCAGCCCCAGGGCCGGTTCGCCCGCCAGCTTGGATTGAAAGGCCACGGCCTCGGCCATGGATTTTACATGCCGGTCGGAGGTGCCGCTGGCGATGACCATGACATCGGTGATGCTGGTCTTGCCGCGCACATCGATCACATGCACGTCACGGGCCTTCATGTCGTCCAGTGTCTTCAACACCAGGGATTGGAGCGCTTCGATTTCCATTATGACCTATAGATAAGGGATTCAAAACCGGATTGTAGCCGACGCCGGGGCCGACGCACAGCCCGCGCCGCATCGCCGCCGCCGCAGACTCGTACAGCCGGGCCCTAAGAGGCTGCCTGAGAATGGGAGAATCGAGTGCGGAAATACCCTTTTGGTAGAAAGCATTTGAACCACGAATGGACACGAATGGACACGAATATCCTATGCACTTCGCTTGCCCGCCCCTTGTATGACTGCGGGCTCGGGGCGTACACGCCTTGGCCCGGGCGCGTAACCGGAAACCCGCATAGCCCGAGGGCTTTGCTCCTGGCGGTTAGGCGAGGGTGGAGCGGCGGACAGGCATCCCCGCCCTGGAACGCGGGACGATCAAACAAAACCTCCTCCGCGCCCTCTGCGTTCCTAAAAGTCGCGTTGTTTCCGTTATTGATGCGCAGGCGCACCCGGGCGGAAACCGGCCGCACCGCCGCGGATGCGGGCAGCGGAGGCCGCGTTTAGGCCCCGGCCGTGTGCCGAATCGTCGCCAAATTGATGGCCGCTAGGTAGACGGGCTTGTTCTCGGCCCGGCGGGTGAATTTCTTGATCATGCCTTCAAGGTTCGGGCGCTTCTGCGCCGGCCCGTCGCCCTGGCCGATGCCGCCGCCGAACTCGATGAACAGGTCGGCCCCCTCGTCCAGCGCGGTTTGCAGGCAGCCCACCCAGTTCACCGGATGGAACAGCTGAAAAAACAGGCGCGAGCGGATGCTCTCGGCGTCGTAGTCGTGGAAGCCGCCGGTGTAATTCGCCAACACCTGGAGCCGCGGGGCCTTGAACTCCACCTGGTCCAGCTCCTCGCGGAAGAGCCGCGCCGCGGTGACCATATAATAGGTATGAAAGGCCCCTTCCGTCTTCAACCGCACCGCCCGCTTCTTCGGGAACTGCTCCGCCATGTCCGCCTCCAGGCGCCCGAGGTCGGCGCTGGCGCCGGCCACCACGGTCTGATCGGGCAGGTTGAGGCCGGCGATGCCGCAATAGTGCCGGTCCGCCAGCGGGCGCGCGCTTTCGAGATTGATGGTTAGCGCGCACATCTCGCCCTCGCCGTGTTCGCCCATCAGCGCACCGCGGCGCGCCACCAGGCGCAGGGCGTCCTCGAAGCCCAGCGCGCCGGCCGCCACCAGCGCCGAGTATTCGCCCAGGCTGTGCCCGCCAGCGGCGAAGGGCTCGACCGGCGCCTCGGCCAGCTCGCGATACAGGCTCAGGCAGGCCAGGTGGTGGGTGAGCAGCAGCGGCTGGGTGTGGCGGGTGAGATGGATTTGCTCTTCCGGACCCTCGAAGGACAGCTTGGCCACGTCATAGCCGAGCACATCGCTGGCCTGTTGATAGATCCGACGCACGGACTCGAATTCGGCGTGCAAGTCGCGGCCGATACCGAGATACTGTGAGCCCTGCCCCGGAAACAGGAAAACCGGACGTTGCGCGGCTATTGCCATTTGAGCTGCCTCCAGACGAAAATGGATGGAACCAGCTATTTTAGCCATTTCGGCTGGAAAATGGCGAGTGCCGTCGCAATTTTCCGGTCACCGACTCGTTTAACGGAGAAACCGCTATGCCCCAATCCCTGATGCTGCTGCCCAGCAAAGACCCCGCACGCATTCGCCTGCTGCGCATCCCCGAAGATACCGACCCCGGCGAGGCCTTTCGTAGCGCCACCGGCATCATCGCCGCCGTCGAAGAGCAGGGCGGGTTCCAGCAAGAGGACATCGATGAGGCCCTGGAAGACCGCGGCTTTCAGGCCGTGGCGTTCCAGCTTGGCCCCGAACTGGATTGAACCGCGGCAGGCGCACGATGCCGTTTATTGGAGACCGCAGGCCGGCGGGCGCCCGGTGTTTAAGCGCTGGCATCGCCGCCGTGGCGCTGGGCTGTTGGTTGGCGGCGGGTTGGGCCGTTGCAGCCGAGGAGACGCCCCTGGTCCCGGTCACCACTGCGCCGCTGGCCGAGCTGCAATTCCATCCCGCCTATTCGGCCCCGGCCACCGTGTTGGCGCTGAACGATAGCGCCATCGGGGCCGAGACCGCCGGTTCGGTGCAGGCCATCCCGGTGCGGGTGGGCGACGAGGCGGAGGCCGGGACCCTGCTGGTGCAACTGGACTGTCGCGACAACCGCATTCGGGTGCGCCGGCAACAGGCCGCGCTGGACGCCGCGAACGCCCGCGAGGCGCTGGCGCAGCGGCAATTGGAGCGGGTCCGCAGCCTGAGCCGGGAGCGTAATGTCTCCGAAGAGCTGTTGAACCAGCGCGAATCCGAGCTGCGCAGCGCCCGCGCCGAACGCTCGGCCCAGCAGGCCGGCCTGGAGTCGGCGGAACTGAACGTGCAACGCTGTTCCGTTCGCGCCCCTTTCCCTGGTGTGGTGATGGAGCGGCTGGTGGATGAGGGCGAATGGGCCGGCGCGGGGCAAGCCGTGATCCGCTTGCTCGACAACCGCCGCCTGGAGGTCTCGGCGCAGATCCCTCTGGACCGTGTGGCGGGGCTGCGCCGAAGCGAGGGCTTCGCGTTCGAGACCGATGATGCGCGCCTTCCGCTCGGGCTGCGGCTGCTGGTCGATTTAGTGGACACCCGCGGCCGCCACCGCGAGGCCCGTTTGCAATTCCTCGCCGACTCGGCGCTGCCCGGCGCCGCCGGACGGCTGATTTGGCATGCGGCCCGACCCCGCATCCCGGCGGATCTGCCGCAGCAACGCGACGGCCGCCTCGGGCTGTTTGTGGCGGAGGACGAACGGGCGCGTTTTCACCCCCTGCCCGACGCCATCGAAGGTCACCCGGCGCCGGTGGACCTGCCGCCCGAGACCCGGGTGATCGTGGAAGGCCGCTACGGCCTGCAAGACGGCGATGCGCTGGCGGTGACCGAGCAGGACCCCGCGCTATGATCCAGTCCCGCAATCGCTCGGAGGTCGAGGCCTTAGCCGGGCCGGTTAGCGCCTATGTCGCCGTTCACATCCCCTTCCCTCCCGGAGGGGGGCGGGGGCAGGCGCTGCGGCGTCGATTCGCGCCCTGCGCGCTAATCGCCGACCACGGCTAACCCCGCCCCATGCTCCGCCGCTTCTACGACAACCACGTCCTCGCCAACCTCACCTTCTCCCTAGTGCTGGTGCTGGGCCTGCTGGCCTACCTAAACATGCCCCGGCAGCAGGACCCGAGCATCAACTTTAATTGGATCGACATCACCAGCTACTTCCCCGGGGCCGCGGCGGCGGACATGGAGAAGCGGGTCACCGAGGTGCTGGAGCGCAAGTTGCGTTTCGTCTCCGACGTGCGCTTTGTCTCCAGCAACAGCCGCGAGGGGGTGTCCAACATCCTGGTGCGCTTCGAAGACATCCCCGCCGAGCAGTTCGACAAGCGGCTGGCCGATCTGCGCCGCCAGGTGCAGGACGCCGAGAACGAAATGCCCGAGGAGGTGGACGCCTACATCACCGAAATCACCACCGCCAACGCCTTTCCCACCGCCACCGTGGCGGTGGCGGGGCAGGCCGACGACGAACAACTGCGCCGCCAGGCCGAGGCCGTGAAGAAGGAGATGGAGCAGATCAAGGGCATCGACCGCCTGATCACCACCGCCCTAGCCGCGCCCGAACTCCAGGTGCGCTTCGACCCCGAGCGGCTGGAGGCGGCTGGCATCCGCCCCGCGCAACTGGCGGATACCGTGGCCGCCACCTTTCGCGACCTGGCCGCCGGCACCGTACGGGTGAACGACGAGGAGTGGGCGGTGCGCATCGCCGGGGCCGAGGCCGACCCCCAATACCTGGCCGACCTGCCGGTGCTGGGCCACCCGGGCGAGGTGCGCCTGGGCGAGGTGGCGGACGTGGTCCGCGCCCGCCAAAAGGCCACCAAGGCGGTGCGCTACCAAGGGCGGCCGGCGGTGCTGTTCGCGGTGATGAAGAAGGAGAACGCCAACACCCTGGAGCTAGTGGGCCGGATTAACGCATTCATCGAGGAGCGCAACCGCTTCCGCCGCGCCACCGGGGTGGACGTGGTGCTGATCGACGACCAGACCGAGATGACCCGCAACGCCCTGGACGTCATGCAGACCAATGCCCTGCTGGGCCTGCTCCTGGTGCTGGGCGTCACCTGGCTGTTCCTCGGCGGCCATATCGCCCTGCTCACCACCATCGGCATCCCCTTCATCCTGGCCGGCACCTTCCTCGCCCTGCACGCCCTGGGGCAAACGGTGAACGTCACCGTGCTGCTCGGCGTGGTGATCAGCCTAGGCATGCTGGTGGACGATGCGGTGGTGGTGGTGGAGGCTATCTACTACCGCCTGCAGCGGGGCGCCCAGGCCATGAACGCGGTGCTCGGCTCGTTGCGCGAGGTGTTCCAGCCGGTGACCACCGCGGTGCTCACCACCATGGCCGCCTTCCTGCCGCTAATGCTGCTGCCGGGCATCCTCGGCAAGTTCATGATGGTGATCCCCATGGTGGTGACCATCGCCCTGGCCATCAGCCTAGTGGAGGCCTATTGGATGCTGCCGGCGCATATCCTCGGGGCCAAGGTGGACCTGCGCCGACCCGGCCGCATCCAGCGCTGGCGCACCCGTGCCCTGCATGGGGTGCGCATCCGCTACACCCGCCTGCTGCTGAAGGTGATGCGCGTGCCCTGGCTGATGTTCAGCGTCGCCGTGGGGCTGTTCCTGCTGTCGCTGCTAGTGGTGCTGGCCGACAGCATTAAAGACCCCTTTAACGCCAAGTTCGAACAACAACTGGCCGCCTCCTATGCCGAAGAGATGCCCCCCGAGGCCGCGGCGCAAAAGGCCGCCGAGCGCGCCGAGACCCTGCGCGCCCTCTATCCCACGGAGGCTTTGAGCTTTATCGCCGAGCATGGCATCCATATAGACTTCTTCGCCTCGGACCCCATTCGGCTGTTCTACATCAACCTGGAAATGCCCGCCAGCACCCCGCTGGAGGAGACCCTGGCCAAGACCCAACAGGTGGAGAGCCTAGTGCGCGCCGGGGTGCGCCCGGGCGAGGTGCGCAACCTCATCAGCTACGCCGGCCAGATGTTCACCGAGACCGCCCCCGCCTTCGGCAAGCACTACGGCCAGGTGCTGGTGGCGCTGAACCCCAAGACCGAACAACTGCGCAGCGTAGACGCCATGATCGAGGCCCTGCGCCCGGCGGTGGAGGCCGTGCCGGGGGTGGGCAAGCTCAACTTCCTGCGCATCTCCGGCGGCCCGCCCACCGCCAAGCCCATTAGCATCAAGGTGCGGGGCGAGGAGATCGCCAATATTCGTAAGGCGGTGGTCGAACTGAAGGCCTTTATGGCCGACAACCCCGCCATTCGCGACATTACCGACGACGACAGCCAGGGCCTGATGGAGATGGTGGTGCAGGTGAACCAGGACGCCGCCCGCCGCGCCGGCATCGCCCCGGACGAGGTCACCCGCACCGTGCGTCTGCTGATGGACGGCGAGATCGTGGCCTACATGCAGGACCACGGCGAGGAACTCACCGTGCGCGTGCGCGCCCGCCCCGAGGCGCTGCGCAGCATCCTCGACCCCGGCGACTTCACCCTGCCGCTGGCCGATGGCGGCCGCATCCCGCTCAAGGAACTGATCCAGGTCCAGCTCCAGCCCAGCCTGGGCAACATCCGCCACTACAACTTCCGCCGCACCATCACCCTGGAGGCGGACATCGACAAGGACCTCACCGACACCGTCACCGCCAATAAGCGGATCCTGGAACACTGGGAGACCCTCCGCGAGCGCTACCCCAACGTGGACCTCGACTTCTCCGGCGAGCTGGACGACATCCAGGAATCCCTCGACGCCATCTTCATGCTGTTCGTGCTCGGCGTGGGCATAATGTACCTCATTTTAGGCACCCAATTCCGCAGCTACTTCCAGCCCCTGATGATCCTCGCCACCGTGCCTATGGCCTTCACCGGCGTGGTGGCCGGGCTGGTGCTCAGCGGCAACCCCCTGAGCCTCTACACCCTCTACGGCGTGGTGGCCCTGGCCGGCATTGCGGTCAACGCCGCCATCGTGCTCATCTCCACCGCCAACGCCCGTCTGCAAAGCGGCATGAGCCTGCTCCACGCCACCGTCTACGCCGCCCGCCGCCGGGTCATCCCCATCCTCATCACCTCCCTGACCACCGTCGCCGGCCTGTTCTCCCTCGCCACCGGCCTCGGCGGAAAATCCCTGCTCTGGGGTCCGGTGGCCACCGCCATCGTCTGGGGCCTGGTGGTCTCCACCATCCTCACCCTCTTCGTCATCCCGCTGCTGTACCGGATCTTCATGGGCCGCACCGAACGGCGCCTGCGCAGCGGGGGATAGGAGCGCAGAGGGTGCAGAGGACCGCGGAGAACGCTGAGGGATTGCTTGTGTCCCGGATTTCGTAGAAGGATGGGCAAAGGCGCTCCACCAGAGGGAGAATAATGCTGGGATCTTGCAGTGCCGCGCCCATCATGCCGCCCGGCCGGACTAAAGTCCGGGCTCCGCGCGTTACAACCCGGACTTTACTGTGAAATCTTGGCGGCAGGCTTCAGGCGAGGCGACAAAAGCGGGAGCAACAAACGAAGTTTGTGAATGAAAAACTTCGTTTGTTGCTCCTGATGGGGCGGACGGCGCGGCGTTTGCGGGGCGTGGAATAGGAACGCAGAGGACGCAGAGCAAGGTAGGATGGGCAAAGGCGCTCCACCAGGAAACGAATCATGTCGTAACCTATCAGCGCCGTGCCCATCAGCCCACCCGATGATGGGCACGGCGCTGCAAGGTCGGGGTACGGTTTCGATATTGCGGGAGCGCCTTTGCCCATCCTACGACGCTCGCCGAAACTTCATGTTACGCCGACGCCAAGGTGTGACAGATCAATAGGCAAGAGAAAAAGGTAAGTCCGATTCATGCACTACTGGGAGGCGCCAAGAGCATTTTTTTTCAACGGTGAACTGCTGATGATTTCTTGGCCGTTGGGGCCTTGATCATCGTTCCGGCCACCTTGACCACTCGCGGCGACCGTTTCGCCGTAAGTGGTTGAAGCTAAGGGCCAAAACCGCCAATTACCCGCGCCCACGACAGGGTATTGGCCGGAAGGATGACCAAGGCCCGCGAGGGCCTTGATCATCGTTCCGGCCACATTAGGCCGCTCAGGACGAACGCGCCGCCGTAAGCGGTTGATTCTACGCGCCAACTCGACCTATCTAACGCACTTATTTCAGGGTATTACCCGGATGGATGACCAAGGCCAACGCGAGCTTGAAACCCCGCGGGTCCCCAAGCCCCTGCCTGGGGACCCGCGTCTTGCAGGCCCTAGCACCCCGAGCCATTCGGCAAGCTAGCGCTTGCAAGACCGGCAACCAAAGGTCCACAGGCCTTTTTCGGGCCAGGCCCCGTCCTTAAATACCGGTTAATACGCGAATTATACCCCAAACCGAGCAATGGTTACGGCGACCACACCCCTCGAAGGCGCAAAAAAGTTGCCAAAAATCCGTAGTTGATTTTCTTCGCACAAAGCCGATAAAATCGCGAAAACGCTGTGGGTTTCATTGCAGGCCCCAAGCGGGTCAGCGGGAAAGCCAGAGCGATGTTCGGGGCCTAAACGACCTAAGGTCCGCGCTGAAGGC
>JAABTK010000080.1 GCA_011389885.1 Gammaproteobacteria bacterium | reverse complement strand
CTGCATTCCCACGCTGGAGCGTGGGAACGATGATACGCTGGAGCGTGGGAACGATGATATACGGAGCGTGGGAACGGTGATGCGACGCGCATGGTTCCCACGCCCCAGCGTGGTAACCCATCCCGGGGCGCTCCAGCGCCGATGGCCGGGCCGGGCTCGGCAGCTGGCGCCGGGCACCCTCGGCGCAGAGCGCCTAAAGCTGCATTCCCACGCTGGAGCGTGGGAACGATGATACGCTGGAGCGTGGGAACGATGATATACGGAGCGTGGGAACGGTGATGCGACGCGCATGGTTCCCACGCCCCAGCGTGGTAACCCATCCCGGGGCGCTCCAGCGCCGAGGGGCGGGCCGGGCACCGGAGCCCGGACTTCAGTCCGGCCGCGACTATGCCCGACTACAAGCCCGGGTTCCGTGCGCTGGGGCGCCTGGGGCTTTTGTTTGCGCTGTCGGGGGGCGGTTTCGGTTGCATTGGGGTCGATGGTTTGCAACATTGGGCGGGTATGCTGGCGGGTTAGCCAAACTAGGGGAAGATCGGGTTCGTTATGTCGAAGAGTGTGTATATCGCAGGGGCCGCGGCGGGCAGCGGGAAGTCGGTGCTGTCGCTGGGGATGATGGAGTTGTTTTCCGCCAGTGCGGAGTCGGTGGCGTTTTTTCGGCCGGTGGCGGCGGATGAGCAGGATTCGGTGATTCGGCTGATGCGCGAGCGTTATGGGCTGGAGGTGCCGGCGGCGGAGATGCTGGGTTGCGGCATGGAGGCGGCGCGGGATTTGGTGGCGGCGGGGCGGGAGGATGATTTGATTAAGCGCATCCTGCATCGCTTTAAGGCGCTGGAGGAGCGCTTTGAGCATGTGGTGTGCGAGGGTACGGATTTTTCGATGTCGGTGCCGGGGCTGGAGCTGGATTTCAATATCGAGTTGGCCAATCACCTGGGGTGTTTGGTGCTGCCGGTGCTCAATGGCGCCCACCGCACGGATGCCGAGATCTTGGACGATGTGCGCATGGTGGCGGCTTCGTTGGTGGAGCGGCATTGCGAGCTGTTGGCGATGGTGGTGAATCGGGCGGTGGGGGAGCGGCGCGATCGGCTGGCGGAGACGTTGACGGCGCAATCCAAGATCGGGGTGCCGGTGTTCGTGTTGCCGGACCACCCGATGCTCGATATGCCCACGGTGGGGGAGGTGGCGGCGGCCATCGGGGCCGCGCACCTGAGCGGTCCGGCGGATGCGCTCAATCGGGAGATCGCCCATTTTAAGGTGGCGGCCATGGAGTTGCCGAATTTCCTGGATCACCTGGAGGAGGGGAGTTTGGTGATTACGCCGGGGGATCGGGCGGATATTATCGTGGGTTGCCTGGCGGCGGACCGTTCCCTGAGTTACCCGCGGGTGGCGGGCCTAGTGCTGACCGGGGGCCTGCTGCCGGCGCCGCAGATTCAGCGCTTGGTGGAGGGGCTGAACGGGGGCTCGACGCCGATGCTCGGGGTGGCGGACGACACCTTTAACACGGCCACGGCCATTGGCGCGGTGGAGGGGCGCCTGGGGCCGGAGAACCCGCGCAAGATCGCCGCCGCGCTGGGGGTGCTGGAGGGGGTGATCGATTTTGCCAAGCTGTGCCAGCGCATCCGCATCACCGGCGGCGAGCGGGTGACGCCGTTGCAGTTCGAGTATGAGTTGATCCGCCGGGCCAAGCGCCGGCGGATGCATGTGGTGTTGCCCGAGGGGGCGGAGGAGCGCATCTTGCAGGCGGCGGAGATTGTGTTGCTGCGCGAGGTGGCGGACATCACCCTGCTGGGTGATCCGAACAAAATCGGCCGCCGCATCGCCACCCTGGGGCTGCGGCTGGATGGGGCGCGGGTGGCGGATCCGGCGGTGTCGCCGGAGCGGGAGCGCTATGCCACGGCGCTCTATCAGGCCCGTCGGCACAAGGGCGTGACCTGGCAGATGGCCTGGGACATGGTGGAGGATTTGAGCTATTTCGGCACCCTGATGGTGCATACGGGGGACGCGGACGGCATGGTTTCGGGGGCGGTGCATACCACCCAGCACACCATTCGGCCGGCGTTTCAGGTGATTCGTCCCCGCCCCGGGCATAGCATCATTTCTAGTGTGTTCTTGATGAGCCTGGAGGATCGGGTGTTGGTGTACGGCGATTGTGCGGTGAACCCCGATCCGAACGCCGAGCAGTTGGCGGAGATTGCGTTAAGTTCGGCCGACACCGCGGAGCGCTTCGGCATTGAGCCGCGGGTGGCCATGTTGTCCTATTCCACTGGCGAATCCGGCCAGGGCCAGGCGGTGGAGAAGGTGCGGCGGGCGGTGGCCATCGCCCGCGAGCGGCGGCCGGGCCTTAAGCTGGATGGCCCGATTCAGTACGACGCCGCGGTGGATGTGGCGGTGGCCAAGACCAAGCTGCCCGAGAGCGAGGTGGCGGGGCGCGCTACGGTGTTCATTTTCCCCGACCTGAACACGGGCAACAACACCTATAAGGCAGTGCAGCGCACCGCGGGCGCGGTGGCCATCGGGCCGATCCTGCAGGGGCTGAATAAGCCGGTGAACGACCTTAGCCGCGGCTGCACCGTTACCGACATCGTGAATACCGTGGCCATTACCGCGATTCAGGCCCAGGGCGTGGCGGGGGATTAAAGAGGCAAATAGGTCAAACCACAAGTGGTTGGTGGTTAGTGATTGGTGCTTAGGCGAGCGAAGCCCCCAAGCCCGGCCAAAGCCTCGACCTCCAAAGCCGTAGTTTCGCGCAGGCGTCTAATACAGCCGCGCCGAACCAAGGGAAAAGTGAATCAATCGATCACATCCCTTTGGGCGTGGTTTGCAACCGCGATTAGCCGCTTTAGCGGCCTGTTCCGGGCGTTTGCGCCGGGCCAGAGGCCGGCATCGCGGATGCAATCCGCCCCCACGTTGTTTCCGTTGTTTGTGCGCCGGCGTACTAAAGGGCGTCGGTGGCCTTGTCGCGCTCGATCAGGGCATAGGCCGAGTGGTTGTGGATGGACTCGAAGTTCTCGGATTCCACCACATAGGCGGCGAAGCGCGGTTCCTGGTTGAGGCGCAGGGCCACGTCGCGCACCATGTCCTCGACGAACTTGGGGTTGTCGTAGGCGCGTTCGGTAACGCGCTTTTCGTCCGGGCGCTTGAGCAGCCCGAACAATTCGCAGGAGGCCTCTTTTTCCACTAGGTCGATCACCTCCTCGATCCAGACGAAATCCCGCAGCTTGACCTGCACCGTGACATGCGAGCGTTGATTATGGGCGCCGCGATCGGCGATCTTCTTCGAGCACGGGCAGAGGCTGGTCACCGGCACCACCACGCGGATGAAGGTGGTGGCCTGGCCCTTGTGGACCTCGCCGATCAGGCTTACGTTGTAATCCATCAGGCTCTCGACGCCTGAGACCGGGGCCTGTTTGTTGATGAAGTAGGGGAAATTCATTTCGATATGGCCCGAGTCCGCCTCCAGGCGCTCGGCCATCTCTGTTAGCATGTCCTTGAACGACTCGACGCTAATCTCCTTTTCCCGGCTGTTGAGGATCTGCACGAACCGCGACATGTGGGTGCCCTTGAAGTTGTGGGGCAGGTTCACATACATATTAAAGGTGGCGATGGTGTGCTGCTCGCCGTCGCTGCGGTCGCGCACCCGCACCGGGTGGCGGATGTCCTTGATGCCCACTTTGTTGATGGCGATGCGGCGGGTATCCGCGCTGCTCTGCACGTCTTCGATTCGGGTGTTGCCTTTGGCGGCTGTCGTCATCGTCGGTCCTCGGTAGAGCCGCGCTTGGCCGGGCGGCTCATTTGCTGCGTGAATTAGGCTGCTTTCGCTGATAGCCTAACCCGCGGTCGGACAGGTGAAAACCGGCGGTTAGTCCGGTATTCAAAGGAAAATCAGATAGTATCCGGGTAAGATACCCGTTATGCAAGAGCCGGCTACTGGGTTTGGCCCCGGCTTTGACTTGCTCAACACTAAGGCGCAGAGGTGCTAGATGAAACACGGGTTTGGTCTATTGATCGCGCTGCTCGCGCTGTTTTGGGTCCTGCCGCCGGCCGTGGCGGACGAGGAGGCCCTGTTCGGTTTGGTGCGCGAGGGCTCCACCGCCGACCTCGACGCGATGCGCAAAAAGGGCGTGGTTCGGGTGCTGGTCAGCTACAACCGCACCAGTTTCTTTCTTTCCGGGGCGCAGCGCCAGGGCTTCGAGTACGAGCTGTTGAAGCAGTACGAGAAGTTTCTCAACCGCAAGCCCGGCCCGGACGGCGTGGAGACCCAGATGGTCTTCGTGCCGACGCCGTTCAGCGAGCTGATTCCCGCGTTGCTGGCCGGCAAGGGGGACCTGATCGCGGCGGCGATGACGGTGACCCCCGAGCGGGCCAAGCAGGTGGCCTTCACCGCGCCCTATATCCCGGATGTGCGAGAAATCGTCGTCAGCCACGAAGGCGCCGGCCCCTTGACCGCGCTGGAGGATCTGACCGGGCGGAGCGTGTTCGTGCTGCGCGGCAGCAGCTATGCCCAACACTTGGCGGCGCTGAACGAGAAATGGGTCGCCCGCGGGCTGGACCCCATGCATGTGGTGGAGGTGGACCGGCATCTGCAAACCGAGGACTTGCTCGAAATGGTCAATACCGGCGCCCTGCGGTTGATGGTGGCCGACGAGCACATCGCCCGCCTGTGGGCCGAGCTGCTGCCCGAGATTCGGTTGCATCCGGATTTGGTGGTGAACGCGGGCGGGGCCATCGCCTGGGCCGTGCGGCCGGGTAATCCGCAGTTGCTGGCGAGCCTGAATCGCTTCATCGAGAGCAACCGCAAAGGCACCCTGATGGGGAATATCCTGTTCAAGCGTTACTACGAGGACACGCACTGGATCGGAAACCCGGTGGATCAGGAGGACCGGGAACGCTTGGGCGAGATCGCCGCCTTGATCCAGGAATACGCCGGCCGGTACGGCTTTGACTGGCTGGCCATCGGCGCCCAGGCGTATCAGGAGTCGGGGCTGGACCAGTCCCAGGTGAGCCCGGCCGGGGCGGTGGGCGTTATGCAGCTACTGAAGAGCACCGCCAGTGCGCCGCCGGTGGAGATTGCCGATATCGATGAACTGGAGAACAACATCCACGCCGGGGTGAAGTACCTGGATTTTATTCGCAACCGCTATTTCGACGACCCCGAGATGGCGCCGGAAGATCGGGTGTACTTCAGCTTCGCGGCCTATAACGCAGGCCCGGCCAAGATCCGGCGCGTGCGGCAGCGGGCGCAGCAGATGGGGCTGGACCCGAATCGCTGGTTCGGGCAGACGGAATTGGCGGCCTTGGAGATGATCGGGCAGGAAACCGTGCGGTATGTGCGCAATATCCTCAAGTACTACACGGTCTTCAAGCTCTCCTTCCGGGTCCGGCCGCAGTTGCAGCAGCAGGTGATGGAGGCGGGGGAGGGGGCCTAGTACAGCCGTACAGATATCGGAAACAGCTTTTCGCGGAGATCAGGGTGCGTTAGGCGCGCCAACCACAAAGCCAGAATCCAACACCCGCATGGCCGCGCGCCGTAACGCACCATCTCCACCCCGGTATCGGCTATGGTGCGTTACGCCCCGCCCGGCGGTTCGGGGTTTGGTGCGGCGCCCTTGGTTTTGCGTGGTATTTTGAATACCGGCGCCTTGGGATGGGCGGGGCTAATGCACCCTCGGAGGCGAAACAGTCCGCGCGATAAGCAAAAGGCGCTGCCCCGGTCATTGGCTTTGGTCGTGATCTATCAGCGCCGCGCCCATCAGAGGGGCCTCTTGATGGGCGCGGCGCTGAGAGGTTGGCGGATGTTTGGGGGTTTTGCGGGAGCGCCTTTGCCCATCGGCTGCCCGAACGGACAGCAAGCTGGAGCTTGCAAGACAGGCATTCCCAAGGAGACCTTGGGAACGAGCATGCAATCGAAATGCCTCTCCGCGTTCCTCTGCGCCCTCGGCGTTGCGCAAGCGTCTAGGGTCGCTTGTTTCCGCTAGTCCCGCATCGAGACCTGGTCGCCGAGGCTGGATTCGTAAAAGGCGATCACCTTGCGCACATAGTTTTGGGTCTCGCGATAGGGCGGGATTTTGTGGCCGTAGCGCATCACCGCATTCTCTCCCGCGTTGTAGGCGGCTAGCGCGAGGCGCATGTTGTAATCGAACAGCTCCAGCAGGTGGCGCAGGTAGGTGGCGCCGCCGCGCAGGTTTTGCACCGCGTCGTAGCGGTCCGATACGCCGAAGCGCTCGGCGGTGGCCGGCATCAGCTGCATCAGGCCGGCGGCGCCGGCGGGGGACAGGGCCTTGGGGTCGTAGGCCGATTCGGCTAGGATCACCGCATGCAGCAGGTTGCGGTCGAGCCCGATGCGGCGCGCGGTGGCATCGATCAGCGGCGTGTACTTGCGGGCGTTGGCGTTGCTGGAGGCCAGGTCGATGCGCCCTGAGCTGCGGCGCCCTTGCTTGGCCCATTGCTCGGCCTCGTCCCAGGCCCACTTGAGCTGATAATGGCCGAGGGCTACGGTGGGGCTGTCGTCCGCGGTGTCGGTCTTGCCTAGGAGTCGGTAATGGCCCTTCATCGGCCGGTCCGAATAGACCAGGTTTCCCTCCAGGTCTTCGTACTTGTAGATGTCCGCCGAAACAGCGGCGCTGAGCACCAATAGCGTAGCCGCGAGCAGCGGCGGGACCCCGGAGCGGCGCGCCAGGCGGGGGCGCGGCGACCGTGGGGCCGATAGCGGACGGATTGGGCGGAATCTGAAAGTCATACTTTCAGTATATACCACAATCCTCTAATTTATAATAAAAAATTCACCTTCAGAAACTGCTGAAGTCGAAGTTGATCTGTTCCGAAGGCTCTTGCAGGTAGTAGCCCTGGATGTAGTTGACGCCGATGGTCCACAGCACGGCGAGGCTGTTGGCGTCTTCCACGCCCACCGCCACCACCTTCTTTTTGTATGACTGCACCACCTGGGTGACGCTGTTGAGGTTGTCCTGCTTTTCCTGGTCGGTGGCCAGGCCGGAGGCGAATTCGGGGTCCATCTTCACATAATCCACCGGCAGGTGCTTGAGCAGGGTTTCGTACTTGGGCAGCTTGCCGAACCGGTTAATGGCCAGCAGGCAGCCGATTTTCTTCAAGCCTTCCATCAGCTTGCGGGCCGACTGGGTATGCGCCCGCAGGTCTTCCTCGTTGATTTGGAAGGTGAACCAGGCGCCCTTGGCGTTGTTGTCGCGCAGGCAGTCGCAGATGTAGAGCAACAGCCCTTCGTCGGCCAGGCCGGCGCCGGAGATGTTGATGAAGAAGTTGACCTTGTGCTTTTCGCTGCGGTGATTGAGCAGTTGCTTGACGCTGTGATCGATCACCCAGCGGTCCACCGAGGCCATTAGCCCGGCTTGATCGGCGTAGGACAGGAAGTGCTCGGGGAAGATCTCCTTTTCGTTGTTGTCCAGCAGCCGCAGCATCACCTGGTAGTTTTCACGCGAATCCCCTTGCAGCGACACCAGGGGCTGATAGACCAGCCGGAAGCGGTCGTGCTCCAGGGCGTATTGAATCAGCTCCTTGATCTGGAGTTCGCTGCCCTTGCCCTCGGTGGCCTGGGACAAGGCCTGGGAGGCGTCGTAGGTGGAGATTTGGTTGCCGCCCTCCTTGTGCGCCGCCTCGCTGGCGTTAAAGCTTTGGTTGATGAGCGCCTGGGCGTCGGTGGTCTTGGGCGAGAGATAGCTTAGGCCGATGCTGCAAGTGGGCTGCACCATTTTGTCCATGGACTGGTAGAGGTGATCATCCACCCCGGTGCGGATTCTCTCCGCCAGGGCCTCGGTGTCCTTGGTGTTCGCCTTTTCGCTCAGGATGGTGAAGGCGTGCTCGCCGAAACGCACCAGGGTTTCGGTGTCCGACACCTGGTCTTGGAGGATGCCGGCGAATTCCTTCAGGAAGGCGTCGCTGGCGGTGATGCCGGCGCTGGCGCGAATCTCTTGCAGGTTGTCGATCAGCACATACAGCATGGAATAGGGCTGGCGCTCGTTTTCCGGCTGGGCCATGATGCCGTCGAGCTTCTCCAGCAGGAAGTCGCGGTTGGCGAGGCCGGTGAGGGCGTCTTGGCTGCTCAACTGCTTCAGGCGTTGCTCCAGTTCTTTGCTGTCGGAGCGGTCGTGGATGATGATCTGGGTGCAGGGCTCGCCCTCGATGCTCGCCGGCGCGAAGTCGAGATGGGCGTCGAAGACCTTGTTCTCGCTGTTGCGGCAATGCACGCTCACGCTGCGATTGGTGTCTTCGCCGTCGTCGAGGGAGCGCAGGAATTCCTTGAAGCTTTTGTGGTCTTCGGGGGCGATCATGTCCAGGATCGGCATGCCTTCGAGGTCTTCCATGTCCACATAGCCGAACATATCGAGATAGGCCTGATTGGCGTGGATGTACATCCCCTCGTGGATGTAGGAGATGGCGTCGCGCGAACTCTCCACCAGCAGGGTGCAGCGGTCTTCGGTTTCGCGCAGCTTGACCTTGGCGGTGGCCAGCTCGCGGCGGCCGAGCAGATTGGTGTACTCGCGGGCCACCGCCATGTGCAGGTGCTCGCGGTTGCCGTCGGGGACGATGTCGCAGGCGCCCTGACGCATGCTGGCGGAGATCAGCTTGGGGTCCGGCTGATCGTTCTTGATGATGATCACCACGGGGATGTCCGGGGCCTTTTTGCCCGCCAGCGCCAGCGCCTGCGGCAGCTCCACCCCGGCCGAGCCGTTGCCGTAGAGGATCAGGTCCAGCTCCTTGTCTTGGTCCTCGAGGAACTCCATCAGCGCGTCCGCGTTGTCCACCCGCGTCGGATGCACCGGCATGCCGAAGTTTCGCAAGGTGCTGGCGTAGCGCTCGGTGTCGTTGAGCGATTTTTCAATCACCAGCATGTTGATCGCGGATTCCGGGCGAAGTATAAATTTCATCGGGTCTGGCTCGTGGGTTCGGGTTCGTGATCCAAGCGCCGGCGCTCGGGGCGCTGTTGTCCTGTGTGGCATACAGGGCCGGAATGATAATCCAAAAAAGGGCGGAATGTAACGTATTGCGTCATTTTTTGCCTGAATAGCCCGGCGCAATCGGGGTTTTTGAGGCGCGGCCGGGGATTTCCCGCACCAGCCGCGGCACCAGATAACCCGGCAGCCTGGCCTGCATTTCGGCCACTAGGGCTTGGGCCTCGGCTTCCGGCACCTCAAAGTGCGCCGCCCCTGCCACCGGGTCGAGCAGGTGCAGATAGTAGGGCAAAATCCGGTGTTGAAACAGCCGTCGGCTGAGTTCGCACAGGGTATCGGCGGCGTCGTTCACGCCGCGCAGCAGCACCGCCTGGTTCAAGCCCTGCAGGCCGGCCTGATGCAGCCGCTCCAGGGCGGCGGCGGCGGCGGCGGTGACCTCGCGCGGGTGGTTGCAGTGAATCACCGTCAGCGGGCGCAGCCGCGAGCGGCCCAGGCGCGCCAGCAGGGCGCGGTTCAGGCGCTCGGGGACCGCCAACGGCATGCGGGTATGCAGGCGCAGCCTAAGCACGCTGGGGATCGCCTCCAGGGCGTCCAACAGGCGCCCCAGGCGGTCGTCGTCAAGCATCAGCGGGTCGCCGCCGCTTAAGATCACCTCCTCAATGGTCGAATCCGCGGCGATGGCCTGCAACGCCGGCCGCAGGTCGCCGACGTGCTGCGCGTAGGGGAAATGGCGCCGAAAGCAATAGCGGCAATGCACCGGGCAGGCCCCGCTGACCACCAACAGCGCCCGCCCGGGGTATTTCTGCAACAGCGCCGGGGCCCGCCGAAAGCCCGATTCGCGCAGCGGGTCGGCGCTAAAACCCGCCACCGCGCGCAGCTCTTCGCCGCGGGGCAGGTACTGGCGCAACACCGGGTCATCCGCGCCGCCGCCCGCGGCCGCCTCCAGCAGGGCGGGCGGCAGGCGCAGCCCGAACCGCGCCGCCGCCGGCTCGGCCTCGGCCAGCCACCCCGGGGGGAGGCCGAAACGCACGGCGAGTTCCCGGCAATCGGTCACCGCGGCGCGCACCTGGCCCTGCCAAGCGGGCGCGGTTCGCGTTATGATAGCCGACTTTGTTTCGAGTTTTCCGAGAGGATGCAATGGCAACGTATAGCACCAACGAGTTCAAGGGCGGTTTGAAGATCATGCTGGACGGGGACCCGTGCTCGATCATTGAGAACGAGTTCGTAAAGCCCGGCAAGGGCCAGGCCTTCAATCGGGTCAAGATCCGCAATCTCAAGACCGGCCGGGTGATCGAGCGGACCTTCAAGTCCGGTGAATCCATGGAGGCCGCGGACGTATTGGAGCTCAACCTCCAGTACCTGTACACCGACGGCGAATTCTGGCACTTCATGAATTCCGAGAGCTTCGAGCAGTATACCGCGGACGCCGCCGCCATGGGCGAATCGGTGAAGTGGCTGCGCGATCAGGACCTGTGTACCGTGACCCTGTGGAACGGCGCGCCGCTGATCGTAGAGCCGCCCAACTTCGTGGTTCTGGGCATCACCGAGACCGACCCGGGCCTCAAGGGCGACACCTCGGGCGGCGGCGGCAAGCCCGCCACCCTCGAAACCGGCGCCGTGGTGCGGGTGCCGTTGTTCGTGCAAACCGGCGACGCCATTAAGGTGGACACCCGGTCCGGCGAATACGTCTCCCGCGCCAGCAAAGACGACTGAGCCGCCAACCAACGCCGCCCATGCCCGGCTTATGGAGGCCCGGCGCCGGACCCGCGATGCTGCGCGCGCGAGCGGCGATGCTGCGGGAGATTCGGGGCTTTTTCGAGCAGCGCGGGGTGCTGGAGGTGGAAACGCCGCTACTGTCGCGCCACGCCAACCCGGACCCGGCGCTGGACAACCTGCGCACCCGCTACCGCGGCCCCGGGGCGGCCGGGGGCCTGGAGCTGTACCTGCACACCTCGCCCGAGTTCCCGATGAAGCGCCTATTGGCCGCCGGTTGCGGGCCTGTGTTTCAGATCTGCAAGGCGTTTCGCGACGGCGAATCGGGGGTCCTGCACAACCCCGAATTCAGCCTGCTGGAGTGGTACCGCCCGGGCTTCGACCATCACGCCCTGATGGCCGAGGCCGAGGCCCTGCTGCGGCGGCTGTTGCCCGAGCGCGGCGCGTTCGAGCGGCTTACCTATGGCGAGGCCTTCGGGCGATTCCTGGGGCTGGATCCGCATCGGGCCGATAGCGCCCGGCTGCGGCAGTGCGCGCTGGAGCAGGGCATCGTCGGGGCCGACGCCCTGGACCTGCCGGGGGTCGATGCCTGGCTGGACCTGCTGCTCAGCCACTGCATCGAGCCGAAACTCGGGCGCCCGGCCCCGGTCTTCCTCTATGATTACCCGGCGTCCCAGGCCGCGCTGGCGCGCATCCGCCCGGGCGCCCCGCCGCTGGCCGAGCGCTTCGAGATCTACATCGACGGCGTCGAGCTGGCCAATGGATTCCACGAACTGACCGACGCCGAAGAGCAGCGCCGGCGGTTCGAGGCCGAGCGGGCCGAGCGCGCGGCCCAAGGCCGCTTTCAAGGCCCGCCGGACCCTTGGTTGCTGGAGGCCCTGGCGCAGGGGCCGCTGCCCGCCTGCGCGGGGGTGGCGCTGGGGTTGGATCGGCTGTTGATGATCCGCACCGGGGCCAAGCGAATCGACCAAGTGCTCGCCTTTGCGCTGCACAACGCTTGATCCGGGGCGCCGCGGCCGACCGGGTTTTTTCGCGCGCTATTTGACAGCCCCCCGTACCGGGCTGTTATGGTCTATTATTCAGAGTGTTTTCAAACCCACCCCTTGGCAAATCGTTCCCAAACGAAAGGAAGGTTAATTCGATGCAACTAACGATTAAACGTCTTCTCGGCGCCCTGGCGCTCGTAACCACGCTCGGGATCGGCGTCTCGGCGCAGGCGCAACAGGCCGCGCCGCAGTCCAACTTGACCCCGGAGCAGATGCAGCAGATTCAAACCCTGCAACAGCAGGGGCAGCAGATCCAACAGGAAATCGCCGCGCTGCAAGAGCAAGTCTTGACGGCCAACCCCGAGCTGGCCGAGCGCAACGATGCGATTCAGGAAATGGCCATGCAGACCATGCGCGAGGCCGGCTTCAACCCCGAGGAGACCTTGCAGCAGATGGAGCAACTGCAAACCGAGTATCAAACCGAGGGCGTGTCGGCAGAGCGCAAGGTCGAACTGCGCACCTTATTCGAGCAAAACAAGACCCGACTGCAACAGGCCCAGCAGACCGCCATGAGCGCCCCGAAGGTGCAACAGGCGCGGGCCGACCTGCGGACCGAACTGCTCCAGGCCATGCAAGCCGCGGACCCGGAATTCCCCGCCATGATGAAGGCGCTGGAAGAGGTGGAAAACCAGATGCGCGAAGTGCTGATGGCGGCCCAGGGCGGCGCCCCGGCCCAATAAAGCAGCGACTCTTGCGGGCGCGGAGGGACCTCCTCTCCACGCCCTAGTCCGCCCCTTAGCCGGGGGGAGCGAAGCCCCGAGCCCGGCTAACGGTCATGGAGTGATGCACCACCCCGGAAAATGAATCGGCCGAAGGCGTGGCAGTCCGCCAAGGACTGCCACGCCTTGGGATCTTGGGATTCAGTTACCAGGGAATCGGCTCGCCGTCGCGGAAGAAACCGCCGCTCGGGCCGTCGTCGTCGAGCAGGGCCATGGTCACGATGCCCGCGGCGCCCTCGGACAGGCTGCGGTCGGCGTTGGCGCCGCCCATGTCCGTGCGCACCCAGCCGGGGCAGATGGCGTTGATCTTGACCCCGCTGCCGGCCGCCCGCAGTTCGTCGGCGAAGATGCGGGTGATCGCGTTCACCGCGGTCTTGGACAGCCGATAGCCCGGGCAACAGCCGTTCATATCGCTCAGTTGCCCCATCCCCGAGGAGATGTTCACCACCCGCCCGCGCCCCTGCATGAGCGGGATAAAGGTCTGGCACATGCGCAGCAGGCCGAGGGTGTTGGTCTCCAGGCCCTGGCGCACCACCTCGATATCGGTGTCAAAGATGCTGTTACTGCCCGGGTCGCGGCCCGGGAACGGGTCGGGAAAGATGCCGGCGTTGTTCACCAGCACGTCGAGGCGGCCGAACTCCCGTTTCACGAATTCCGCCAGCGTCTGTACGCTGGCCGGGTCGGCTACGTCCAACGGGTGGAAACGGACGTCGCCCGCCAGCGCCTCGGCCTGGGTGCGGCCGTCGGCCTCGTTGCGCGCGGTGAGGATCACCGTCAGCCCGGCGGCCGCCAGCTGGCGGCAGGTCTCCAGCCCCAGGCCCCGGTTGGCCCCGGTGATCAGGGCGATCTTGAGATCGGTCATGGTTGGCTCCTTGTCGCTAAAAACAGCTATCATACCCATTTCGCGCATGGCCCGAACAGCATTCCTGCATAGCGGGCCAGTTGACCTGAATCGGAGGGGAGAGAGCTTATGATGTCCGCTTGTGATGGCTGCCAGCGGCTTTTTGAGGGGCCTTTGACCACGGTGAATGCCAAGGGCTGGAAGCCGTCGATTTGCAACGTATCGGTCGAGGCGTCCCGGGATTGCTCCCGAAGCCGGTGTGAATTCTCGGTGGAGGGCGAGTGCTGCGTGGAGTTCAATTTCTGCGACGCCTGTGTGAAAGACCGCAAACGGCTTGATCGAAGCTTCAAATACTTTGCGCAGATGAATCTCTGATCCGCGCGCCCTAGCAGCCAGGTTGTGAAAGAGTGTTATGACCGAAACCGCCCGCATTCGCGAAATCCCCTACAACTACACCTCGTTTTCCGATCGCGAGATCATCATCCGTTTCCTCGGCGAGGCCGGCTGGGCGCTGAACCAGGAGCTGCGCGGCGCCCGCGGCACCGGACGCTCGGCGCGGATGCTGTTCGAGGTGCTGGGCGATATGTGGGTGGTGGTGCGCAACCCCTATCTGCAAGACGACCTGATGGAAAACCCCAAGCGCCGGGCGGCGCTGATCGGGGCCCTGGAGCATCGGCTGAATCAGTTCGAGACCCGCCTGAACCGAAACCCCAAGGCGGAGGAGTTGTTGCGCATGGCGCGCGCGGCGGTGCAGAAGTTCGCCGAGGACATCGCGGCGGACACCGCGCTGCGCCACAAGGTGCGGCGCGCCCTGACCGGCCTGACCCGCCGCGACAACGTGGATTTCGGCGGCCTCGCCCGGGTCTCCCACGCCACCGACGCCACCGATTGGCGGGTGGAGCATCCGTTCGTGGTGATCGCGCCCGACACCGAGGCCGAGGTGGCCCGGGTGGTGAAGGCCTGCATTCGGGTGGGGCTGAAGATCATCCCCCGCGGCGGCGGCACCGGCTATACCGGCTCGGCGGTGCCGCTGGAGGCCCATTGCGCGGTGATCAATACCGAAAAGCTCGACACCCTGGGGGCGGTGGAGCGGCGGCCGCTGCCCGGGGTGGAGGGCGAGACGCCCACGGTTCTGGCCGGCGCCGGGGTGGTGACCAAACGGGTCTCGGAACTCGCCGAGCGCCACGGGCTCGCGTTCGCGGTGGACCCCACCTCGCAGAACGCCTCCACCATCGGCGGCAACATCGCGATGAACGCCGGCGGCAAGAAGGCGGTGCTTTGGGGCACCACCCTGGACAACCTGGCGAGCTGGCGCATGGTGATGCCGGATGCGAGCTGGATCGAGGTGGAACGGCTCGATCACAACCTGGGCAAGATCCACGACCAGGCCGAGGTGCGGTTCGACGTCTGGCGCCTGGATCGGGACGGCGGCGCGCGCAAAGAACGGCTTAAGGAAATGACCCTGCCCGGCGCGACCTTCCGCCAGGCGGGTCTGGGCAAGGACGTCACCGACAAGTTCCTGGCCGGCCTGCCCGGGGTGCAAAAAGAGGGCTGCGACGGCCTGATCACCTCCGCCCGCTTCGTGCTGCACCGCATGCCGGATTATGTACGCACCGTCTGTCTGGAATTCTTCGGCTCGGACCTCTCGGCCTCGGTGCCGGCCATCGTCGAGATCAAGGACTTCATCGAATCCCAGGACGTGGTCAAAATGGCTGGCCTGGAGCACCTCGACGAGCGCTACCTCAAGGCGGTGAAATACGCCGCCAAGGCCACCAATCGGCGCGAGTTCCCCAAGATGGTGCTGGTGGGCGACCTAGTGGCCGACGACGAGGCGGCGCTGGAGGCCGCGGTGGAGCGGGTGATCGGCTTCACCCGCGCGCGCCAGGGCGAAGGCTTCGTGGCCGTAAGCCCCGCGGCGCGCCAGCGCTTTTGGCACGAGCGCGCCCGCACCGCGGCCATCTCGGCCCATACCAACGCCTTTAAGATCAACGAAGACGTAGTGATTCCGCTGGAGCGGCTGGCCGACTACAGCCGCGGCATCGAGCGCATCAATATCGAACTCTCGGTGAGCAACAAGCTGCGGGCCATGGAGGCGGTGCTCGAATACCTCCACGGCGACACCCCGGAATTGGTGCAGAGCGAGCAGTACAAGGAGGGCGAGGAGACCCGCGGCTTTCTCGAAGGCAAGCGCGCCGCCGCCGCCAAGCTGATCGAGGCCGCGCGCCTGCGCTGGTTCACCATCCTGGAACGGCTCGACGCCCCGGCGGCCGAGCAGCTGGAACTGTTGCGCGAGCCCGAGCGGCCCAAGGTGCGCCCCGACGACAGCCTGCTCGATCTGATGCTGCGCCGCGACCTGCGCCACAGCTACCGCAAGGAAATCGAACAACGGCTGAAGGAGATCTTCTCCGGCCACGACCTCGAGCCGGTGCGCGAGAGGCTGGACAAAATCCACGCCGAGGTGCGCGACGCCCGCCTGTTCGTGGCCCTGCACATGCACGCCGGCGACGGCAACGTGCATACCAATATCCCGGTGCATTCCTCGAATTACGCCATGCTGCAAGAGGCCGAGGGCGTGGTGGGCCGCATTATGACCCTGGCCCGGGATCTCGGCGGCGTAATCTCCGGCGAGCACGGCATCGGCCTGACCAAGATCCAATACCTGGAGCCGGAAAAACTGGAGGCCTTTCGCCGCTACAAGGCCGAGACCGACCCCGAAGAACGCTTCAACCCCGGCAAGCTGCTGGCCCGCGCCGAGGTGGCCGAGCGGCCCCACGGCTTCGGCCTGGAGCGGGCCTACACCCCCTCCCTGCGCCTGGTGCAGCAAGAGGCCATCATCCTCGAAGAGAGCGAACTCGGGGCCCTCAACGACGACGTGCGCCACTGCCTGCGCTGCGGCAAGTGCAAACCCGTCTGCATGACCCATATCCCGCGCGCCAACCTGCTGTACTCGCCGCGCAACAAAATCCTCGGCACCGGGCTGATCATCGAGGCCTTTCTGTATGAGGACCAAACCCGCCGCGGCCTCTCCCTGCGCCACTTCGACGAAATGAACGACATCGCCGATCACTGCACCATTTGCCACAAATGCGAAAGCCCCTGCCCGGTGAATATCGACTATGGCGACGTCACCGTGCGCATGCGGCGCATCCTGCGCGAACGCGGAAAACGCACCACCAATCTCAGCACCCGGGCGGCGCTAATGTTTCTCAACTGCAGCGAGCCGCGCCGGGTGCGCGTGCTGCGCTTCGTGCTCGGCCGCATGGGCTTCAGCGGCCTGCACCTGGCGCACAAACTCGGCCAACGCTTCGGCCTGTTCGGGCGCAAGCAGGCCCTGCCTGCCGCCACCAGCGGCAAGATGGCCCCCAAGACCGAACTGGTGGAGGGCCTGCGCCGCTCCATCCCGGTCAAGCTCGCCCCCTACACCCTGCGCTCGGCGCTCGACATCGAGGACCGCGCCACGGTGCCGATCTTCACCAACCCCGAGCGCCAGGGCGACGCCGAGGCCGTGTTCTACTTCCCCGGCTGCGGTTCCGAACGCCTGTTCAGCGACATCGGGCTCGCCACCCTGGCCATGCTGTACTACGAAACCAACGCCGAGACCGTGCTGCCCCCCGGCTACCTCTGCTGCGGCTACCCCCAACAGGCGGCGGGCCGCGAGGCCCAGGGCCGCCACATCACCAACGACAACCGCATTCTGTTCCACCGCATCGCCAACACCCTGAACTACATGGACATCAAGACCGTGCTGGTGTCCTGCGGCACCTGCATCGACCAACTACTGAAGTATCAGTTCGAGCAGATCTTCCCCGGCTGCCGCCTGATGGATATCCATGAATACCTGCTCGAAAAGGGCGTGACGCTGGAAGGCGCCGCAGACGATACGTCTTATCTCTACCATGATCCCTGCCACACCCCCATCAAACGGGACCAGCCGGTGAACACCGTCGGCGGCGTAATGGGGCGGGCCGTAACCCGGTCCGACCGCTGCTGCGGCGAGGCCGGCACCCTCGGCGTGTCGCGCCCGGACATCGCCAACCAGCTCCGCTTCCGCAAGCTCGAAGAACTGCAACAGGGCCTGCGCGACCTCGGCGCGCCGGCGCAGCCGGTCAAGCTCCTCACCACCTGCCCGGCCTGCACCCAAGGCCTGCACCGCTATCAGGAAGAAACTGGCCTGCGCATCAGCTACCCGGTGCAGGAACTGGCGCAACAGCGCCTCGGCGCCGGCTGGCAGCAGCGTTTCATCGCCGACGCCACCGCTCGCGGCATCGAGCGCGTGTTGCTGTAGCCGCCAGCCCGCGCGCGCCCCAAACGCACAAAGAAGGGAAAAGACCCGTGGGAGCGGATTGCATCCGCGATGACCTTCTGGCCCGGTGCAAACGCTCCCGCAAGTGCAGCCAGGAGTGGCAGTCCTTAAAGGACTGCCACTCCTGGGGGAAAGCCGCTAAGGCGGCTGATCGCGGTTGCAAACCGCTCCCGCAAGTGCAGCTAGGAGTGGCAGTCCTTAGCGGATTGCCACTCCTGGGGAAAGCCGCTAAGGCGGCTGATCGCGGTTGCAAACCGCTCCCACGCGGCTGATCGCGGTTGCAAACCGCTCCCGCAAGTGCAGCTAGGAGTGGCAGTCCTTAGAGGACTGCCACTCCTGGGGGTTTCCGCCCGGCCGGGTTGCAATTGGAGCCAACCGTTACCAATCTCTACAAAACCCCATTTTCCTCATTCCAAAGCGAGGGCGTTGCATGACCGAATCCCAAGAGACCTTTTATCTACTGGGCGTGGCGTTGTCGCTGGGGCTGTTGATCGGCATCGAACGCGGCTGGAACGAACGCGAGGCGGGGGAGGGCGAGCGCATCGCCGGGGTGCGCACCTATGGCCTAATCGGGCTATTCGGCGGCGGCTCCGCACTATTGGCCGAAACCATCGGCCAATGGGCCTTCGCCGCGTCTTTCTTGGTCTTAACGGCCTTAATGCTCGCCTCCTACACCGTGCATCACAGGCGCTCGGGGGACGCCGGCATCACCAGCCTGGTGGCCGCCCTCTTGACCTTCGTGTTCGGGGCCATGGCGGTGGTTGGAGAAGAGGTGGCGGCGGCTGCATTTGCGGTGGTCACCACCATCCTCCTGGGCGTCAAGCCGGCGCTTCACCGCTGGGTGGGGACGCTGGAGGAGAAGGAGCTGCGCGCCGGGCTCAAGCTGCTGTTGATCTCGGTGGTGCTGTTGCCGGTGTTGCCGAACCAGGGCTACGGCCCCTGGGATGCGCTTAACCCCTATGAGATTTGGTGGATGGTGGTGCTGATCGCCTCCATTTCCTTCGTCGGTTATTTCGCGATGAAACTGGCCGGTACCGGCAAGGGCGCGGTATTCACCGGCCTGTTCGCGGGTTTGGCCTCGTCCACCGCGCTGACGCTGCACTTTTCCCGGGTGGCGCGGAGCAGTCCGAACATGGCGCCCGTGCTGGCGGCGGGGGTGCTGCTGGCCTGCGGGACCATGTTCCCGCGCATGGTGTTCGTGGCCTCGGTGCTGAATCGCGAGCTAATGCAGCCGTTGCTGATCCCGGCCGCGGTGATGGCCGTGGTGGTCTATGGCGCGGCCCTGTTCTTCATCTTGCGCATGCGCCAGGGCTCGCAGCCGGCCGGCGAGACGCCCATGAGCAACCCGCTGGAGCTGAAGTCGGCGATCTCCTTCGGGGCCTTGCTGGCGGCGGTGATGCTGTTCGGCGAGGCGCTCAAGAAGTGGTTCGGCGACGCAGGCATCCTCGCCCTGTCCGCGGTCTCCGGGGTGGCCGACGTGGATGCCATCACCCTGTCCCTGGCCCGCATGAGCCAGGAGGACCTGGCCGTACAGCTCACCGTACTGGGCATCGTGGTGGCCGCGGCCATGAACAGCGTGATCAAGGGCGGCATGACCCTGGTCATCGGCGGCAAGGCCCTCGGCCTGCGCGCCGGGCTGCCGTTGTTCGGCGGCGCCGGCGCCGGGCTGCTGGCGGCCTGGTTGCTGAACTGAGGCGCCTTCTGTCAACCAGGACCGCAGAGCACGCAGCGGACCGCAGAGCGGGCCGAGGGTTTTTGGTAAAAAAATTCGGGTGGCCGTCTGCGGTTGATTGATCAACGACCCATCCCCGCTTCCTGAACAAAGGGTTCCCTCCCCGCCGGGAGGGGCCGCCGGTGGGCAAAGGCGCCCCCGCTATCGCCTGAGATCGAACAACTGGCGCCGATTTCGGTATCATTGGGGTTTGCGTAGTGAGTCGCCCCGATAGGCTCGGGGCATCAGCCAAGAGGTGAATCGGCCCGATGAAGAAAGTGCATGTGTTGTTTTGCTGTATGGGGAATATCTGCCGCTCGCCCACGGCCCACGGGGTGTTCGAAGGCCTGGTGGCGCAGGCCGGTTTGGCCGACGCGGTGGTGGTGGATTCGGCCGGGACCCATGCCTACCATGTAGGCGAGGCGCCGGATCAGCGGGCCCAGCAAACGGCGCGCACCCGGGGTTTTGATCTATCGCGCCAGCGGGCGCGACAGGCCGTGGCCAAGGATTTCGAGCGGTTCGACTATGTGCTGGCCATGGACCGCGATAATCTAGACCTCCTGGGCCGGCTCTGCCCGCCGGGCATGGAGGCCAAACTCCGGCTGTTCATGGACTTCGCCCCGGATTACGGCCTGCAAGAGGTGCCGGACCCCTACTACGGCGGCCCCCAGGGGTTCGACCGAGTATTCGACATGGTCGAAGCCGCCGCCGCCGGGTTGCTGACGGATGTTCGCACACGCTTGGGCTGAACCCGAGCCGTTGGCGCACAGCCCTCGGGCCGAGCACGCCCACGCCAAGGCGCATACGCCAACGCGAACCCGCAACCGCCCGGACCCCGCCCGGACCCCGCCCGGACCCCGCCCGGAGCCCGGACTTTAGTCCGGCCGAGCCCGCCCGGAGCCCGGACTTTAGTCCGGCCGAGGCGCCGCGTTCCGGCTCGAATAACGCCAAAAAGGTTGCCGGGACCGTTCGGTTTTGCGACGATTCAATGATTAACCGGGTAACGGCCATAGCGTGATGCACCACCCCGGGAAATGAATCAGCCCAAGGAGTGGCAGTCCTCCAAGGACTGCCACTCCTTGGTGGATTCACGATAAAGGAAGGAATTCTCCGATGATCGAAACCGTGCTCTCCCTGTTCGGGGCCGCCAACACCAGCGCCGAGTTCTATCGCAACGTCAGCGCCCTGTGGAAGGGCGACGACTCGGAGCGCCTGCTCGAACAACTGGTGGACCACAATCGCGCCATGCGCGAGGGCATCGAGCGCCTCTCCGACAGCATCCTCTACGCCCCGAACCTGGAGGCGGTGACGGACATCACCCAGGGCCGACAGCGCCGGGTGGACGACCTGCGGGAGCTACGCCAGAGCCTGGAGCCGGTGCAGCGCGCCCTAGGCGGCGAGGACCTACTGTCCTCGGCCATGATCCTCACCCCCGAGCGCATGCAACAGGCCCTGGCCAAGAACCCCTGGGAGGTGCTGATGGACGTGCGCCCGCTGGACTTCTTCAGCACCGAGATCCCGCCCGAGGGGATGCCCGTGCAGTTCGAGCACAACGGCGTGCGCTACATGGGCTGGCAGATGCGCGGCGCCCTGCCCATGCTGTTCGACTGCGACGTAACGCCGCCGGGCGCCGAGGCCGGGCCTGCGCCGGAGATCACCACCCCGCCTCTGACCCCGCGGGTGGCCCCGCCGCCCGGGCAAACGGCGCCCCTGCAAAGCTTTCGCGACACCCTGCGCGACGGCGGCCAGGGGCCGGAGGTGGTGATCCTGCCGCCGGGCGAGTTCCGAATGGGTAGCAAAGAGGGTAGTGCGGAGCAGCCGGTGCATCGGGTGCGCATCGACTACGCGCTGGCCATGGGCCGGTTTCCGGTGACCTTCGCCGACTACGACCGCTTTTGCGAGGCCACCGGCTTCGCGAAACCGAGCGACAACGGCTGGGGCCGCGGCGACCGCCCGGTGATCAACGTCAATTGGCACGAGGCCAACGAATACCTCGACTGGCTGGCGATTCAGACCGGCCGCGACTACCGCCTCCCCTCCGAGGCCGAATGGGAATACGCCTGCCGCGCCGGCACGAACACCCGCTTTCCCTTCGGCGACACCGAAAGCCTGCTGCGCCGCTATGCCTGGTTTTCCGGAAATGCCCAGGGGCAGACCCAGCCGGTGGGGACCAAGGGCGCCAATCCCTGGGGGTTGCACGATATGCTGGGCAATGTCTGGGAATGGTGCAGCGATCACTGGCATGGCGACTACAAGGGCGCACCCGAAGACGGCACCTCCTGGGAGCTGGGCGGGGAGTCCGACAAGCGCGTGCTGCGCGGCGGTTCGTGGTGCCGCCTTCCCATCGACTGCCGCCCGGCCCGCCGCTCCTGGTTCCTCCCCGGCTACCGGAGCGACCACCACGGTTTTCGCGTGTTGTGTGTTGTTGGCGCGAGGACTTAATAACCCTTTTCCCTTTATCCCT
>JAABTK010000007.1 GCA_011389885.1 Gammaproteobacteria bacterium | reverse complement strand
GGTCTGCTCGGGGCGACCATAGCGCACGCCCATGTTCTGAATGGTCTCGGGGGCGATGGTCACCGCCGCCCGCCCCGGTTCCTCGCCGCCCTCGGTCGCCGGGGCGGGCCCCGACGCCATCGGCACCAGATCCATGCCGCAGATGGGACAGGTCCCCATTTCGTCGGCGATGTAGTGGGGGTGCATGGGGCAGGTGTATTGGGTGTCGGCGGCCTGGGCCATGGATGCGACAAAGAAGAGACACAAAGCCAGAAACCATGCGGTGTTTTGAAAATTCATTGCACATCCTCCACCAAAAGTGCATGCATGCGGGCGGCGGCGATGGTGCGCCTGGCCCGCTGTTCGGCCTCTTCCATGGTCACCTCCACCCGCTGCTGGGCGGGACGGATGACGTTTTCCAGGGTGCTTTCCCCGGATTCGTAGCGGCGGCGGTTGGCGGCCTCCAGGTCGGCGAGCTTGGCGGCGCGATGAGTCAGGGCCTCCAGCAGCTCGTCGGCGGTGCGGTGGTCGGCGCGGGCGTTCTCGTACTCGAAGCGCGCCTCGCGCAGCACCCGCTGCCGCTCCGCCAGGGCGGCGGTGAGGGCCGCCTCGGCGGCGGCGAGTTTGGGTTTTTGGTTGCTGCCGGACCACAGCGGCAGGCTGACGCTGGCCTTGATGGTGAACCAGTCGTCGCCGTCGAAATTGCGGCCGGACTCCCGCTGCTGGTAGGCGGCGGCGAGGGTGTAGTCGGGTGCGAAGGCGGCGCGCTTCTCCTCGACCTGGGCACGGGCGATCTCCGCCTTGCGCTCGGCGATGCGCACCGCGATCAGGGCCTCGGGGTCGCCGTCCCAGGTCCGGGGTTCGAGAGTCGGCGGCGGGATGTCGGGGACGCCCTCCACCAGCGCTTGCAGCTCGGCCTGCTGGCGGCGGTCCTTGCCGCCTAGCGCCACCTGCCGCTCGCGGATGCGGGCGCGCTGCACGTCCAGCTCATCGAAACGCCCATAGACCGCGCCGCCGCCGGCCATCTCGCCGCGCAGCCAGCGCTCCAGTTCGTCCAGCAGCTCCAGTTGTTGCCCCAGCGCCGTCAGGGTCTCTCGGATGCGTTGGCGCTCGGCCAGGGCGGTGATCAGGCGCTGCTCCAATTGGGCCAGGGTCTGGCGTCGCTCCAGTTGCGTCAGCTCGGCCCGCCGCAGCAGGGTCTCGCGCTGCGCCTCCCGCCCGGCCAGGCTGGGGATGCGCTGCATCACCTCCAGGCTCTTGCTGGAGGGCAGGTAGCGGTCGAAGCTGGCGGGGTCGTTGAGCGGCAGGTTGTTGAGCCCCAGGGTGAGGCCGGGGTTGGGCAGGCCCAGCGCCCCCGCCGCGCTGTGGCGAAGGCGCTCGGCGCCGGCGTCACTGACCTGGAGCGAGGGGTGCGCTAAAAGCCGCTCGCGCAGTTCGGAATAACCGGAACCCTCCGCGGCATGGCCAAGACCGGACCCGGCCAACAACAGCGCAAGGCCGCTGGCCAGACGCAGGCGGACATACGGCCCTTGGGCCGCAAAGCAGATAGACATGGAAAGACTCCCACTGGATAACCCGACGGCGGTCGCAACGCGACGGCCGACCAGAACCGGTCAAGGACCGGCGCGGTAATCAGGCGAAGCGGGGGTGTTTGGGGGGGCGCAGTTCCACCGGCTGTTCCACGCGCGGCGTGGCCGGGGCGGGGTCGTTCAGTGCATACAATAGGTGAGCGAGGAAGGTATCCAGCCGCGGGGCCTGGGCCGGCTGGGCCAGGCCGCAAAAGACGCAACCGCGATCATCGCAGGAGGCCTCATCGGCGGCCGTTTCGTGGCAGTGCGGCCCATCCGCCGGCATCGATTGCTGCATCGCCCCCTGGGCGGCGGCGGCAAAATCAGGCAACGCCATGGGCATCTGCAGCAGCAGAAGCGCCAGGAAAACCCGAAACCCAAGGCGTTGCATCATCTTCATAGGCCTTATCATGTGGCTGGGCGGACATTTAGTCAACACCTTCCGAGACACCGCGGCGCCTTTGGGTCGGCCGCGCGGAGGCGTGTATCCTTGGCGGCTTGGCGAAAGCTTGGGCGGATGGGCGAATCGGAGGGGGACGGTTGCATGCATAGCGGCGTGCCTAAGGGCGATGGGCCGCAGGCCTGGATCGTGGTCGGTCTGGGCTTTGGCGACGAGGGCAAGGGCTCGATGGTGGATCATTTGGTCCGCAAGACCGGGGCCGAGTGGGTGGTGCGCTTTAACGGCGGACCGCAGGCGGCGCATCATGTGGTCACGCCGGCGGGGGTGGTGCATTGTTTCGCCCAAGTGGGTTCGGGCAGTTTCGCGCCGGGGACGCAGACCTGGTTGGCGGCGCCCATGTTGGTGGAGCCGTTGGCGTTGGAAAGGGAGCTTGCGGTGCTGGAGAGCAAGGGCCTGAGGGATATCCGGTCGCGGGTGTGGGTGGATCCGGGGTGCCCGTTGGTGACGCCGTATCATGCCTGGTTGAATCAACTGCGGGAGTTGAGCCGCGGCGCGGCGGCCCACGGCACTTGCGGGCGCGGGGTGGGGGAGGCGTTTGCGGATGTCGCGTCCCAAGCGGGGCTGTATGTGGGTGATCTGGCGAACCGGGCGGGGTTGCGCGCCCGCTTGCAACGGCATCGGGAGCAAAAGCTGGCGGCGCTGGCGGGCTTGGCCGCGCGCTGCGCCGACCGCCCCGCCGCCGCCGCGATCTTGCGCGAGGCGGAGACGCCGGGGCTGGTGGACTATTTAATGCATGCCTACGGGGCCTTTTGCGCGCATAGCGGGGTGCGGTTTGCCGGGGCGCAGGGCCTGCGGGACGCCTTGCGCCAGGGGCGGCGCCTGGTGTTTGAAGGGGCTCAGGGGGTGTTGCTGGATCGGCGGCACGGCTTTTGGCCGCATGTCACGCCATCGGACACCACCTCCAGCGGGGCCTGGCGGCTGTTGCAGTGGGCGGGGGAGGGCATTGATACGCGGGCGCTCGGGGTATTGCGGGCCTATGCCACCCGGCATGGGGCCGGGCCCTTGCCCACGGAGGATGCGGCGCTGGCGGCGTGGTTGCCCGAGCCGCACAACCCGGACGGCGGCTGGCAAGGCCGGATGCGTTACGGTTGGTTCGACGGCGTGCTTGGCCGCTATGCGTTGGCGGCCGATCCGCGCATCGACCGCTTGGCGCTCAGTTGCGCGGATCGGCTGGCCGGGTTGCCGCGCTGGCGCTTCTGCTCGGCCTATGTTGGGATGGCGGACTGGCCGCGGGGCCTGGATGCGCAATCGACCACCCGCGGCCTGTCAGCGGCGCGACCGGCGTATTACGAAATGCAGCGTCCGGCGGCGGATGCGCAGGAGCGGTTGCTCGCCACGGTGGAGGCGCTGCTCGGGCGGCGCTTGGATGTGGTCTCGACGGGGCCGGCCGCAGTGCACAAAAGCTGGCGGGGGTGCTAGGATTCCGTGGCCGACCTTGTGCCCCGTCCAGGCGGTAATCCGCGTTCGCCCCCCGTGGCGGCGATCGGCGTGTTTTTGCAGCACTTCGCCGACGCTTTGTTCTATTATAAACACAGGCTCCGACTGAGGTTCCGGCAAACCGCCGTGTTGAGCGGCCGCTAATGCATATTGATCGAGCGCAGCCGCGCCCGCGCCGCCCCATGCCCGACCGGACCCACGGCAGGCTTGGCCAGAGACTGACCGCGGCTGCACCCTGAACCCATACGTTTGAGCCATTGAGGATATCGTCTTGCCAGCAACCATCGACTATCAACAACTGACCCAATTGATCGAAAAGCTGCACGCGAAGAAGGTGACCGGCACCTTGTTTCTGCACACGGAGGACAACAAGTCCTGCATGCTGGTGTTCCGCATCGGCGTGGTGATCGGGGTGACCTTCGACCATCTGCGCGGCAAAGGCGCGATTCAGGAGCTGCGCAATAACAAGGTGTTCAGTTATCGGTTTCAGGAAGGAAAGCCGCCGCCCGTGCGACAAGACCTTGATTCCCCCGAAGACACGCTGCGGGCGTTGGGTGTGGACGTAGAGGCCACCCCCGAATCGCTGGAGGAGACCATGATTATGACCTCCATCCCCGATCTGCTGAAGCAAGTGGAGGTGAAAAGACCCGCTACAAAAGCAGCCAAACCGCCCAAGGCGGAGGAAAAACCGGCGGCGCCCGCCGAGGCCGCCGCCGCGTCGGAGAAGCCGGACGCACAAGAGGGCGCCTTGACGCAAAGACTGAAAAGGCTCTTCCGCAGGGGCTGACGGCCGGTGCTTAATGGCCGCCGCGGGAGACGCGGAAATGCGCTGAAGGAATCCGATGCGTGGGCGGCGCCGGAATCCGGTATAATGCGCGGTTAGCTTTTTTCTTTAGTTCGCGAACCCGCGCCTCCCGCCGGAGCAAAGATCCAGGGGCGCACGCCGGGATGACGCCAAGCGACCTGCGGCGTCCCCCGCGCGGTTCGCCCCATGCCCCGGACTTCAGTCTTATGACCAGCGATACCCCGAATCCAGCCCTGTATGCGGCGCTGAAACAACGCATCCTCATCCTCGATGGCGCCACCGGCACCATGCTGCAACGCCACCGGCTGGAAGAGGCCGATTTTCGCGGCGAGCGCTTTGCGGACTGGCCGTCGGACCTCAAGGGCAATAACGACCTGTTGGTGCTGACCCAGCCGGGGATCGTCACCGAGATCCACGACGCCTACCTGGCCGCCGGGGCGGACATTATCGAGACCAACACCTTCGGCGCCAACTCGGTCTCGCAGGCCGACTATGGCATGGAGGCGCTGGCCTATGAGATGAGTTTCGAGGGCGCGCGGCTGGCGCGGGAGGCGGCGGACCGCTTCAGCAGCGACGACCAGCCGCGCTTCGTCGCCGGCGTGATCGGCCCCACCAACCGCACCGCCTCGATCTCGCCGGACGTGAACAACCCCGGCTTTCGCGCCATCGACTTCGATACCTTGGTCACCGCCTATCGCGAGGCGGTGCGCGGGCTGATCGATGGCGGCTCGGACCTGTTTCTGATCGAGACCATCTTTGATACCTTGAACGCCAAGGCGGCCATCTTCGCCATCGAGCAGCATGCCGAGGAGACCGGTCAGCGGCTGCCGGTGATGATCTCGGGCACCATTACCGATAACGCCGGTCGAACGCTGACCGGTCAAACCGTGGAGGCCTTTTACAACTCCCTCGCACATGCCAACCCGATCTCTATCGGCCTTAACTGCGCATTGGGGGCGGATGAGTTACGCCAGCATGTAGAGGAACTCTCTCGTGTTGCGGGTTGTGCGGTTTCTGCGCATCCTAACGCGGGGCTTCCTAATCCACTGGCGCCCACGGGCTATGACGATACACCAGAGAACATGGCTCGCTCGATCGGTGAATGGGCGAAATCCGGATTTCTCAATATCGTTGGCGGTTGCTGCGGCACTGACCCGGAGTTCATTCGCGCCATCGCCGAAGCCGTCTCCCAGCACCCGCCGCGCAAGCTGCCCCAGATCACCCCCGAATGCCGCCTCGCCGGCCTGGAGCCGCTGAACATCGGCGAAGACTCCCTGTTCGTCAACGTCGGCGAGCGCGCCAACGTCACCGGCTCGGCCAAGTTCAAGCGGTTGATCCTGGAGGAACAGTACGACGAGGCGCTGTCGGTCTGCCGCGAGCAGGTGGAAAACGGCGCCCAAATCATCGACATCAACATGGACGAGGCGATGCTCGATGGCGTGGAGGCGATGAAGACCTTCCTCAACCTCATCGCCTCCGAACCGGACATCGCCAAGGTACCGGTGATGATCGACAGCTCCAAGTGGGAGATCATCGAGGCGGGCCTGAAGTGCATTCAGGGCAAGGGGGTGGTCAACTCCATTTCGCTGAAAGAGGGCGAGGCCAAGTTTATCCAACAGGCCAAGCTGCTGCGCCAATACGGTGCGGCGGTGATCGTGATGGCCTTCGACGAGACCGGCCAGGCCGACACCCAGGCCCGTAAACAGGCGATTTGCGCCCGCTCCTACAAGCTCCTTACCGAACAGGCGGGCTTTCCGGCCAAGGACATTATCTTCGACCCCAACATCTTCGCCGTGGCCACCGGCATCGAGGAGCACAACAACTACGCGGTGGACTTCATCGAGGCGGTGCGCTGGATCAAGCAGCACCTGCCCCACGCCCTGATCTCCGGCGGCGTCTCCAATGTCAGCTTCTCCTTTCGCGGCAACAACCCGGTGCGCGAGGCGATTCACTCGGTGTTCCTCTATCATGCCGTCGCCGCGGGCATGGACATGGGCATCGTCAACGCCGGCATGCTCTCGGTCTACGACGATCTGCCCGCCGAATTGAGAGAGGCCGTGGAGGACGTGATCCTCAACCGCCAGCCATCTGGCGAAGAGACCGCCACCGACCGCCTGCTGGAGATCGCCGGCCAATACAAGGGCGAGGGCGGCGGCGCGGTCAAGAAGGAGGACCTGGCCTGGCGCGACTGGCCGGTGGAGAAGCGCCTGGAGCACGCCCTGGTCAAGGGCATCGACAGCTATGTGGAGGCCGACACCGAGGCCGCCCGCCAGAACGCCACCGCCGCGCTGGAGGTGATCGAAGGCCCGCTGATGGGCGGCATGAACGTGGTCGGCGACCTGTTCGGGGAGGGCAAGATGTTTCTGCCCCAGGTGGTCAAGTCGGCGCGGGTGATGAAAAAGGCCGTGGCCCATCTCATCCCCTACATCGAGGCCGAGAAGAAACCGGGCGCCAAGGCCGCGGGCAAGATCCTGATGGCCACGGTGAAGGGCGACGTACACGACATCGGCAAGAACATCGTCGGCGTGGTGCTTCAGTGCAACAATTTCCAGGTGATCGACATCGGCGTGATGGTCGCGGCCCAGACCATCCTCGATCAGGCCAAAGAGCACGACGTGGATATCATCGGCCTCTCCGGCCTGATTACGCCGTCGCTGGAGGAGATGGTGCATATCGCCAAGGAGATGCGGCGCCTCGGCAACACCGTCCCCATTATGATCGGCGGCGCCACCACCTCCAAGGCCCACACCGCGGTCAAGATCGCCCCCGAATACGACCAACCCGTGGTCTGGGTCAAGGACGCCAGCCGGGCGGTGGGCGTGGCCCAGAACCTGATCTCCGAGCTGCATCGCGAGGCCTTCGTCGCGCAACTGCGCGAAGACTACGCCCAGGCCCGCGAGGCCTACGCCAGCCGCCAGTCCAAGGCCTCCTATATCGCCTTGGCGGCGGCCCGCGCCAATCGGGCGCCCATCGACTGGGGCGCGCACCAGGCCGTCAAGCCCAGGGTGCTGACCGGCGCGGCCCCGGCGGAACTCGACGGCGCAATCTGCACCCTGGAAGGCCACTGCCTGCTAATCGACCGCATCCCGCTGGCCCGGCTGGCGCGGTATATCGATTGGACCTTCTTCTTCCATGCCTGGGAGCTCAAGGGCCGCTACCCGAACATCCTCGACGATGCGCAGAAAGGCGAGGAGGCGCGCAAGCTGCTCGACGACGCCCAGGCTATGCTTGCGCAAATCATCGCCGAGGAATGGCTCACGGCGCGCGCGGTGGTGGGCTTCTGGCCCGCCACCGCCACCGCCGACGATGATTTGGTGCTGTGGTCGGACGCGGCCAAACCCGCAGAGCTCGGCCGTTTCCACATGCTGCGCAAGCAGACCAAGCAGCCCGCGGGGCGCTACAACGAAAGTTTGGCGGATTTCGTGGCCCCTGAGGGGGCGGGCATGGACTACATCGGCGGCTTCGCCTGTACCGCGGGCCACGGCATCGACCCCAAAGTGGCCGACTTTGAGGCGGCCCACGACGACTACAGCGCCATTATGCTCAAGGCCCTGGCCGACCGCTTGGCCGAGGCCTGCGCCGAGTGGCTGCACGAGCGGGTGCGACGCGAACTCTGGGGCTATGCGGCGGACGAGCAACTGGACAACGCGGGCCTCATCGCCGAGAAGTACCAGGGCATTCGCCCCGCCATCGGCTACCCCGCCTGTCCCGACCACAGCGAAAAAGACACCCTTTGGCAACTGCTGGACGCCGAGGCTCGGGCCGGCATTTGGCTCACCGAGTCCAAGGCCATGGCGCCCACGGCCGCGGTCTCCGGCCTGTATTTCGCCCACCCGGAGAGCCGTTACTTCGCCCTCGGCAAGATCGCACAAGACCAGGTGCAAGACTATGCCCGGCGCAAGGGCATGGCGTTGGCGGAAGCCGAGCAGTGGTTGAGTCCGAACCTCGGGTATTCCGCCTAGGGCGCCTGCGCCGAAGAAACGCAAACCATGCCGCTTAGGAACGCAGAGGGCGCAGAGGGGTTTTTGGTTCCGCTGGTTCCCATCTAGTACGCCTGCGCGTAAATAACGGAAACAACGGCGCCTAGGAACGCAGAGGGCGCAGAGGGCCGCAGAGCGCACGGAGGAGTTTTTTTGCCGGCTTGTGCCTTTAGTGCCTAGTGCTTGCCCTCGTTACGCCGCTTCCGCGGCGTGACGTATCCGGCGGCGAGAAGGCGGATTCGATGGGCGCGGCGCTGGTAGATCGCGACCAAAGCCAATGACCGGGGGGGGCGCCTTTGCCCATCGCTCTTTGGAGTACAGCCCTCGGCCTGTGCGGGCGGGCGCGCACACGCCAAGGCGTGTACGCCAACACGAAATCGCCCTCGGCGCATCCCTGCGCCTCGCCCGCGCCCTAGGTCCCGACGATGTGGTAGCCGCCATCGACGTAGAGCACGTCGCCGGTGATGCCGGAGGCGAGGTCGGAGCAGAGGAAGGCCCCGGCGTTGCCGACCTCTTGGATGTTGACGTTGCGCCGCAGCGGGGTCTTGCCGGCGGCCTCGTCGAGCATTTTCTTAAAGTCGCTGATGCCAGAGGCGGCGAGGGTGCGGATGGGGCCGGCGGAGACGGCGTTGACCCGGGTGCCTTCGGGGCCGAGGGCGTCGGCGAGGTAGCGCACATTGGCCTCAAGGCTGGCCTTGGCCACGCCCATTACGTTGTAGTTGGGCACGGTGCGCACGGCCCCGAGGTAGGTGACGGTGAGGAGGCTGCCGTTGCGGCCCTGCATCATCGGCCGGCCGGCCTTGGCCAGCGCGGCCAGGGTGTAGGAGCTGACGTCGTGGGCCACGGCGAAGCCTTCGCGGGTGACGGCGTTTACATAGTCGCCGTCGAGTTGGCCCTTGGGGGCGTAGGCGATGGAGTGGACGATGCCGTCGAGGCCGTCCCAGTGCTGGCCGAGGTCGGCGAACAGTTGCTCGATTTGGGCGTCTTCGCGGGCGTCGAGGGGGAACACCAGTTGCGAGTCGGCCTTGGCGGCGAGTTCTTCCACCCGGCTTTTGAGCTTTTCGGTTTGGTAGGTGAAGGCGAGTTCGGCGCCCTCGCGGTGCATGGCCTCGGCGATGCCCCAGGCGATGGAGCGATTGTTGCCGACGCCGACGATCAGCACCCGTTTGTCTTGCATAAAACCCATGGCGTTTCCTTTTGGCTAGGCGGTTAGGCGAGTGATAGTTTCCGGTTGCTGGCCTCGATAAAGGCCTCGCGAAAGGCCTTGTAGTCGGTGACCACCGGGAACTGGGGGAATTCATCGATCACGTTTTGCGGCGGGCGGAACAGGATGCCGCGGTCGGCCTCGTTGAGCATGGTGGTGTCGTTGTACGAGTCGCCGGCGGCGATGACGCGGTAGTTGAGGCCCTTGAAGGCCTTGACCGCCTGGCGCTTGGGGTCTTTCTGGCGCAGGTGGTAGTCGGTGACGAAGCCGTCGGCGTCCACGCTGAGTTTGTGGCACAGCAGGGCGGGGTGGCCGAGCTGGCGCATCAAGGGGGCGGCGAATTCGTAGAAGGTGTCGGACAGGATCACCACCTGAAAGCGGGCGCGCAGCCAGTCGATAAACTCGCGCGCGCCTTCAAGCGGACCCATGCTGTCGATCACCTGCTGGATGTCGGGCAGGCCGAGTTTGTGCTGTTGCAGGAGCCGCAGGCGTTGCTGCATCAGCACGTCGTAGTCCGGGATGTCGCGGGTGGTGGCCCGCAGCTCGTCGATGCCGGTGCGTTCGGCGAAGTTGATCCAAATTTCGGGGATCAGCACCCCTTCAAGGTCTAGGCAGGCGATTTCCACGCGGCGGCTCCCCAGGCTGGTTGCGAAAACGTAAGCATACTACAGCCGAGACCTGCGGGGCAGGTCACAGATCGAATTCGGTCGCCCGCTCGCCTAGGGCGCCGGCGCGCACCGCTGTGGGGTGTTTGCGTAATTGGGCATCGCCCACTTCAATGGCCTCGCGTTCGTTTTGCACCACATAGGGGGTGATTAGGATCAGCAGCTCCTTGTTGGTGGTGTCGTCTTCCTCGCTGCCGAAGAGTTTGCCGAGAAAGGGCATGTCGCGCATCTTGGGCACGCCGTAGCTGCTGGTGTTGAGGTCGTCGCGCATCAGGCCGCTGATGACCAGGGTCTGCTTGTCCTTGACCACGATGTTGGTCTTCACCTGGCGTTCGGAGATGGTGTATTGCTCGCCGGTGGTGGGGTCGCCGCTTTGCACCGAGCTGTTGGTGAAGTCGAGGTCGAGGCTGACATCGCGGTTGTTGGCGATGGAGGGGGTGATGATGATCTCCAGGCCGACCTTTTCGCGCCCGTAGGTGGTGATGTTGCGGTTGTTGTCGTCGAGGCGAATCTCCTTGACCACCGGGATTTCGTCGCCGATGCGCAGGCTGGCCTCTTGATTGTCCGAGGCCATCAGGTGGGGCGCGGAGAGGATGCGGGCGGAGGTGTCGGTGGTGAGCAGGTTGATCATGGCGGCGTACTCTTCGGGGTCGAGCAGGCCGGCGTTGACGCCGAGCCGGCTGAGGGTCATGTCGGTGGCGAGGGCGGCGTCTTCGGCCAGCAGCCCGAAGCCGAAGCGGTTGCTGCCGCCGGAGAGGAATTTCTGCCACTCGACGCCGAATTTGTTCTTCTGGGTCAGCGACACCTCGACGATCTTGGCCTCCAGCATCACCTGGGCGCTGCGCTCGTCGAGTTTTTCGATAATCTCCTTGACCTGTTCCTGCTGGGGCAAGGTGGCGGTGACGATCAGGGTGTTACTGCGTTCGTCCGCCAGCACCGAGGCGCGACGGCGGCCGAGGCTGTCGCTGTCCGCGCCTTCGTCCTGGGTCAACAGGTTCTCCAGCAGGGGTTGGATGCTGGTGACCGAGAGGTATTGCAGGTCGTAGGAGCGGCTGACGGGCAGGGTTAGGGGGGTGTCGATCTTTTCGATGTATTGGCGCAGCTTTTCGATATTGGCCGCCGAGTCGGTGACTAAAAGCGCGTTCATGGCCTTGTTGGCCACCAGTTTGCCGTCTTCGGAGATCAGGGTGCGGAAGTTTTCCGCCGCCGCGTCCACGTCGAGGTAGCGAGTTACGATGACGTCGGTGACCAGGCGGTCGCCGGCGCCGCCGACCTCGAACGCGGCGGAGGTGGCGTCCAGCGCCGCCTTGCGCTTTACGATCTTGTAATAGCCGTCCACCTCGACCACCGCGAAGCCGCGCATATCCAGGATGGAATAGAGCAGGCGCACGGCCTGGTCCTTGGTCACCGGCCCCGGGGTGATGACGGTGATCTTGCCGTCGAGTTCGTCCGCGGGGATGAATATCTTGCCGGTGAGCTTGGCGTAGAATTCAAGGACGTCGAGGACCTTGGTGTTCTTGAATTTAATGCCGATCTTTTCCTCGTCCGCCGCCTGGGCGGCGGCGACGAAGCCCAACAGGGCGCAGATCAGCAGGCTGGCGAGTGGTCGTTTCATGACTGGGTTCAGCGCTCTATGCAGGGGTGTATGCCTAATTCGCGGGCAGTTTAAGCTCTTTGCGTGCGCCGTCGAGTTCCAACACCACATGCTCGGGGTGGACTTCCGCCAAGGTGGCGTTGCGCACCTGGTCGCCCAGGACGTAGGCGGCCACCTCTTCCTCGCGGTCGTCGTAGATTTGGGCGAAGGCGGCCCGCGGATCCGCCGAGGTGCTGATCAGCTCCAGCCCCTCGGTGATGAATTCGATGGTGCGAATGCTCTCGCGGTCGAAATCGCGGAAGCCGAAGGGCGTCTCCCGTCGCGCCTGGTAGTCGCGGTACTGGGGAAATCGGCGGCGATTGGCGTCGAGCTGCCGCGGCGCCACCTCGGTCACCTTGGGGATGGGCGAGGCCTCCTCCAGCGGGGCGTATAGCAACAGCACCCCCGAGGCCGCCAGGGTCAGGGTGATGATACCCAATAGTCGGCTAAAGATCTTGACCCGGTGGCGACTGAGCCAGGGCTGCTTGGCGCTCATGGGCCGGCCCCCTCCGGGGCGACGCCGAGGACCTCGCGCAGAAAGCGCGGCGCGGTGATGTCTGCGGGCGCCACCAGCGGAAAGGGACGGTCCATAAGATTGAAGTGGTAGCGCTGGTTTTCGATTTGCTGCTTGAGCACCTCGTCTTGCAGCAGTTCGGCGCCGTCCGAGAAGCCGTAGAAGAAGAATTTATCCAGCGTGCGCTGGGTCAGCTCGGCGGGTTGCTGTTGCCAGTCGGCGATGATTCGGGCCGCCAGATCGGGGTTTTCCTCGATAAAACGGGCGCTCTTGCGCACCGCTTGAATCAGAAAACGAATCACCTCGGGCTTTTTTTTCACCGTGTCTTTGCGCAGGATCAGCAGATCCAACAGCGAGGCCTCGGCGCGGGCCGAGGAGAAGATCAGGCGCGCCGCGCCCTGATCCAGCAAATCCGTCAGATAGGGGTCGCGGGTGACGCCGGCGTTCAGGGTGCCGTTGGCCAGATCCCGGGCCACCTGCTCGGGGTCGATGCTGACCAATTTTACGTCCTCCAGGGAGAGGCCGGCGCTGCGCAGGGCGCGATGCAGCACCAGCACCGGCACGCCGTTCTTTTCCACCCCGATGGGTTCGGATTGCAGGTCTTCAATGCCTTGCGCATCCAGGTCGTCGCGCACCACCAGGCCGCGCGCGCCCCACTCGGCGGAAATGGGCAGCACCGCTTGCAGGCCGATGCCGCGAGACCAGTAGTCCAGCAGCTCGAACAGGGTGGCGGTGGTGCCGTCGGCCTCGCCGGCGAGCAGCAGGCGTTCGGTGGTCACCGAGTCTTCGGAGGAGATCAGCTCGACAGAGAAGCGCTCGGAGTCGAGGAATCCCTGTTGCGCGGCCACCGCCAGCGGCGCCACGCCGGTCCAGTGCGGGATCAGGATCTGTAATCGATGCCTCTGCTCCACCTGCGGCCCGGTCGCCAGCGGGGTTTGGTCCGGGCTGGTCTTAATCACCGCCGACACCTTGAGCCGCGCGCGCACCTTGCGCTCCTGCAGCGCCAGCTCCAGGTCGGTGATGGAGAGCACCGAGGGCGAGGTCTCGATGTAATAAAAGAACTTGTGCAGGGCCTCGAATTTGGCGGTGGCCTCAACGTCGAAGGGCAACTCCTGGTATTCGCCGGTGGTTTGGGCCTCCAGCGGGCGGATGCCGGCGATGTCCACGTCGCATAGGCGGGCGTAATAGTTCATTTCCGCGATCGCCATGGGCACGATGGTCTCGGGCACCGCGGCGGTGAGCCGAAAATGACGCTGCAGGTCGGTCAATTCCCGTTTGTATTCCTCCAGCCGCGCCTCGCGCTTGGGCAGCATGCGCACCTTTTGCTCAAAGCGGCGCTGTTCCACTTGCAGGCCGGCAAGGTCCTCCGAGGCCTGCTGATAACGCAGCACCAACGGCTCGAACAGCCAAACATAGACGAACACCACGGTCAGGAATACGCTCACCAGCACCAATGCACGGCGGTCCTGGGGGCTCAGGTTGGCCAGTTGCTCCTGCAGGGCGGCGGACGGCGACATCGGCTCAGGCCTCCAGCGACTCGCCCGCCGGCGGGATGCGGGACAGGGCGGGGGAGGGGAAGCCCGGTTCGTCGTCGGGATCCTTGGGCAATTGCAACAGGGGTTCGGCGAGGCGCAATTCCACCCGAAATCCGATCACCGGTTGCTCCTGATCTTCGTCCTCCGCCGCTTGTTGTTGGGAAAAGGTCAGGCGCGGCGAGAGGAACTGGGGCACATAGGCCAGCTTGCGCAGCAGATTGCTCAGGTCCACCTCGGTCTCGGCCACGCCGTTGAGGATCAGCGCGCCCGAGCGTTCGATGTTGAGCGACTCCAGCTTGACCCGTCCGGGCAGGGATTCGGCCAGGGTCTTGAGCACGGCCATGACGCTGTAACGGTCCACGGTCATCAGGCGCAGGTCGTTAATCGCCTGCACCACCGCGGTGGAGCGACCGGCGATTTGCTCCGAGCGGTTGGCGCGGATCTTGAGCATTGAGGTGGCATAGTGTTGGTGGGCCAGCAGGCGCTCCAGGTAGGCGGTTTCGCCATACAGGTAGACGAAGCCGCCGAGCACCGCGGCCAGCCCCATGGAGGCCAGCCGAACGCGGTCCGAGGAGGTCGCCGGCACGAATTCATCTTGCCGCAGAAAACCGGGGAACTCGAGCAACGGAAACGCCTGCAACGGGTGGTCGTCGTCCGCCGCCTGCGGGCTGATTCGGCAGCGCGGCCAACGCTGGCGGCAGGCGTCGATTAGCGGCTGGTCATCGAGCAGCCGACGGCTGATCACCACCTCCTTGGGGGCGACGCGGAAAAAACCGTGCAATAGCTCGACGATTTGCGCCCGCGACAGGGAGGCGGGCAAGGCGATCCAATTCACCAAGCGTTGCCACTTCCATTGCATGGCGAGGAGGGTGTGGTGGGCGCGCCACAGCACCACCGCGGGCTGGGGCTCCTTGGGCGGCAGCAGCTCGGGGGCCACCACGGCTGCCAGGCGACCTTGGCGGGCCTCGATTTGGTGTCGCGCCTGATCGAGCATGGCGCGCGGCAACGCGGCCAGCCCGTAGCCGGCGGGCGGGATCGGCCACTGATCGAGATAATACTGGTCGAGTTCCAACGGCAGGGATTCGCTGGCCCACAGGCGCAACGCGGATTTCAGCCGCCGCTGGGACAACCCCGGGGCCTCGTGGCGGCGGAATAGCACCATGCCCGGGGGCAGGTGCAGCAGCACCCGTCGGCCGGGGGGCAAGCCCTGCTCGAGGTCGGAAATCACCCCGCTTTTGTCCAGTTGCAGGTGCAGCAAGCGGTAACGGCGCATCCATTGCGGCCACAGGGAGGCGGCCATAGGTCAGCTCTCCTCGGTCCGTTCGTGCCAGCGGAATAGGGTCAGGCGCTCGCCGCCGGTGTAAATAGCGGCGGCGATGCGCACCTGCACCGGCGCGTTGGGCTTCCAGGCCTCGGCCTCCAGGTTGAAGGTATAAGAGCGATAGATCACCGGCCCTAGGCGTTCCTGCCACGCCGCGTGGGCGTCCGCCTCGGTCAGCTCCAGGCCCAGGGTTTCGAGCAACTGGGCATGCGATTCCAGGGTCTTGTTCTGCCGCCGCAGCGACAGCAGGATATCCGCCTGCTGTTCGGTGAAGCCGATGGCCTGCAACACCTCGCGGCTGGCGGTGTTGACGTTGATGCGGCCGGTGGAGGCGGCGGTCAGGTGGTCGCCGAAGGCGGTCTGGAAGCGGTTGGGCGGGCCGAACAGGAATTCCTCGTCCACGCCGGGGATCGCGGTCAGGTCGCGCAGCCGCCGAAAGGGGGCCGCGATTAGCTCCAGGTTTTCGGGGTCGAGCGCCGGGGCCTCGCCGCCGAGGCTTTCGCGGCGGCTGACGATGGCGTCGGCCAGCGATGCCGGGAAGCCCGGCAGGCCCATCAGTTGTTCACGCGTGACCAGGTTGACGTTCAGTCGGGATTCGGCGTCGCCGGGGCCGATCAGTGCCGGGCGCTCGTCCACCGGCCCCTGCCGAAACAGGGGGTTATGGATGGTGTAACGGCTATCGCCCAGTGCTTGGTCGCGATACAGGCCGGCGGCGGTGCTCCAGTCGGCGCGACCGCTGTAGGCCGGGTCGCGGGCATGCGCGCGCAACCGCGCCGCCACCGTATGCACAGCCCCGCGGGCCGCGGCCCGCAGCTTGGATGCCTCTAGCACATGGCGCTCAATGGCGGTCTCCACCCGGGCTTGATAGGACAGCGAACTCAGCATCAGGCTCAGCACCGCCATCACCCCCAAGGTGGCCAGCAGGACATAGCCGCGTTGCACTCGACACGCGCCCATCAGCCGTTCACCGCGGTGACTTCCAGGCCGACCGTAAGGCGTCGGCTCCAGTCCTTGCCGGAGAGCACGCACTCCACCGCGGCGGGCAGCCCGAGCGCCGTATCCCGCCACTGGCCGGCGATGTGATAGCGAAAGCGTATGGCCTCCACGCCGCTGTAGACGCGGCTGATTTGGCTGTGTTCGTCGCGCACGCCGCGGCGACGGATCTCCCCATCGCCCCCGGCAGGGGAGAAGTAATAGCGCACCCGATGCAGTTCGCGCCCCACCTGCACGGTCAGCTCCAGCTCGGTCCCGGCGCCGATGAATGGGCTGTCTAGCGCGAATAGGTTTCTGAGGTCGCTTTGCAGGCGTTGGGCGAAGAAGCGCCAGCGCTGATTGGCCTCGGTGATCTCCTGAATGCGTTGCTCGGAGAGGTGCGCCCCGGAGTAGGTGGTGTACACCGCCGCCATCACCACTGCGGCGATGGTGGACGCAATCAGCAGCTCCACCAGGGTGAAGCCCAGCTGACGGCGCGGCGCAGGGGGGCGCGGGTTAGTTGGTGATGTCCGCATCGTCTCCTTCGCCTCCGGGCCGTGCGTCCTTGCCGTAGCTCACCAGATCGTACCACTGGGGATTGATCTTGCCCGGGGAAATGTACTCATAGGGCGCGCCCCAGGGGTCCTTGGGCACGCCCCGGCTCTTGATGTAGGGGCCGCGCCAATTGTTGGCCGGCGGTCGCCCGGCCGGGCGCTCAATCAAGGCCTCCAGCCCCTGCTGCGTGGACGGGTAATAGCCGTTGTCGAGCTGATAGTTGTCCAGCGCCATGGAGAGGGCCTCGATCTGGGCGCGGGCGGCTGCGATCTTGCCCTGTTCGGTGCGGCCGAAGAAGCGCGGGGCGACCACCGAGGCCAGCACGCCGATGATCACGATCACCACCAGCAACTCGATGAGGGTGAAGCCGAGGAGGCGGCGCCGCGAGGGTGTGCGGCGGCCGCGGGTCGGGGTTCGGTTCGGGATGGAAGCAGTCATTTCGGGTCTAAGATTCCTGTTCGTCCAGCAGTACTGGGATTTCGATCAGCCGGCCCTCGCGCAGCAACGCCAAGCGGGCCGAATCCCCGGGTCTTTTGCGCAGCATGGCGGCGACGGAATCGGCCATGCCGGTGACCCGCCGGTCATCGATGGCCAGCAGGTAGTCGCCCGCCTGCACCCCGGCCGCCTGGGCCGGGCTGTCGGGCCTGACTCGCACCACCAGCAGCAGGGATTCCTGGTCCTGAGGCGCCCGCTCGGGGGCCTGGTTCGGCTCGACCACGCGTAACCGCAGGCCGAGTTCGGGCCAGCCCTTCCAGACCTGATGTTGGCGCGGCTCGGGCGCGGCGACGCAGGCGGCTAACAAGAGTAACGCAACGGTCAGGCTAAGGGCTCGGGCAAGACGATGAACGGGCGGCATGATGGGGTTGGTTTCCAAGGGTTGACGACGCTTCAGAGACGGCCGGGCGGTGCCGCAGTCCGCCCCTTAGTGTAGCGCGCCTGCGTGTTCCTAAAAAGGTCGGCGACGGTGTTTCAACAGCGCGCATCCTCGGCCTTTGCCAGTTCCTCCCGGGCGCCTTGCAGGTATTGCTCCAGGCCCAGGATGTCGCAGCTCTCGGCCAGCGCGCCGAGTTGCCGAATCTCGGAGGACTCGGGGAACTCTTCCAGCAATTCGCTGATATAGCGGGTGATGGCGCTGAGGCGACCCTGTTTCTCCAGCTCCAAGAGCGCATCCACCTGCTCCGGGCGCAGGTCGCCGAGGCGGGTCGCGGGGGTTTCCGCGTATTGCCATTGCAGCCCCAGGCAGCGCTCCAGGCAGGCGGTGAGGTCGGAGAATACGATGGGCTTGGTCAGGTAGTCGTGGTAGCCCGCGTCTAGCGCCTGCCGGCGATTTTCCTCAAAGGCGTTGCCGCTGACCGCCACCACCGGCGGTTTGGCGTGCGCATCCGGCGGCGCATCCGAGGGCGCGGCGGTAGCCAGGCCGCAGAGGGGGGCGACCCCGGGCGGTACGTCTGCCAGCACCAAATCGGGGGTCCAGTGATCGGCCAATGCCCGACACTCGGACTCGGAGCCGGATTCGCGCAGCTCGAAGCCCAGCGGTTCCAATAGCTCCCGCAGCACTCGACGATTGGGCTCCAGACGGTCGCTGATCAAGATGCGCAACGGGCGCTCGAGTTGGGGGTGGGCGTAACCGCATAGGGATTGCGTACGGCCGGCGCCGGTTTTGGCGTGCTCGACGGTGGACACGGCCTCCGCCGGGATGCGCAGGCGAAAGCAGGAGCCTTGTCCCGCAGCGCTCTCCACCTCCAGCTCGCCGCCCATCACTTGCACCAGCTTGTGGGTGATGGATAGCCCCAGGCCGGTGCCTTGCAGGCGTTGTTCGACGTCGCCGCTCTGCTGAAACGGCTCGAAGATCCGATCTAGATCCTGGGGCGGGATCCCGGGTCCGGTGTCTTCCACCGCGATATGCAAGGCCTCCTCGCGGTAGTCGGCGCTCCAGCGCACGCGGCCTTGGCGGGTGAACTTGATGGCGTTGCTGAGCAGGTTCATGGTGATTTGGCGCAGGCGCTTGATGTCGCTGAACAGCGCCGGCGGCATGCCCGGCGCGGCGTGGAACTCGAACGCTATGTCCTTGCCTTCGGCGCGGTGGCGAAACCCGGCGGTGATGTCGGCGAAGAAGCTTTCCGTGGACCAAACCTCCGGGAATAGTTCGTAGCGACCGGCCTCCACCTTGGCCAGGTCGAGGATGTCGTTAATCAGGGTCAGCAGGTACTTGCCGCCGTTTTCGATGGCGGCGATGTCGCGCAAGGTCCGCTGCGGCAGGCTGCGGTCCTGCCCTAGGATTTGCGCAAAGCCCAGGATGGCGTTCAACGGGGTGCGCAGTTCGTGCGACATGTTGGCCAAAAAGGCGCTCTTGGCGCGATTGGCGGCATTCGCCTGGTGCTTGGCCGCGGCCTCGGAGCGGCGCAGCCGGTCGAGGCTCAAATGGGTTTCCACCCGCGCCAGCACCTCTTCGGCCTGAAAGGGCTTGGTGACATAGTCCACGCCGCCGCTGCGCAGGGCCCGCACCTTGTCCTCGGTTTTCTGTAAGGCGCTAATGAAGATCACCGGCGCATCGCAGGCCAGCGGTTCGGCCTTCAGGGCTTCGCAGACCGCGTAGCCGTCCATGTCGGGCATCTTGACGTCGAGCAGGATCAGGTCCGGCGGGCTGCGACGCACCGAGGCCAGGGCCAGGGCGCCGCTTGGCGTCTTGCGCACCCGGTAGCCGCGGCCTTGGAGGATGCGCTCCAATAGATCGAGGTTGGCCGGGGTGTCGTCCACGATCAGTACGGTGGGGTTTTTGGTCGTCTCCATGGATTCCACCATTTAGGTTCGATGATTTTCAACGCCCGCGGGCATCTCTTCCCCGCTGGCATCGCTTGAAGGGGCCGGATCGGCGGTGCGCGGGGTCTCCGCGAGCAGATCCAGCAGTCGTTGGTATTGGTATTCGGTCAGCCAGCGCTCCAAGGCCCGGGCCAGCTCCGGCTGGCGCCCCGCGATGGCCCGAACCGCGGCCTGCATGGCCGCGCCGTCGCCGTCGAGCACGGCGTCTTCGAGTTGGGTAAGCAACTCGGGCGCCACAAGGCGCAGGGCCGCCGCATCCGGCACCGCCGGAAGCGCCGGGGCCTGGTCGCTGCGCAGCCATTGCAGCGGCAGCCGGCGTTGCAGCGCGTCCAGCAAGTCCGCGTGGTCGAGCGGTTTGGACAGGTGCTCACAGCAGCCTGCGGCGGCGCTTGCGGCGCGGTCTTCGCGGAAGCTGCGGGCGGATACGGCGATCACCGGGATCGAGGTCTGTGCGCGAATGCTGCGGGTGGCGTCCAGACCGCTGAGCCGGGGCATGATCAGGTCCATCAGCACCAAGTCGGGGCGCTGCTTCATGGCCATCGACTCGGCCTCATGGCCGTCTTGCGCGTGGCTCAGCTCGAATCCCAGCCCGCTCAGCAGGCTGAGCAGCACCGCGCGGTTGTCCGCGTCATCGTCTGCGATCAAGAGGCGCAGCGGGGCTTGCGCGCCGTCGCTGCGGCGGTAGCCGGTGATCGGTCCGCCCGCCGGTTCGGCCAGGGGCAGGCCGCGCACGTCGGTCACGGCCAGGGGCGCGACGATGCTGAAGCGGCTGCCCCGGCCCGGGGTGCTGGCGGCGTCGATGCGGCCGTTCATGGCCTCCACCAGTTGTTTGGCGATAGCCAGGCCGAGCCCGGTCCCCTGTTGCTTGTATTTCGCGGCCCCGCTCTGCTCGAAGGGGCGGAATAATGCGCCGAGCTTTTCCGCTTTAATGCCGATGCCGGTGTCGGTCACCGTGATATGCAGGCTGCCGGCCCGATAATCGGCCTCCAGCCGCACCTCGCCCCGTTCGGTGAACTTAATCGCATTGCCGAGCAGGTTCATGCAGATTTGGCGTAGGCGTTTTTCATCGCCCACCAGGGTCGCGGGCAGGTCGGCGCCGGCGGTGTAGTGCAATTGCACGCCTTTGTCGCGCGCGCGCACCGCAAACACATTGGCCATTTCGCGCAGGAAGCGTTCGATGGCGAAGGGGGCGGGATACAGCTCCAGGCGCCCGGCTTCGATCTTGGCCAGGTCCAAAATGTCATCAATCAGCAGTAGCAGGTAGTCGCCGCTGCGCCGCACCGTCTCCACCGCGTGTTTGAGGTCGGGACTCAGGCTGGGTTCCGCGGCCAGGATTTGGCTGTAGCCGAGGATGGCGTTCAGCGGCGTGCGCAGCTCGTGGCTCATGTTGGCCAGAAAGGCGCTCTTGGCCTGGTTGGCGGCATCGGCCTGGGTCTTGGCGGCGCGCAATGATTCTTCGAGTGCGCGTCGGGTTTTGAGTTCCGTTTGGAGGTCGCGGCGCAGGCGGTCGAGTTCCAGTTGGCGCTGCACCCGCGCCTGCACCTCTTCGGCGCGGAACGGCTTGGTGATGTAGTCCACCGCGCCCAGCCGCAGCCCCCGCAGAATGGCGTCGTTGTCGTCCAGCGCACTGATGAAAATCACCGGGGCATGCGCGGTGCGCGGGTGTTCGCGCAGGCGGGCGTAGAGTTCGAAGCCGTTCACCTCCGGCATCATGATGTCCAAAAGGATCAGATCCGGCGTCACATGCTTGAGCCGCGTAAAGGTGCTGGCGGCCCCTTGGGCGGGGATCACCCGATGGCCGTCATCGCTCAGGGTGGTGAACAGCACCTGGAGGTTGGTGAGGTTGTCATCGACGATCAGGATCGTCCCTTGGCAGGGCGGGTCGGTCATCGCTGCCCCCTGGCCAGGCCATCGAGGTGAAACACGAGATCATCCAGTTGCAGGTTCTCCGCCAGTTCGCGCAGCCGGGCGGCGTAGGCCGGGGCCTGCGGGGCCAATTCGTCGCAAATCCGCAACAGGCGCCGAATGTCTCCCGCCTCGGCGGCCTGTTGCAGGCGTGTGATGTGCGTTGCAGTGACGGCGGCCTCGGCCTCCGCGGCGATGGCGACCTCCGCCGGCCGGCGGATCCAGACCGCGCCGGTCAGCTCGGCCACGGCCTCGAACAGGTGTTCGGCATCCACCGGTTTGGCCAGAAAGCGGTCGGCCCCCTGTTGCAGGCTGAGATGCTGGTCCGCCTCACTCACGCTGGCTGAGTTTACCAGGATTTTGACCGCATTGGCGTGCGGCAATGCACGGACCTTGCGGATTAGCGCATAGCCGTCGAGCCCCGGCATGCGAACATCGGTGATCAGCAGGTCCGGCGGGTCCGCGGCGATGGCGTCAAGGGCGGCTAGGGGGTCCTGGTATTCGGCCACTTCGATCCCCAGCGGGTGCAGCAGGTCGGCGATCAGCCCCAGGTTGTCGGTGTTGTCGTCCACCGCCATGACCCGCGGGGGCGGGCCTTCGACGCCGGTGATAATGCCCTTGAGCGGGCTGCCCAGCAGCCGCTGGTCGTCCACCGCCGGCAAGTCCAGGTCCAGCCACAAGAGGGTTCCGTGGGCCTGCCGCGGAAACGCCGGGCCGCCCTCGGCGGTGGTCTGCCAGTCGCCCCCGAGGCGGCGGCTCATGAGTTCCAGCCGCCCGTCCATGAGTTCGGCCAAGGCGCGGCAAATAGACAGCCCGAGCCCGGTGCCTTCGGCGTGCGGCGTGTTGGACTCCAATTGCTCAAAGGGCTCGAACACGGTGCAAATCTTTTCCGGGGCGATCCCGGGGCCGGTGTCGCGCACCGCCAGACGCACCCGGCAGCAGCCCGTCCGCCGCTCTAGCAGCCGCATGCTCAGGGTGACTTCGCCGCTTGGGGTGAATTTCACCGCGTTGCCCAGGAGATTCAGCAGCAGTTGCTGGAGGCGCTTGGGGTCGGCCTCCACATAGCCCGGGAGGCGATCGTCATAGTTCAGGCTCAGGGCCAGGTTGCGCTCCTCGGCGCGCACCTGCAACATGGTCAGGATGTCGTCGGCGAGTTCGGGCAGCCGCACGGGGCCGAGGTTTAAGCTCAACTTGCCCGCCTCGATCCTGGAGAGATCGAGGATTTCGTTAATCAGCTCCAACAGGTGGCGGCCGCTGCGCTCGATCACCGCCACGCTGCGCTGCTGGGCGGCGCCGAGGCGGCCCTGGCGTTGCAGGATCTGCGCATAACCGAGGATGCCGTTCAGCGGCGTGCGCAATTCGTGGCTCATGTTGGCCAGAAAGTCGCTTTTGGCCCGATTGGCGGCCTCCGCTTGGCGGCGCGCCTGCATCAGCGCCTGTTCCGCCTGTTTGCGCGTGGTGATGTCCTCGGCGATGCCTTCAATGCGGACCTGGCGTCCGTGTTCGTCCGCCACCGGATGGCCGGTGACCAGCAGGGTGCCGGCGCCGCCTTGCGGGCGCTCGAACTCCATCTCCCACTGCGCCTCCGGTTCGCCGGTGGTGATCATGCGCTTGAGCTTGGCCCGTGCGTCTTCGGCCACCCCCGGGCCCCAGGGAACGAGTTCGCCGATGGAGCGCCCGATCACGGACTCGGGCGTTTGCCCGAAAATGGCCTCAAAGCCCTTGCTCACATATTCCAGCACGTCGTCGGCGCGGTAACTGTAGATGATAAAATGGGGGCCGATGTCGTCGGTCAGGCGTCGGTAACGCTCGCGCAGTTGGCGCAGGGCGAGGTCGGTCTGCTTGCGTTGGGTAATGTCCATGATAAAACCGTGCCAGCGCACGGTGCCATCTTCCAAACGCTCGGGGATGGCGTTGTCGAACACCCAGCGAATCGCCCCGTCGGGGGCGCGGGTGCGGTATTCCGTATGCAAGGGGGTCAGGGTGCGGGCGGATTCCTGAATCGCGGTCTGCACCGCAGCGGCGTCCTCGGGGTGCAGCACGGCGCGCGCGGGCGCAGCGTCGCGGCGCAGCGCGGACGGCGCCAGGCCGCAGATTTCGCGCATGCGCTCGCTAGCGTAGGGAAAGCGGGTGCGCCCCTGCGGCGTTTGCTCGAATTGATAGATCACGCCGGGCAGGCGGTCGGCGAGCTTGCCCACGCGTTCGTAGAGTTCGCGTAGCTCGGCCTGGGTGCGTTTGCGCTGGTCGATTTCACGGGCCAAACGCCGATTCCAGAACACGAAACCGCCAAGCAGGATCAGCGCCGCCGCGAGCATCTGCCACAGCAGGGCGTAGTCGGTGCGTTCGATCACGTCGCGCAGCATCCATTTGCGGTGAATCGCCAGCCGTTCCTGCGGGCTGATAGCGGCGATGGCGCGGTTGAGCAGCGGCACCAGCGGCGCCAGCTCGGCGCGCACCATCATGCGCAATCGGAACTGAATATCGGTGACGCCGGCGAGGCGAATGTCGTGGTGGGAGGCGAATTGCTCGATTTGGTATTGCAGCACGGGCAGGATATCCACGGCGGCGAAGGCTTCGCCGGCGACCACCAAATCCAGGGCCGCCCGGGTGTGGCGCACCTGAATGAACTCAATCGCCGGGTAATGCGCCTTAAGCAGGTGGTAGGCGCTGTAATTGCGGCCCACTGCCACGCGCTTGCCCGCCAGCGCCGCGGCATCGGCCACAAAGCCGGTGTTGCGGCGGGTGGCGATGGCGATGGGGTATTGTTCGTAGCTGTCGGTGAAACGGGCGTAGCGCTCGCGCGCCGGGGTGCGAGTGGTGCTGGGGTAGAGGTCGGCCTGCCCTTGGCGGATGCGGCGCAGCACCTCGTCGAAGGGAAAGGGGCCGATGGTCTGTTCCTTGAGCCCGAGCCTGTCCCGCACCAAGCCCCAGTAGTCCTCGCCGATGCCCATCACCTCGCCGTTGTCGGCCACGAAGTTGAACGGCATCCAGCCCTCGGCGCGGGTCCGCCTTAGGGTCAGGCTGTCCAGGTAGGCCCGTTCCGTCGGCGTCAGCGCCAGCGCGCCCGGGGCATCCGGAACCGGACCGCCCCAGCTTTCGAGGATGCGGCGGATTTCGGCGTGCCCGATGTCGGCCAGGGCCTGGTTGAAAATGGCCACTAATTCCGGGTGTTCGGGGTGAATGGAGTAGCGCAGGTCCGGGTCTTCGTCGCGGCGCGTAAAGGGGCTCTCGGGGCCGCCGTAAAGGCTGTCGGTGAATAAGAAACCGCGGGCGGCCTCGGGGTGGTCGGCGGCCAGCGCGAGGCCGTGCAGTTCGCCGTTGCGGGCGCGCTCCAGAATCGCCTCCCAGGGGCCGAGCACCAGTTCGATATCCACCCCGATGCGGGCTTCGATGCGGCGCAGGATGTCCGGTTCGATGCCGCTGAGCGCGCCGTCCGGCCCCTGAATCGCATAGGGCGGCAGCGGCGATTGCATGCCGATGCGAATCAGCGACTGGCGGTCGAGCCACTGGCGTTCCTCCAGGCTCAGCGGGATGGTGGGTTCGTGGGCGAGGGCGACGCCGACCAGCGGCAGGGCGAGGGGCCAAAACCAGAGCGCCAGGGCCAACGCCAGGCCCAAGCGCGGCGGCCGCTTGCGCCCCGCGGGCGGCGCCCCGCGGCGCCGGGGCGCGGTCAGCAGGGGTGTTTTAGCCATTGTTCTAACTCGTCCAGTTGCATGCTGGTGGCGAGTTCAATCAAGGTCTGGGCAAAGGCGGGAAAGTCGCCCTCCAGGGCCGCGGCTTCGGCGCATAGGGCCTGTACGTCGCCGGCCTCGCTCAAGCGTTGCAGTCGTTGCATGATGCTCGCGGGCGGTTCGGCATGCACCGGCGGTTCCGCGCGCGCCGGCACGGCGGTGAACTGCGGCTGTCGCCACTGCGTATCGGGGGGTGCGGGGGTGCGCAGGCGCAAGCGGGCCAAGGTGCCCTGGCGTTGTTCCGCCGGCGGCGCGAGATCCGCGAGGGTGTCTTCGGCGGCGGCGACCCAGGGGCCGTCAGGCACGCGGCTGGCCAAGCCCAGTTCACCGCCCATTTGACGCGCCAATTGCCGGCACAGGCTGAGGCCGAGGCCGACCCCTTCGGTCCAGCGTCCGCCCTGCGGGGTGTTAAAGGGCGTAAAGACCGCCTCCAGGTCTGATGGTTGGATGCCCGGGCCTTGATCCAGGATGCGAAAAGTCAGATCGACCTTGTGCCGGCCCTTGGGCGCGGCCGCAATCTCCAGGCCCACCTGGCCCTGCACGCTGAATTTAATCGCATTGTCCAATAGCTCCTCCAGCACCCGCAACAGCAGGTTGCCGTCCGCCAGGATGCTGTCGGGCAGGGTCGCCGCCTGCATGCGCCATTGCAGGCCGTGGCGCATCGCGCGCGGCCGGAATTGGCGCTCCAGGGCCGCCAGCAGGCCGGGCAGCGGCTGGCGCCGCGGGCTGGCATGCAGCACGCCGCTTTCGAGGTCGGTGAATTCCAGCACCTCGTTAATCATTCGCAGCAATTGCGCGGTGCTGGTGTCGATGCTTTGCAGCGCCTGGCGTTGCGTGGCGCCAAGGGCCGCGGAGCGGGCGAGGGTGGCGCTATGGCCGCGGATGCCGTTCAGCGGCGTGCGCAGTTCGTGGCTCATGGCGGACAGGAAGATGCTCTTGGCCCGACTGGCGGCCTCGGCCTCCAGTCGGGCCTGTTCCAAGGCGAGTTCGGTGCGGCGGCGCGACACGATGCGCCACAGCTCGTCGGCGATCAGTTGCAGTTGCCGCAGGTCCGATTCATCGTACGGCTCCGCCTTGTTGCCGACCCCCAAAATCATGGTGATGCGGCCGTGTTCGAACGCCAGCGCGCTCATGTGGCGGCGCATTGCAATATGCCCCTCGGGCAGCCCCTGGTGCGGGCCGGTTTGGGCATACTCATTGTGGATAATGGGCCTTTTGAGGCGGATGCTGTCGGCCCAAATTCCCGCGTCCTGCACCGGGTAGTGCAGCTGGGGGCCGGCGGTGCAATGCGTCAAGGTGGCGGCGGACCAAAACCCCATGTTAATGGTGCTTTGATTGTCTTCGACGAAGTGCAGATACCCCGCCTGACTGCCGGTGAGGCGTTCCGCGTCTTCCAGTCCGGCCTTAAAGATTTGCTCTTCGTCCATGGCGGCGGCGTTGCGGCTCAGCGAGAGCAAGGCGTCGAGCCGCTGTTCGTTCAGGGCCGAGCGCTGTTCCGCTTTTTTACGCGCCTCGATGTCCACCACATGCACGACGAAATACTGCGCTCGCTGCTTAGCGTCTCGGATGAGGGTGGCCGCCAGGTGCGTCCAGATGGTGCGCCCGTCCTTGCGCAAATAGCGCTTCTCCATTTCCATTCTTGGCTCGGCTCCGGCCAAGGCCCGCTGTATAAAGCTGCGGGTGGCGGCGCGGTCCGCGGGCTCGGTGATCTCCATCGCGCTGCGCCCCGTAAGCTCCGCCGTCGGGTAGCCCAGCATTTGGCACAGGGCCGGGTTGACCTGCAAAAAGCGCCCGTTGGGGTTGAGCAGCGCCATGCCGGCGTTGGCGTTTTCGAACACGCTGCGAAACAGGTCTTCACCCTGTTGCAGCTTGCGGCTGAGGTCGTCGCAGGTCCCGGTGAGCAGGCGTCGGCTGTGTTGCAGCTCCAAGTGCGTGCGCACCCGCGCCAGCAGTTCGGGGGCGAAAAAAGGCTTGCCGATAAAGTCCACGCCGCCCGCTGCAAAGGCCTTGACCCGGCTTTCCGGGTCATCGAATACGCTAATGAAGAGGAGCGGGATTTCGGCATGGCGCGGGTCGGCCTTCACCGCTGCCGCCACCGCAAAGCCATCCATTCCGGGCATGCGGATATCGAGCAGGATCAGGTCCGGCGCATGCCGGTCGAGCAGGCGCAGCGCGGCGGCCCCGTCAGGGACCGACGAAATCCTATAGCCTTCGGTGCGCAGCAGCCTGCCGAGCAGGTAAAGGTTGGCCGGGGTGTCATCCACCACCAGGATATGCGGCGGGTTGGACGCGGTAAGAGGAGCGTTGGTCATACGGCAGATTATCGGAAACCGGCGGGTTTGTCGCAAGTTCAGGCATCGCCTCGCTACGGCTCCTCGGCTCAGACAGCCTCCAAGCCGTTGTTTCCGCTACCGGAGCGCGGCGGCACTAGGGAAAACCCGAATCCCGCTTGACGTATCTGCCTATTGGCCTTCAGGCACAGGCTTTGGATAATCGTAGCACAAGAATCGAAACGTCGTTCACCCCTGTTTTCCCGCCTCGGTGAGACGGGGGTTTTGTCTGTAACCAGTCCGCTTTAGGAGGAATAACAATGATTGAGACCTTTAGCCGCAAGGTCGCCACCCTCAGCGGCGCGGCCTTGCTCGCCGCAGGGGCCGTACTCACGCCGCTCGGCGCGTCCGCCGACAACCACGGCGGCAGCGAGATGCCGGGCAAGGCCATCGCCTTCGACCGCGGCAAGGGCAACTGCCTCGCCTGTCACCACATTGAGGGCGGTCAGAGCCCCGGCAACATCGGGCCGCCGTTGGTGGCGATGAAGGCGCGCTACCCCGAACGCGCCAAGCTCCACGCGCAAATCTACGACGCAACGACCATCAACCCCGAGTCCGCCATGCCGCCCTTCGGCAAGCACTATGTGCTGAGCCCCGAAGAGCTGGATTTGGTAGTGGACTACGTTTGGACCCTATAAACCGCCCGGTTGCACGTCGGCCGATTTCCAACCGTGGAGGAGAATGAGAAAATGAGTAAGAAAATTTTGATCGCGGCCGCCTTGGCCGTGGCCGTGGGTTTGCCTGCGGGGGCCATGGCGACCCCTGAAGAAGACCGCATCCAATTCCGCAATCATTTCCAAGACCGCTTCAGTGAGGTGCCCCTGGAGGAATACCCCAATGGCGTGTATGCCATTGACCCCGTGGGGCGCGAAAACTGGGAGGCCATTGAAGAGTTCCCCCCCTACGAGCCGTTCATCGATACCGGCCGTGACATGTGGGAAAAACCCTTTGCCAACGGCAAGACCTATGCCGATTGCTTCCCCGACGGACCGGGCATCGCCCATAAATACCCCCATTGGGACAAAGACAAGGGCATGGTGATGACCCTTCCTCTGGCGCTTAACAATTGCCGCGAGGCCAATAGCGAAGAGCCGCTGAAGTACAAAAAGGGACCGATTAACGACCTCCTGTCCTACATCGCCTTTGAATCCCGCGGCGAGGTCACCAACGTAGTGGTTCCTGAGGACGATCCGCGCGCGCTGGCGGCCTACGAAGACGGCAAAAAGTTTTACTACACCCGCCGCGGTCAGTTGAACTTCTCCTGCGCCCATTGCCATGTGCAGAACGGCGGCCTAGTGCTGCGCACCGAGACCCTGAGCCCCTCGTTGGGCCACACCACGCACTTCCCGGTCTATCGCTCCAAGTGGGGCACGGTGGGCACCCTGCATCGGCGCTTCACCGGCTGCAACAAGCAGGTTCGGGCCAAGCCGTTCGAGGCCCATGGCGAAGAATACCGCAACCTCGAATACTTTCTGACCTACATGAGCAACGGCTTGGAGTTGAATGGTCCGGGCGCCCGCAAGTAATGCGGCGCGGCGCGATTGTGAGCCTCAAGAAACCGAATTCGGAGAAGCGAAAATGCGTAACAAGACTGTGATATACGCCCTGCTGTTGGGCTTGGCCCTGGGCGCGCCGCTGGCCTCCGCCAGCCTGGATGCGACGGCGGTGCAGGCGGCCATTTCGGCCGCCGAAGACGCGCGCAAGCAGGCCGCGTCGGTGAACGGCGAGTGGCGGGACACCGCGAAAAAGATCAAAGAAGCGAAAAAGATGCTCGCAGAGGGCTACTTGGCCAAGGCCATGGATCTCGCCACAGTGGCCGAACGCGAAGGTGAGCTGGGTTACAGGCAGATGATGGCTCAGCAAGAGTTCGAAATGCCCGCCTTCATCAAGCATTGAAGCCCTACAAAATCGAACAGACGGAGATCCCTCGGATGAAACCTGTGAAGACGTTAATCAAGCTGGCGCTGGCCGCGACCCTGTCGCTCGGCGTCGCTGCGGCATTCGCCGCAGAAACCACCAAGATCACACCCACCATGAAGTCGGTGGAGGTCAGACATCAAGGCGAGGCGGTGACCATCACCCGCAAGGGCGGCGAAGGGGCCACCATCCCCGAGGCCTATGCCAAGGTCTCGCGCCACTGTCCGCCGTTCTGCATTCAACCCATGGAAGCGGTGCCCGGCGTGGATACGGTGGGCGAGCTGGAGGTGCTGGGCTATCTCAAGCGCATCGCCAACGGCGACCTGACCGTGTTAGTAGTGGACTCACGCACCCCTGAATGGGTGGTGCGCGGCACCATCCCCGGCTCGGTGAACATCCCGTGGAATCAAATCAACGTGGAGATGCAGGGCACCTTCGAGAGCGATGCGGAGGCCGAAACCCTGGCCGACATCCTGACCGAAAGGTTCGGCGCCAAGCTGATTAACGGCCAGTGGGATTTCCGCACCGCCAAGACCTTGGTGATGTTCTGCAACGGCATTTGGTGCCCGCAGTCGCTGATCAACATTAAAACCCTGACCAAGCTCGGCTACCCCGCCTATAAGATCAAGTGGTACCGCGGCGGCGTGCAAGACTGGGTTAGCGTCGGCCTGACCTCGGTCAAGCCCAAACACTAAGGCGATTACCGTCAAAGAACAGACCGCCCCGCCGGTCTTCGGATCCGCCAACGGGCGTTGCGGCATGCGCCGCTCGCGGCGCCTGGTTGGCGAACCAAAATACCGTGCGATTCGGTCAGTTCTTTACCCGGCAATCGCTTAAACATCGACAGGAGTAGACATTGATGAATGCAAGCTATAAACGCAGACTTTTCCTCAAAGGCTCGCTCACCGTGGGTGCGGTGGGCGTAGCGGCCGGCGCCGGCCTGCTGTCCCCGCGCGACGTGCTCGCCGCTTGGCCCAAGGCGGCCTTTGAGACCAAAGAGCTTTCCGCCGCGCTGAACGAACTCTGGGGCGGTTCCGACCTCGAAGAAAGCGCCGAAATCGAAGTAAAGGCCCCGGACATCGCCGAAAACGGCGCCGTGGTGCCGGTCACCGTGTCCACCAGCATGGACGGCGTGGAGTCCATCGCCATCGCCGCCCCCAACAACCCGTCCGCCCTAGTGGCCGACTTCAAGCTCGGCGAAGGCGCACTGCCCTACGCCTCCACCCGCATCAAAATGGGTGAAACCGGCGACGTGGTGGCCATCGTCAACAAAGGCGGCAAGCTCTATAGCGCCCGCAAACAGGTCAAAGTGACCATCGGCGGATGCGGGGGGTGAGGCCAAAAAATCGATCCAGTGAATCAATTTTTTGGCCGAACGACCGCACAGGATGTGCGGGCCGGGGCTGATTAAGAAGCGCGACGTCGCGCCAAGGACGGCTGATTCGATCCGGCTTAAGGCCCGCAGGCAAACGTAGCTGGCCGAACGACCGCACAGGATGTGCGGGCCGGGGCTGATTAAGAAGCGCGACCTCGCGCCTCGCCTGTGGGAGCGGTTTTAAACCGCGATAGCTCGATCAGCCGCGACAGCGGCCTAATCCCGACGCATGCGCCCAACTTGGGGCTCGTTGCGCGGATGCAACCCGCTCCCACGGGATTTGCGAGTCGTTGTACTCGTGCAAGGCCCGCAGGCCCCCACACACAAGACACAGATTCGAGGTAAATGAAAAATGGCTAAAAGCATCAAAATCCGCGCCAAGGTCAAAGACGGCGTGACCGAAGTGAAGTCCCTGATGACCCACCCGATGGAGACCGGGGCCCGCAAGGACTCCAAGACCGGGGAGAAGATCCCGGCCCACTTCATTCAGGAAGTCACCTGCGAAGTCGGCGGCAAGACCGTCATGACCGCGCTGTGGAGCGGCGGCGTGTCCAAAAACCCCTACCTGTCGTTCAAGTTCAAGGGCGCCGAAAAGGGCGATCAATTGACCCTCAAATGGGTGGACAACCAGGGCGGTTCGGACTCGGTGGAAGCCGCCATCGGCTAACCGCCCGAGGCGACCCCGATCATCCAGGCCCGGGACGTTTTCGCGAAAACGCCCGGGCCTTTTTGCAGGCCTATCGAAACAGGGCGATTCAATAGCTATGAGTATTTCGCGTCGTGAGTTTATCAGGTTGCTCGGTATGGCCGGTGCGGCCGGCATGCTACCGGGCTCGGTGTTTGGCAGCGCCAAGAAACCTTCGGATATGTACGAAATCCCGAAATTCGGCAACGTGTGCCTGATGCACATGACGGACTGCCACGCCCAGTTGAATCCGGTCTATTTCCGCGAGCCGAATGTCAACCTAGGCATCGGTCCGGCCAAGGGCCAAGCGCCGCACTTGGTGGGGCATCACCTGCTGAAGCATTTCGGCTTGGAGCCGGGCGGCATCGACGCCCACGCCTTTACCTATCTGAATTACCCCGAGGCGGCGCAAGAGTACGGCCGAGTGGGCGGCTTCGCCCACCTGAGCAGCTTGGTGAAACGCCTGCGCGCCGAGCGCGGCGACGGCAACAGCCTGCTGCTCGACGGCGGCGACACCTGGCAGGGTTCCGGCACCGCCTATTGGACCCGCGGCAAGGACATGGTCGGCGCCACTAACAAGCTGGGCGTGGACATTATGACCGGGCATTGGGAGTTCACCTATTTAGACAAAGAGGTGATCGACAACATCCACGACTTCGAGGGCGAATTCGTGGCGCAAAACGTCAGCGTAAAGGCGGATGCGATTTTCGATTACGAATTCACCGATTTCGAGGGCTACGACGAAGATTCCATGCTGGCCTTCAAGCCCTACACGATTAAGAACGTGGGCGGGGCCAAGGTGGCGGTGATCGGTCAGGCCTTCCCCTATACCCCCATCGCCAACCCCGGCCGCTTCATCCCCTACTGGACCTTCGGCGTTCAGGACGAGCGCATGCAGCAGATGGTCAACCAGGTGCGCGAGACTGAAAGGCCCGATTTGGTGGTGGTGCTGTCGCACAACGGCATGGACGTGGACCTAAAGATGGCCGAACAGGTGAGCGGCATTGACGTCATCTTTGGCGGCCACACCCACGACGGCATGCCCGCGCCCACGGTGGTGAAAAACAAAGGCGGCAAGACCCTGGTCACCAATGCCGGCTCCAACGGCAAATTCCTGGGCGTGATGGATTTGGACGTAAAAGGCGGCAAACTGCGTGATTTCCGCTATCGCTTAGTGCCTATCTTCTCCAACATGCTGGAGGCGGACGCACAGATGCAGGCCTATATCGACCAAGTCCGCGCCCCGTACAAGCAGCAGCTCGAAGAAGAACTGGCGGTGGCTGAGCAGACCCTGTTCCGCCGCGGCAACTTCAACGGCACCTTCGATCAGGTGATCGTGGATGCGCTGACCACAGTCAACGACGCCCAAATCTCGCTCTCCCCCGGCTTCCGCTGGGGCACCACCGTGCTGCCCGGTCAGGCCATTACCATGGAAAACGTGCTGGACCAGACCTGCATCACCTATCCCGAGACCTATCGCCGGGAGATGGGCGGGGCAGAGATTAAGCTGATCCTGGAAGACGTAGCGGACAACCTGTTCAACAAGGACCCGTACTTTCAGCAGGGCGGCGACATGGTGCGCGTGGGCGGCCTGGACTATGTCTGCGAGCCCGCCGGCGCCATGGGCGAGCGCGTCACCAACATGACACTGAACGACGGCACGCCCATTGAGGCCTCCAAGAAATACGTAGTCTCGGGCTGGGCCACCGTAGGCTCCCAATCGCCCGGGCGGCCGATTTGGGACGTGGTGGCCGACTACCTGCGCGATCAGGACGGCGTCAAGATCAGCAAGCTGAACTCCCCGAAACTCAAAGGCGTAGAGGGTAACCCCGGCATCGCCGATTACCCCCTGCCCAAATAAGAAAAACCTCCTGAGAAGCCCTTAGGCCCCGTTCTCAAACGAGATCGGGGCTTTTTTTATTCCGTCGCCTCGTCTTTCAATTGAATGGTCAGGCGCTCGAACTCCCGCTTCATTTCCAGGTTTTCGAATCCGCGCAGGGTCGGGATCTGCATCCGCCGCAGGGTGTCGAGCAGGTTGCGGCTGGTCTGCACCAAATGCACCAACTCCCCCGAGACCTTCACCGTTTCATAGGTGTTTTGGGCGATGCGCAGGTCATCAATCAGCCGCTGCCGAGACTCCGCCACCTCCTCCCGCTGCTCCTTAAGGTATTCGCGATAGAGCCCCGAGGCCTGTAGGGTGAGACTCTGCGCCGAGCGGTTATTGCGCAAGATCCCGGCGCGCTCGGGGTATTGCTCCATCAGTTCGTGGGTCTCGGCGGCCAGGTTCTGCGTCTTCCCCATAATGCGGTCAATGTCCGGGATATAGTTCTCCTCAATATCCCGTATCAGTTGACTGTACATCTCGTTTAACACCTGCAGCAACACCGTGTACATGCCGTAATAGCGGCGCGCAGTGTTCAAATCCTCCTGCGACTCCACCACCAACTGCTCCAACTGGATGGTGAGCTGGCGCACGTTGTCAAAGGCGATGCCCATGCGAATAATGTCGTCACCCACCACGGTGGAGAACAGGAATTCCAACTGCTGCGCGTCCAGCTCCAACCCCAATTCCTGCAAGCGGGCCGCAAAGGCCGCCTGGCGCTCGTCGAGCCGGGCTTCCAACAGCCGAATGTCCTCCCGCAGGATCTCGATTTTTTCGTCGTACCCCTCCACCGTGGTCTCAAACAGCGCCTCCCTGGGTGCGGTGATGCGGGCCTGGCGGTATTTTACGATCTGCTGGCGGCGCTCGCCGATGGCGCGTTCGATCTCCTGTATCTCCTGGCGAAAGGCGTCGGCATCGGAAATACCCAAAATGCCGATGGCCTCGCCGAGCAGTTGATCCACCTCCGCCTGGGCGTCGCCGCGGTCGCGGCTCAGCCACGCGGACTCGGGCAAGCGGTCCTTTTCGTCCTCCAACTGCAAGGCCTCGTTGAGGCGCGGCAGCATCTCCTCCCACACCTCGGCGAAGTGCGCCGGCGGCTCGCCCTGCCCGCCCGCGCCAGCCACCGGCGCCGGGGTCGGCCCCTGCTCCGCGCCCAGGACGGCGCGGGTCTCCTGCCACAAGCCGGCGGCCCGGCGTTTGGTGTCCTCCATCCAGTCGGCCTGCCCGCCGGAGCACCCGAGCAACAACAGACTCAATAGCAGGGACAAGGGCGTGCGGCGGGGGAAAGCGGGCGTGCGGAAAGGCTTCATGACAGGGCTCGATCGGCTTGGGTTGGATTGAAGGCTCATTTTGGCAGGATTTTCAGTGCAGACCAAAACTCCCTCGCGGCGTCCCGCAATAATTGATCGCGCCGGTCCGGGGCCAAGCCCGGGCAATGGGCCGCCAGCGCGCGGCCCAGGGCGACCTGATGCGCCTCCAGCGCCAGCGTGACGGCGGCGAGCCCCGGGCTGCGGCCGTTCGCCGCATCGTCGAAGGGCTTTGGTGCGGCGGGCAAATCCGGCGTCACCTCGGCCGAGCGCGGAACCAAACGGCGGCCCCCGCTCTCCAAATGAGTGGCCGCCACCGGGCCGGTCTTCTGGAAGCGCTCGGCATTCCAGATAAAGATCTCGCCCACCGGAAGGTGTGGAAATTTCATCGCATCGTCCCCCTTGTTTGCAGCGTCCTGCCGAATCCGCCGCTGGCGCGCGGTCATTGACCCTGCCAGGGATGGTATGATGGGTCCTTTAAATAAGGCAAAGATTATCGGAAAAGATTCACCATGGCGCTATCGGATTACCTCAACACCTTCGGGCAGGACCTGCTGCGCCGGCATGGCGAGCGGATCCACAAACTGGCCATCAACGCCGGCATGACCTGCCCCAACCGCGACGGCAGCAAAGGGCAGGGCGGCTGCACCTTCTGCAATAACGTATCCTTCAGCCCCAATGCGCGCAAGGCCCCGGTGGTGAGCGAGCAGATCGAGGCCGGGCGGCGGGTGATCGCCAAGCGCACCGGGGCCAAGCGCTTTTTGGCCTATTTCCAGGCCTACACCAACACCTACGCGGACGTCAGCCACCTCTCGGCGTTGTACCGCCAGGCCCTGGATGAACCCGACGTGATCGGCCTCTCTATCGGCACCCGCCCCGATTGCGTGCCCGAAGCGGTGCTCGACCTGCTGGCGAGCTACCGCCAACAGGGCTACGAGGTGTGGCTGGAGCTGGGTCTTCAATCGGCCTTCGACAAGACCCTGGAGAAGGTCAATCGCGGCCACGGCTTCGACGAATACCGCCAAGCGGTCCTCGCCGCCCGCGGGCGCGGCCTGCCGGTCTGCACCCACCTCATTATCGGCCTCCCCGGCGAGGGCCGGCGCGAGTCCCTGCTGAGCCTGGAGCGGGTGCTCGAATACGGCGTGGACGGCCTCAAGCTCCACCCCCTGCATGTGGTCAAGGGCACCCTGCTGGCCAATCAATGGCGGCGCGGCGAATATCAACCCCTGACCCTGCGGCACTACATTGAAACCGCCGCCGACCTGATCGAACGCACCCCGCCCGAGGTGGTCTATCACCGCGCCACCGGCACCGCCTCGCCGGACATCCTGCTCGCCCCCGACTGGTGCGCCAAGAAATGGCGAGTGCTCAACGACCTGGAAAAGGAACTGCGCCGCCGCCAAACCCGCCAAGGCAGCCGCGCCGCAAAAGTCACCCACCCCACCCCCGACCAACGCCCGCTGCTGCAATCTGCGGGCTGAGTCCCGCCGGCTCGGGAACGATGATTTCCGGCGAGGCAAGAACGCCCACCAGGCCCTCCACGCCCTACGAGAGCAAGGGACGGATGGTTCCCACGCTCCAGCGTGGTAACCCATCCCGGGGCGCTCTAGCGCCGATGGTCGGGCCGGGCACGGCGGCTAGTGCCGGAAACCCTCGGCGCAGAGCGCCTTAAGCTGCATTCCCACGCTGGAGCGTGGGAACGATGATATACGGAGCGCGGGAACGATGATAGTCGCCGCCGCAACCGAGATTTTCCTGGCTTTGCCGCTAATCCAGCATAAAAAATCTTTGCGCCCATTGCGTTCTGCCTTTGCGTTCTTTGCGTTATATTTTCGTAGCCGGGCCTGGGGCCTTGTGCGCTCCGGCTAAAGCCTCAGCCTCCTTGAGGGGTTGCCGGCGCTTTCAGACATCAAGCCTCAAGCTTTAAAACCTCAGGCCCGGGGCCGACGGGGGAGGTGGCGCCTTTTTGGGGGTGTTGGGGGGCCTTGTACCAACTTAGGCGTTCGTGGAGTTCGACCACTTTGCCGACGATGATTAGGGTCGGGGGCTTGGGGTGTTCGCGTGCTACGATTTCTTGTATGGTTCCGAGGGTGCCTTTGAAGACCCTTTGCTTTTCCGTGGTGCCTTGTTGCACCAGGGCGATGGGCATGTCGGGGGATACGCCGTGGGCGGTGAGTTCCTTGCAGATCACCGGCAGGCCCACTAGGCCCATGTAGAACACCACCGTTTGTCGGGGCTGGGCCAGTTGCTCCCAGTTCAGGTTCATGGTGCCGTCTTTGAGGTGGCCGGTGACGAAGGTGACGGATTGGGCGTAGTCGCGGTGGGTCAGGGGGATGCCGGCGTAGGCGGCGCAGCCGGAGGCGGCGGTGATGGCCGGCACCACCTGGAAGGGGATGCCCTGCTCGGCGAGGGTGTGAATCTCCTCGCCGCCGCGGCCGAAGATGAAGGGGTCGCCGCCCTTGAGGCGCACCACCTTTTTGCCTTCTTTGGCCAGGCGGGCGAGCAGTTCGTTGATCTCTTCCTGGCGCATGGCGTGGTGGCTGCGCTCCTTGCCCACATAGATGCGCTCGGCGTCGCGGCGGGAGAGGTCGAGGATGGCCTTGGCCACCAAGCGGTCGTAGACCACGACGTCGGCCTGCTGCATTAGGCGCAAGGCGCGAAAGGTGAGCAGGTCGGGGTCGCCCGGGCCGCCGCCGACGAGATAGACCTCGCCCATGGGGCTGGGCGAGGCGGAGTCTTCCAGGGCGCGGTCCATGGCCGCCTCGGCCTCTTCCATTTGGCCGGCGAACACGCGCTCGGCGACGCCGCCGCTTAAGACCTTTTCCCAAAACCGCCGCCGCTGGTCAAAGGGGACGCGGGCCTTGACCTTGTCGCGAAAACGCCGGGCTAGGTCCGCCAGGCGGCCGTAGCCGGCGGGGATCAGGGATTCGAGTCGGGTGCGGATCAGGCGCGCCAGCACCGGCGAGGCCCCGCCGGTGGACACCGCGGCCACCACCGGCGAACGGTCGATGATGGAGGGTACGATGAAGCTGCAATACTCCGGTTGATCCACGGCGTTGACCGGGATTCGGCGCTGCTGGGCTTGGTTGGAGATGCGCTGGTTGACGGTGTCGTTATCGGTCGCGGCGATCACCAGGTGGCAGTCTTCGAGGTCGCTGTCCTGGTAGTAGCCGGCGCGGTAATCGATTGCGTCTTTCTGCCGCAGATCCTCAAGCGCGGGGCACAGCTCGGGGGCCACGATGCGCACCCGGGCCTGGGCCTCCCGCAGCAGGGCCACCTTGCGCGAGGCCACTTCGCCGCCGCCGACGACGAGCACCGGCTTTTGGCGAATGTCGATAAAGATTGGAAAAAAGTCCATCGGTCACCCGTCTAATAACTGAGTATGATAGTCGGGAAAATATACCACGGGCGACCGTAGAATGGTAGCGATAGATTAGGATATACTAATGCGTTTATCTCGAACCTAAGGGAAAACCATGATTAAAGAGATCGACTCCGCCGATTTGCGTCAGCGCCTGAGCGGGGAGGAATCCGAAGTGGTGTTGCTCGATATTCGAAGCGACGCCGAGTGGATGCAGGGCGTGCTGCCGCAGGCCGAGCACCTGCCGATGCATCTAATACCCTTGAAGATGCAGGACTTTCCGCGCGACCAGGAGATTGTGCTCTATTGCCGCAGCGGCGCACGCTCCTACCACGCCTGCATGTACTTGATGCAACAGGGTTTTGATAACGTAGTCAACCTCCGGGGCGGGATCATCGACTGGGTCCGCAACGGCTTCGAGGTGCGGCGGCCCGAATGAAACGAGACTTGCGTTGCAGAATTGTTTAGAATATAAGACTAGGCTGATTTTTCACCCCCAACAACACTCTCGGAGGTTGCACCATGGCTGATTTCGATCAAGAACTGGACGCGAGCGGACTGAACTGCCCGCTGCCCATCCTGCGCGCCAAGAAAACCTTGGCCGGCATGGAAGCGGAACAGGTTTTGCATATCATCGCCACCGACCCGGGTTCGGTGAAGGATTTCGAGGCCTTCGCCAAGCAGACCGGCAATGAACTGATGGAATCCAAGGAAGATGGCGGCAAGTTTCACTTCCTGATCAAGAAAGCCTAAGCGATCGGGTCCTTCATTCACAGCAAACCTTTAGGAGGAGATCCCGATGGAAGAGAAAAAACTGGCCATTATCGCCACCAAGGGCTCCCTGGACTGGGCCTATCCACCGTTCATCTTGGGTTCCACCGCGGCGGCCCTCGGCTATGAAGTCGAGATCTTTTTCACCTTCTACGGTCTTCAGCTTCTGCGCAAGAAGCTGGCGCTGGAGGTGACTCCGCTCGGCAACCCCGGCATGCCCATGCCCATGGGCATGGACAAGTGGTTCCCGGTGATCGGCGCCACCTTGCCCGGCATGCAGGCCCTGATGACTTCGATGATGAAGAAGAAGATGGCGTCCAAAGGGGTCGCCAGCATCGAAGAGCTGCGGGACCTGAGCTTGGAGGCCGATGTGCGGATGATCGCGTGTCAAATGACCGTGGATCTGTTCGACATGGACACCGCCGACTTCATCGACGGCGTGGAATACGCCGGCGCGGCGCGGTTCTTTGAATTCGCAGGCGAGGCCGATATCTGCTTGTATATCTGATTCGGTTCGGTATTGCGAAAAAAAAGCCGCCAGGCGTCAGCCCGGCGGCTTTTTTTGCGCCGCTGTATCAGGTTCAGTGTTTTCCGGGTGCGAGTTCAACGCCGCGGCGCTCATAGACGATGTAAGCCTGCAAGGCCGTCATGCGCGGATCGTCCAATGCAAGCGGTTCCGTGCGCAGCGGATTCTCGATGCACCAATTGATGATCTCGGCCAGTGTCGCCACCTTGCCCAGTTGCTGCTGGAACTTGGGATAGGTCTCCGGATGGGTGTTGGCGGCGTTGGGATGGCACTGGTCGCAGGACATGGTATTGGTGCTCGCCAGTCCGCCATGGAAGAGCCCTTCGCCCCTTTCCATGACCGTTACGAACTGCTTTTCCCAGCGCTTCAGGTCTTCTTGGGTGAACTCGTCGGCGGATAATAATCCGCCCGCGGCCATCAGGAGTGCGCCGCTGACGAGCGTCGCTAGCGGTTTATGCTTTGCCATGATTGTATCCCCTTGATCAATAGTGTTTTTGCGGCGGAATGCGAGCGTCTTCCGGCTGATACCGGGTGTCCGCCGGGTGGCCCTTTTGCTCGTCGAACGCCACGCTTCGATTGGTGTTGTCCGGCAGCTTGTAGTGCATATCCACATTGCCGGTATGCACATCGACCATTTGCCAGCCGGTGGCGTCGCGCTCGAAAAAGGGATCGGCCCGATTCATCTCCACCGTTAGCGTGGGCATATAGCTCGCTTCTTGGGCGTAGCTGGAGGGGTAGGGCCAGGGCCAGGCGGTGGCCATCACCGCATGGAAGCTGATATTCCCGATTTGGTTGTACTGGATTTGGTGGACATGGCCATAGAGTACCGTGACCTTGTCGAAAGGGCGGAGCAGCTTTTGGAGTTCCTCCGCATCTTCGGTCCAGAAGTTCCAGCCCTTGTAGATCTTCTGTAGGGGGGAGTGGGATAGGACGACGACCGGCGTGCCCTTGTCCACCTTTTCCAGGTCCTTGCGTAGCCATTCGCGTTGGTCGGCGCCGACCAAAAAGGGCGAGCCGTGGGGATTGTCCAATCGCGCCATGGCCTTCATGCGGGCCATGCCGTCTTCCCACCCTTTGTCGTTCCAGCTGTTTTGAATCCAGTCGTCATGGGTCAGCACGCTGTTCAGCACCACGAAATGCACGCCCTTGTGGTCGAAGGCATAGTGCTCCGGACCCAAACGCTTGCGCCAATGCGCCCCGAGATCCAGGTAATAGTCGTGTTCGCCCATCACATAGTGGACATCGCCCTTCAGGTCGCTGAGCAAGTCCAGGCCGTGATCGATCTCCTCTGGCAGGCCGAGCTGGGCGATGTCGCCGCCGTAGACCACGAAGTCCGGGCGCGGGCTCATCATATTGCATTCGGCAATGGCGCGGATCAGCCCTTGATCCCAATTGCGGACGAATTCCTTGCCTTTGATGTGGGTGATGTGGGAATCCGAGATGAAGGCGAAGGTGAATTTCTCCGCGGCGGTTTTGCCGAAGGCGATCTCCACCAGGCTGATTGGAAGTGCGCCGGCCGCCATTATGGCGCCGCTGGTTTTCAGAAAGTTTCTTCTCTTGAGGTTCATGCTATTCGGCTCCCCTTATTGTGCGCCGTAGGCCGCGGCGATGCTCGGGCTGGTGAGTGCCTTGAGGAAGGCGATCAGGTCCCCTTTCTGTTGGTCGGACAGATTCAGGGGGCGAATGCCGCCGCTGAGAAAGGGCGACAGGGGGTCGTCCGGGTTCATCCGTCCGCCGTTGTTGTAGAAGTTCACCATGGCCTCAAGGGTCGGCTGACTGCCGTCGTGCATATAGGGTGCGGTGAGTTCGATGTTGCGGAGGGTGGGGGTCTTGAAGGCGCCCACTTTGTTGATGTCTTCGGTGACCGCGAAGCGGCCTAGCTCGGAGGCGTCCGAATCGGTGAGGACGGTTTCATCCACATTTGCGCCCTCGGCCTTGGCCTTTAGGAACTTTTTGGCGACCTCGGCCACGCGACCCTGAATGTTTTTGAAACCCACGCCGATATTGTGGAAGCGATTGTCGGTGAACAAGGCCTGGGTTTGCTCGATTTGGTGGCAAGAGAGGCATCGACCTTGCCCGGCGTAGACCTCGAAGCCCCGCTTTTGGGCCGCGGTCAACGCCTCCTCTTCGCCGCCGAAATAATAGCGGTCGAAGGGCGAGTTGCCGGCGATGACGGTGCGCTCGAAGCTGGCGATGGCCTTCGCCACATGGTCCATGGTGATTGCGTCGGCTTCCACGCCGAAGACTTCCTGGAAGGATTGAACGTATTCCTGGTCCCGCCGCACGGCCTTCAGGATCGGCTTATGGGTCTTCAGCCCCCCTTCAACCGGATTCACTGGCGGCTGCATCGATTGGGCCTCCAGGCTGGGCGAGCGGCCGTCCCAGAATTGGGTTTCCATATAGGCCGCATTGATTACGGTGGGCGCATTTCGTGTGCCTTTGCGATCGTTGAAGCCGGTGGATACCGGCTTGCCGTCGGTGAACGCCAGCTCTACTTTGTGACAGGTGGCGCAGCTTACCTCGCCGTCGGCGCTAAAGCGTTTGTCGTGGAACAGGCGATCGCCGAGGGCGATCTTTTCTTGGGTTTGCGGGTTGTCTTCGGGGATGGGGACCTCCGGCAGGCCCAAAGGCGCGGCCAGGACGGTCCCCGAGAGCGATAAGGAGAACAGCAGGCCTGGCAACAGCCAGGCCGGCGATGTGCGGTAGACCATGATTTTCTCTCCTAACAGTTGAGAAGTGGCAGGGGTGCGCCCGAGGGCGGCCCGAAAGCGAGCGTCGCTTTTGGAGTTGTGGTATGCCGACGCGCTAAAAAATACCTCGGGGTGTACGGTTTATATTTCAAGGGGTAATTGAAAATGAGTTGCGGCAGCGACCGACCGTTGTTCTGCAAACGTCTGATATAACGAAAAAATAGATCAGTACGCCTGCGCACAAATAACGCAAACAACGCGATTTAGAAGCGCAGAGGGCGCGGAGGGATTCTTGCGTAGTCGTCCCCGCGCCCCAGGGCGGGGATGCCTGTCCGAAGCCCCGGCCTGGCCTAGCCGCCTGGAGTATAGCCCTCGGGCGGTGCGGGTTTCCGGTTACGCGCCCGGGCTCTGCGGTTCTCCGCGTGCCCTGCGTTCCGAAAGCGCCTGGGTGGTTTCCGATACTTAGGCGCGACTGTACTAGGATATTCGTGTCCATTCGTGGTTCAAATGCTGCCTACGGGAACGCACCTGAAATCGAAATCCCTCCCTGCGCCCTCTGCGGTTCTCTGTGTGCCCTGCGTTCCGAGGGCGCCCGTCTCGGGACGACGTGCGGTCGTGAAGCGGCGGCGGCGGCGGGGTTCGGTGAGCAGCGCAGCGCGGCGCGGCGCGGCGGAAAAGGAGGGCGTTGGCGGCAGGGCGTGCGTTTGGACACCGCGTCCCCCGGCGGATCGCCGCGGGGGACTCGGTGCTTGAGCCGGTTATTCGAGGTCTCGGGCGAGTTCCGCGCGGACCTCGGGGGAGGTCTGAACCTCTGCCTGGTATGCGGGGTGGTCGATGCCGGCCAGCACCGCCGCGCCCTGGTTTACCGCCGCCGCCATCTCGGGGCTTAGCTCGAAGCGCATGAAATGCACCGAGGCGGTCTTGTCGGGCGCGGCGCGGTCGAGGTCTTCGTTACTAATGGCATGCACGCGGTCGAATCCCTGCACCTGCATATAGGTCTTGTCCTCGATGCCGATGCAGCGGGCCAGGGCTTGGCGTCGCTCGTCCTCGTCCGCGTACTCCAGCATGAAGGTGGCCTTCCAGTTGCTGCCGTCGGGGATCAGCGGGTTGTAGACATCCAGCTCCTCTTGAATGCCGGCGGCCTCGAAGATCTTTTCGATGCGCAGCATCTCCTGCACCTGGTATTGCATGGTCAGGGCGTCTTCGAAATACAGCGCCGCATGGTCGCCGATGGCCACGCGGCGGTCTTTTTTGTGTTGCATCACCTTGGTGCGGAAATCGTTACGGATTTCGGTATATTTTTCCAGGCTGTAGAGGTCTTCTCGGGTCAGCTTGGCCATGGCGGTTCTCCTGGATGTCGGGGCTGCGCTCTGGCTACCGCCGCTTAAGCAGATCGGAAACCACCGATTGGGCGGTTGCGCCTTTAGCCGGGGGGGCAACCCCGGCTCGTCTGCAGGCGCAACCGCGCGGTGTTGTCGTGGCTTCTGTGCGGCTTGGGTAGCCCTGGGTCAGTCGTGGGCAATGGGTTTTTCGGTGAACAGGTAGTCCTTGAGTTCATGGTCGAACGCGGGGTCGCGGCGGCGGATCCACTCCAGCACCATGGCGGCGTGTTCTTTCTCCTCGTCGCGGTTGTGCTTGAGGATGGCGCGCAATTCGTCGTCCTTACAGGCGTCCATGCGCTGGTTGTACCAGTCCACCGCTTCCAGTTCTTCCATTAGGGAGACGATGGCGCGGTGCATGTCGCGGGTTTCGTCGCGGAGTTCGTCGATGGGTTCGTGGTAGCCTTCGTTTGACATCTTTATCTACTCCTGTGGGTCGGTATGGTTCGATTCGTTATCGCCTTCAGGGTCGGGGAGCCATAGATCGTCCAGGCGGATCTCGATGGCGTCGAAGGGCGGGGCGCTGACCCGGTCGGCGTCTTTGTAGTTGGCCAGGTTCACCCAGCGCCCTTCACGCAGCTCGTAGGTCTCCAGGGTCTTCAGCAGCGGATCCGCCAGCCAGAGCCAGGATACGCCGTAGTGGGCGTAAAGGGGCATCTTCTCGGTGCGATCCAGCTTGCCGGTGGAGGGCGAGAGGATCTCGCAGATCCAGTCGGGCGCGACCTCGATCCGATGGCCTTGGGGCGGGATCGGCATGCGCCCCCTGCGCCAACCGCCGATGTCCGGAACCGCCACCTCGGTGTCCCGAATGAAATGCACCTCCGGTTCGTCGATGATCCACCAGCCGCCGGGGCCGCCCCGACCGCGTTGGTAGGGGCCGAGGAGGTCGCTTCCCAGGCCCGAGCTTGCAATCGCATGGGGCATCGCAGGCCGTGGGGAGGCGATCAGCCGCCCGTTGATGATCTCCCCAACCTGGTTCTCCGGCAGGGCCTCCAGCTCGGCATAGAGATCAAACGGTTTTTCCGCTGGAATGGCCATTCAGATGCCGTAGGCCTGGCGGATTAAGGAGATCGGGTGTTCCGCCGGCTTGCCGTTGTCGAGCACCTTTTCGATATGGTGGCCGGCCATGGCGCAGTCGCTGCCGAAGTGGTCGGGGTCGAATTTCTTCACCTTATTCACCACCGGGCGCACGATCTTGACCGCGTATTCGCGCATCTCCTTCTTCACCGCATAGGTGCCGTCGTGGCCGGAGCAGCGCTCGATGATCTCGATTTGGGTGTCCGGGATCAGGCTCAAGGTCTCGCGGGTCTTCTGGCCGATGTTCTGCACCCGCTGGTGACAAGCGGCCTGATAGGAGACCTTGCCCAGGCCCTGCTTGAAGTCGGTGTTCAGCTTGCCTTTCTTATGCCGCAGCATCAGGTATTCAAAGGGGTCGTAGAAGGCGTTTTTGACCTTTTGCACGTCTGCATCGTCCGGGTACATGAGCGGCAGTTCCTGCTTAAACATCAGCACGCAAGACGGAATCAGCGCGGTCAGGTCCCAACCCGCGTCCACCAGCTTGGCCAGCACCGGGATATTGACTGCCTTGGCGGCCTCCACGGCCTTGAGGTCGCCCAGTTCAAGCTTGGGCATGCCGCAGCACTTTTCCTTCTCCGGCAGGGTCACCGGGATGCCGTTGTGTTCGTACACCGCCACCAAATCCTCCGCCGGGCCGGGTTCGTTGCGGTTCATGTAGCAGGTGGCGAACAGCGCCACCTTGCCGGTGGTCTCGCCCGCGGCCTCGGGGGTGAGGTTGCTGTTGCGCCCTTTGAGCCGCTGGCGCAGGGTGTTGCTGTGGAATTCGGGCAGCCGAGCGTCGGCATGCACCTCCAGCACCGATTCCATCACCTTGCGGGCGGGGCCGATCTTATTCATGGCGTTCACCACCCCGGACACCACCGGGATGCCGGCCAAATTGCCCACCGCATCGGTGCTGGTCAAAATCCTGTCGCGCAGTTTTATATCGCCCTTTTTAAACTTCACCGCCTTGGCGCGCAACATCAGGTGCGGGAAGTCCAGGTTCCACTCGTGGGGCGGAACATAGGGGCACTTGGTCATGTAACACAGGTCGCACAGGTAGCAGTGGTCCACCACCTGCCAATAGTCCTTTTTATCCACGCCGTCCACTTCCAAAGTCTCCGACTCGTCCACCAAATCGAACAGCGCGGGGAAAGACTGACACAGGCTCACGCAGCGGCGGCAGCCGTGGCAGATATCGAAAACCCGCTCCATCTCCTGCATCAGCAAGCCTTCGTCGTAAAACTCGGGATTCCGCCAGTCCAGCGGATGGCGAGTCGGGGCTTCGAGGTTTCCTTCTTTCATCGAACCAGTCTCTTTGTTTAGTGGTTAGTGGTTAGTTCTGAGTTCAAAGTGTTTAGTCTGTTGTGCCGAGGGCCGAGGCGGCCGCTTGGCGCCTGTCACTCAGCACCAAGCGCCCAGCACCTAGCACTAGCACCCAGCACTAACCACCCAGCCCTCTATGTTTTCACGCGTCGAGTTCGTCCAGGGCCTTTTTGTAGCGGTTGGCGTGGGAGCGTTCGGCCTTGGCTAGGGTTTCGAACCAGTCGGCGATTTCGTCGAAGCCCTCTTCACGCGCGGTTTTGGCCATGCCGGGGTACATGTCGGTGTATTCGTGGGTTTCGCCTTCCACTGCGGTCTTCAGGTTGGCCTCGGTGCCGCCGAAGGGCAGGCCGGTGGCCGGATCGCCGCACTCTTCGAGGTATTCCAGGTGGCCGTGGGCGTGGCCGGTTTCGCCCTCGGCGGTGGAGCGGAACAGGGCCGCTACGTCGTTGTAGCCTTCCACGTCCGCCTTGGAGGCGAAATACAGGTAACGGCGGTTGGCCTGGGACTCGCCGGCGAAGGCGTCTTTCAGGTGTTGTTCGGTCTTGCTGCCTTTCAGTTCCATGTTGCTTACCTCTTTGTATCGGTCGGTGATAACGAGCGTGACGTAGAACGTCTGTTTTGGCCACCGCTGGCGTGGCCGTGAGTTGTAGGATAGCGCGGGCGCTTTGGGTTCTGAAATCGATTGTTACGATAAGACTGATAGTAAAAATCTATCAGTGTCTGCTCCGCCTATCCCAATCTAGGGTCGGGGCGGCCCTGTGAAAAAACAACCGCTTTCAGCCGCGCCTTGCGGTTTGGCCCAGCCTCTTAGAGATCGTCCGCGGGCAGGAAATGCACACAGCTCAGCGGGCAGTCGAGCACCGCCTTACGCAGGGCCTGGATGGCCTCCGGGCGCGGAAAGCTGCGCCGCCAGGCCAGCACCACGCGGCGCTTGGGTTCGTTGGCGCAAAAGCGGCGGATCTTCAACAACCGTTGGGAGTAGCGGTCGGCCCCGGCGGCGGTGCAGGGCACCACGGTGATGCCGATACCCCCCGCCACCATGTGGCGAATGGTCTCCAGCGAGCTGCCCTCCAGGGCGTGCTGCAGATGCAGCCGATCCGCCGCAGGCTCCACGCATTCGGGGCAGGCCTCGATCACTTGATCGCGAAAGCAATGGCCGCGGCCGAGCAGGAGCACGTTCTCCCGCGCCAGGTCCGCCGGGGCCAGCGCATCGCGCAGGGTCCAAGGGTGGGAGGCGGGCAACAGGGCCACAAAGGGCTCATCGTACAGTGCGCGGATCTCCACCCCGGGTTCTTCGAAGGGGAGCGACACCAAGATCGCGTCCAGCTCGCCATGCTTCAGCCGGCCGCGCAGCTCGGCGGTGTAGCCCTCCTCGATCACCAGGGGCATGGCGGGGGCCGCTTCCTTGAGGATCGGGATCAGCTCGGGCAGCAGGTAGGGGCCAATGGTGTAGATGGCCCCCAAGCGCAGCGGCGAGGCCAACTGATCCTTGCTCTGGGCGGCGATTTGCTTCACCGCATCCGCCGCCTCCAGCACGCGCTGGGCCTGGTCCAGCACCTGCTCGCCGGCATCGGTCAGCGAGACCTCGCTGCGGCTGCGCTCGAACAGGGTGACGCCGAGGTCTTGTTCGAGCTTGCGCACGCCGGCGCTTAAGGTGGGCTGGCTGACGAAGCAGGCGGCGGCGGCGCGCCCGAAATGACGCTCCCGCGCCACGGCTACGATATAGCGAAGTTCGGTCAGGGTCATCGGCGGACTCGTTTCATTTGACCTTTAAGAGGGTTGAGATGCAAGATTGGTGGCATGCCCGGCAACCGCTAACCGAAGGAGTCAATCCTCAGATGCGCTTCGACACCCTGCTGCAAACCCGTATCCTGTATGGCCTGGGCGGGCTCTATACCCTGGCTGCGGGGGCGGCGTTCGCCCTGATGCCGCTTTGGATCTATCAGCAGCAAGCCATCACCCCGCCCAATCACCCGGCCTATGTGCAGTTTCCGGCCGTGTTATTGCTGATCTTCGGCCTGATGTGCCTGCGCAGCGCTTGGGATCCGTTTCGATTCCGCGAACAGATCCTTTATGTGGTCGCCGCCAAGGCCGGCTTTGTGCTCGTGGTGGGCCTGCATGTGCTCACCGGCGGCCTGCCGATGATGTGGATCGTACTCGCGGGCATTGAATTCGCCTTCGGGGTGCTGTTGTTCATCGGCTGGCAGGAGACCGCCCCCGAGGCCAACGCCCGCCCCCCGGGCGGCTGAGGCTGTAGCCGGTGGGAGCGCTGGGTTTAGCGTGATTATAACGCAAAGAACGCGAAGGGAAGACGCAAAGGGCGCAGAGGTTTTTAAGGCGTAAAATCTTGAAGACCGACCCGCGCAGATTTTAACCCCTTTGCCCCCTTTGCGTTCCTTCTTTGCGCCCTTTGCGTTATACAGCCCCACAGCCTGGCTTTAGCCAGACTATGCGGGCCAGCCTCAGGCCTCGTCGTCACGTCGGGCGATCACCGCCGCCGGGGTTCGGGGTTCGACCTCCACTGCGATTTCGATGGGTTGGCAACAGACCGGGCAGTCTTCGATGTATTCCTGTTCGGGCACGCTGCGGTCGATCAGCAGTTCGATCTCTTCGCCGCAGTACGGGCATTGGGCGAGGGCGGTTTCCAGGCCTTCCATCAGATCCAACCCAAGTGTTGCACCAGGATCTTCGACCCGATGCCGATCAGGATCAGGCCCCCGGCCAGTTCGGCCTTGCTCTCCAGATAGGTCCCGCTGGTGACGCCGATATAGACGCCCGCGAAGCTGAACAGGAAGGTCGTGGCGCCGATCAGCAGCACCGAGATCAGCGGCGATAGGTCGAAAAACGACAGGGTGAAGCCGGCGGCCAAGGCGTCGATGCTGGTGGCGATGGCCAGCAGCAGCAGCATGCGGTTGGTGACGGCGGCGAGATCTTCACCGATCTCTTCACTGAAGGATTCGTAGATCATCTTGCCGCCGATCAGCGCCAGCAGAATGAAGGCGACCCAGTGGTCGATATGCTGAATGTATTCCAGAAAGCCCAGGCCGGCGAAATAACCGATCAGCGGCATCAGGCCCTGGAAGACGCCGAAATACAGCCCCGATTTGACCGCGAGCCCCAGGGCGGGGCGGCCATTCTTGGCCCCCAAGCCTACGGATACCGCGAAGGCGTCCATGCTCAAGGCCACGGCGAGGAGTATGACTTCCAACATGGGGATTCGGCTCGACCTCCGGGGGGGCGGCTCTTAAAGTCTACATCAGATTACGCTTGCGGGACTTTTTGTGCGGTTTGAATTTCTGTGCCTGGTGGAGCTTGCGCGCCTCTTTGAGGCGCTTTTTGGCCTTGCGCATCTCGGCCTCCTGGCAGCCTTCGGCGGTGTCGCCGGCCGGTTGGCGTTGGAGGTAGCCGCCGTCGGGCTGCATCTCCCAAACGCTGCGCGGGTCGTTGAGCTGGGTGTCCATGAAGTCGCGAATCTGCGCCCGCAGGTCCGGGTGCTCCACCGGGGTGACCACTTCCACTCGGGATTCGAGGTTGCGCTTCATGGCGTCGGCGGAGCCGATGAAGTATTCCTCCTCGCCGCCGTTTTGAAAGTAGTAAATGCGGGTGTGTTCCAGGAACCGGCCGACCACGCCGAGCACGCGCACGTTTTCGGTCAGGCCGGGCAGGCCCGGGCGCAGGCGGCAGGTGTCGCGGATGATGAGGTCGATGCGCACGCCGTCGCGGGCGGCCTGATACAGGGCGCGGGTGATGTCCACGTCCTCCAAGGCGTTCATCTTGAATTGGATCAGGCCGGGCTTGTCCGCGCTATGGCGTTGGCGCTCGCGTTCGATCTTTTCCAGTAGCGCGCGCTTAAGCAGCTTGGGGGAGGGCAGCAGTTTTTTGTATTTACGCTCCGGGGTGAAGCCGGTGGTGAGGTAGTTGAACAGCTCGGTGGCGTCTTCGCCCAGGGTTTCGTCGGTGGTGAGGATGCCCAGGTCCGAGTACAGGCGGGCGGTGCTGGCGTTGTAGTTGCCGGTGCCGATGTGCAGGTAACGGCGCAGGCCGCTGTAGTCCTGGCGCACCACCAGGATCACCTTGCAGTGGGTCTTGAGGCCGACGATGCCGTAGGTGACATGCACGCCGGCCTCTTCCATCCGTTCGGCCCAGCGGATATTGGCCTCTTCGTCGAAGCGGGCCTTAAGCTCCACCGCCACCGCCACCTGTTTGCCGTTTTTGGCCGCGTGAATCAGCGCGTCCACCACCTGGCTGTCGCCCGAGGTGCGGTACAGGGTCATTTTGATGGCGCGCACCTTGGGGTCTTCGGCGGCCTCTTTGAGCAGGCGTTCCACCGAGTTTACGAAGGAGTCGTAGGGCGGTTGCAGCAAAAAGGGTCCGCGGTCGCGGATGATGTGAAAGATATTGCGTTTGTCCAACAGCTCCGGGTGGTCCAGGGGCTTGTACACCGGGTCGTGGAGTTCGGGGATGTCGAGGCCGGCGATTTCGAATAGATCGCGCATGGCCGACATGGCGTTGGCGTCGAACACGTCGGCCACTGCGTCCAGCCCCAGTTCAGCGGCGAGCCGGCCGCGTTTGATCTCCTCCATCTCGGCCTCCGCCTCCAGCCGCACGATGGGCGCGAAGCGGCGGTCGCGCAGCTCGGATTCGATCATCGACAGCAGGTCGTCGGCGTGCTCTTCGGCGCGTTCGGTATTGGCGTTGCGGGTGACCCGAAACAGCCGGTAGCCGACGATTTCCACCCCCGGCAGCAGCATGTCGAGGTTGTGGGAGATCACCTCTTCGAGCGGCACGAAGTGGTTGCGGCCGTTGACCTGTATAAACCGCGGGATGATGCCGCCGCGGGGCACCTTAATGCGGGTGAGGGAGATGCGCTCTTGCTGTCCGGGCACCGAGACGGTGACTAGCAGGTTCAGCGACAGGTTGGAGATAAAGGGGAAGGGGTGGGCCGGGTCGATGGCCTGGGGCGTGACCAGCGGAAAGATGTTTTCGTAATAGTATTGCCGCAGTTTCTCCTGGTCGGCGGGGTCGAGGTCGGCATAGCGCAGGATGCGGATATCGTGCCGCTCCAGCTCGGCGAGGATTTCCCGCAGCAGCGCCTCCTTGCGGGTTTCGAGTTGGCGCACCACCTCGTAGCATTCGTCGATCTGTTGTTGGGGGGTGCGGCCGTCCACGGTGAGCTTGCTGACCCCGGCCCCTACCTGTTGCTTGAGGCCGCCGATGCGCTTCATGAAGAATTCGTCCAGGTTCGCGCTGACGATGGCGATGAACTTGAGCCGCTCAAGCAGCGAGGTGCGCGGGTCTTCGGCCTCGTGCAGCACGCGGCGGTTAAACGCCAGCCAGGTGAGTTCGCGGTTCAGAAAAAGCTCCGGCGCGTCCAGGTTCCAGCCGTCGGCCCCGGGCTCGGGCGGGGACTGGTCGTTGGGGGCCGGTGAGACCGCCACGGGGGCTGCGGGCAGTTGGAGCGGGGGGGCGGGTTGTTGTTTGTCACTCATTGCGGTTTTTCAGGTCCGGGTTCTCAGGCCATAATCCAGCGCAATCCTGGTATAAGGATTTCCGCCAAAGGCCTTATGGCTACGAGGTGCTGCCGCGTCAAGGTATCGGCGACAACCGTGGGCGCGGATTGCATCCGCGATGACGGGCGCGGTTCGGCGCCAACGCCCGACCAAGCCGCTAACGCGGCTGATCGCGGTTACAAACCGCTCCCGCGGGGTGTTTTGGATAGCGATGCGCGGCGGTATGAGCACGCCGCGGGGGGTGGTTGAAATCGCCTTAGGCGATGGTGACATCCTTGGCCAGATACACGTCCTGGATGGTGTTCAACAGCTGCACGCCTTCGGCCATGGGCTTTTGAAAGGCCTTGCGCCCGGAGATCAGCCCCATGCCGCCGGCGCGTTTGTTGATCACCGCGGTGCGCACGGCCTGGTGCAGGTCGTTTTCGCCCGAGGGGCCGCCGGAGTTGATCATGCCGGCGCGGCCCATGTAGCAGTTGGCCACCTGGTAGCGCACGCGGTCGATGGGGTGTGCGCCGGAGAGTTCGGAATACACGCGCGGGTGGGTCTTGCCGAAGCCGATGGCGGTGTAGCCGCCGTCGTTGGTGGCCTGTTTCTGCTTCACGATGTCCGCCTCGATGGTGGCCGCCAGGTGGTTGGCCTGGCCGGTGAGGTCGGCGGCGGCGTGGTAGTCGGTGCCGTCTTTTTTGAAGTCGGAGTTGCGCAGGTAGGCCCACAGGACCGTCACCATGCCCAGCTCGTGGGCCTGTTGGAAGGCCTCGCTGATCTCCTGAATCTGGCGGCGGCAGTCGGGCGAACCGAAATAGATCGTGGCGCCCACCGCCGCAGCCCCCATGTCGAAGGCCTGCTCCACGCTGGCGAACAGGGTCTGATCATAGATGGCGGGGTAGGTGAGCATTTCGTTGTGGTTGATCTTGACCAGGAACGGGATCTTGTGGGCGTATTTGCGCCCCACCGAGCCGAGCACGCCCAGGGTGGAGGCCACCGCATTGCAGCCGCCTTCCATGGCCAGGCGGATAATGTTCTCGGGGTCGAAATAGATGGGGTTGGGGGCGAAGGAGGCGCCGCCCGAGTGCTCCACGCCCTGATCCACCGGCAGGATGGAGATGTAGCCGCTGCCGCCGAGGCGGCCGTGGTCGAAGAGGCTTTGGAAATTGCGCAGCACCGAGGGCTTGCGGTCGGACTGGGCGACCACGCGATCGATATAGTCCGGACCCGGCAGGTGCAGCATGTCCTGCGGGATGCCGGCGCATCGATGGCCCAGCAGGTCCGCGGTTTCGTCGCCGAGCAGGGATTGGATGTCGGTCATGGGTTGCTCCTTAGTTGAGCGTTTTGGGTTAGGGCCTGCACCGGCGATTGCTATCGCGGTCGCCGGAGCCGGTCCCGAATGCGGTTCGCCCCAAGGATAACCGACTTTCGTGAGATTTGTGTGACTCGGCTCACGATTCCTTGATTTGACACCGCGCTTGGGCGAGTAACCGGCCGAAGGCCGCGGCATTCACCGGGCGGCTGCACAGGTAGCCCTGGTAAAGATCGCAGCCCTGTTCGGCCAGGAAGTCGCGCTGGATGATTTCCTCCACCCCCTCGGCGATCACCGTCAGCCCGAGGGCCTGGCCCATGGCGATCACGGTGCGGGTGATGGTGACGTCTTCCTCGTCGTGCGGCAGATCCTGCACAAAGGAGCGGTCGATTTTGATCTTTTGCACCGGCAGGCGCTTGAGATAGCCGAGGGCGGAGTAGCCGGTGCCGAAATCATCCAGCGCCAGGCCGATGCCGGTGCGATGGATGGCCTTGAGCTGAGCCACGGCGTCGTCGGGGCGGCGCATGACCGCGGACTCCGTGATCTCCAGCTCCAGCCGCTCGGGCGCCATTTGCGCGTGCCGGACGATGGCGTTCACCCGCGTCGCCAGGTCCTTGTGCTCCAGTTGCTTGGCCGACAGGTTCACCGCCAGCTTGGGCAGGTGCAGGCCGGCGGCGTCCCAGGCCGCGAGCTGACGGCAGGCCTCGCTCAGCACCCACTCGCCCAGCGGGTGAATGAGGCCGTTTTCCTCCGCCAGCGGGATGAAGCGGTCGGGGAACACCAGGCCGCGCTCGGGGCTTTGCCAGCGGATCAGGGCCTCGGCGCCGACGATGCGCCCGCTGATGAGACAGACCTGGGGCTGATAGAACAGCCGCAGCTCGTCGTTTTGCAGCGCCTCGCGCAATTGGTTTTCCAGTTGCAGACGCTCCAAGGCCTGAGCGGACTGCTCGACCGAGAAGTATTGAAAATTGTCTCGGCCCCGCTCCTTGGCCCGATACATGGCCGCGTCGGCGCCGCTGATCAGCTCGCCCGCGGTGGCGGCATCGTCGGGGAAGATGCAAATCCCCAGGCTGGCGGCCAGGAACAGCCGCTCGCCGTGCAACTCAAACGGGGTTTTGAGGGTGGCCAGCAGCTTGCCGGCCACCAGCGAGGCCTCTTCGGCCCGTTGCAGGTCCTCCAGCAGGACCATGAATTCGTCGCCGCCCTGGCGGGCCAGGGTGTCGCCCTCGCGCAACTGGCCGCGGAAGCGGCGGCTGACCTCGATCAGCAGCTCGTCGCCTAGTTGGTGGCCCAGGCTTTCGTTGATGTGCTTGAAGTGGTCCAGATCAAGCACCAAGACCGCGGCCTTTTCCTGATCCCGCCGGGCGCGGGTGATGCTATGGGCCAGGTGTTGGTTAAACAGCCGCTGGTTGGGCAGGTCGGTCAGGGGGTCGTGGTGCTCGAGGTGCTGCAACGCCTGCTGGAACTGCTTGAGATTACTCAGGTCCGCGGCCACGCCCACATAGTAGCGCACCTCGCCGTGCGCGTCGGGCACGCTGTTAATGGTCATCCAGGCGGGGTAGGTCTTGCCGTTCTTGCGGCGGTTGGAGAGTTCGCCGCGCCATTGGCCCTCGCGCAGCAACTGCTCCCACATGGCGCGGTAAAAACCGGGGTCTTGCAGCCCGGAGTGCAGCAGGTTGGGGTTGCGGCCCAGCACCTCGGCCTCGCTGTAACCGGTGATTTCGGTGAAGGCCCGATTGACCGCCAGGATGCGCGCCTCGGCATCGGTGATGACGATCGCCTCGGAATTGGACTCGAACACCGCCGCGGCCTGGCGCAGGCGCACCTCGGCCTGTTCGCGCTCCAGCTCGGCGCCGGCGCGACTGGCGAACACCGCGAGCACGGACGCGGCCGAGTCGGTGTCGCCCATGGGTTGGTCATCGAGCACCGCGAGCAGCCCCAGCGGCCGGCCTTGGCTATCGAACAGGGGCGCCGCGATGTAGCTCTCGGCCCCCATCTGTTGCAGCAGTTGGTCCTCGGGGAAGCGCTCGGTAATGCGGTCGGAGTAGGCGCAGGGGACCTTGGCCATCACGGTTTCGCACGGGGTGCCGGCGAGGTCGTACTCGAAGTTCTCGGCCTGCTCGCCGTTGGCCCACAGCGCGATGGTGCGCACCCGCTCACCCTCGGGCAGCAGGCGACCCACGAAGGCGTAGCGCACCGCGAGGGCCTGGGCCAGATGCTGCACTAGGGAATGAAAGAAGGGCTGCCCCACGTCCTTGGCGGTGCCTTCCACCAGCGCGTGCAGCGCGCGCTCGGACTCCAGCACGCGGGTGATGTCGGCCATGAACATCAGGGTCACCGGGCGATTCTCCCAGTTCACTGCAACGGCCTTGCTTTGCACCCATCGGCTGTGACCGGCGCGATCGATCAGGCGCAACACGCCGTGGGTCGCGGTCTGGGGCGCGGCATCCTCGGCCCCAAGCCGGTTGAGGACATGGTGTTGGCGGTCTGCGGGGTGGAGCAGGCTGGAAAAGCGGCATTCGCCTTCGAGTTGCGGGTCGAAACCGCTAAGGGCCACGCCCGCGGGGTTGAGGTAGCGGATGCGGTCGCCGTCGATGATGGCGATGATTTCAGCCGCGTTGTTCACCAAATCCCGATAACGTTGCTCGCTTTCGCACAACGCGGCCTCGGCCTGTTTGCGCGCTTCGATGTCGCGCACAATGGCCAGGATCACCGGCGTGTCGTTCAGCTCCAGCAGGCGGGCCGACACCTCCACCATGCGACTGCCGCCGGGCGTCAGTTGCCGGGTCTCGAACAGGACGCCGGTCGCGGATTCCACGCCTTGCAATTGCGCCGTCAGGGCGGCGCGCTCGTCTGCGGGGTGGAGTTCGAGAAAGCTGCGGCCGGTCAGTTGATCAGGCGCGTAGCCGAGCATCTCGCAGGCCCGCCGATTGGCGTCCAACAGCTCCCAGGCGCCGGCCCGAAACAGCAGCAGGCCGTCGTTGGAGTGCTCGAACAGGCTGCGGTAGCGCCGCTCGGCGGATTGCAGTCGGCGTTCCATGTCGCGGCGGTCGCTGATGTCATGGATAATCGAATACAGAATGGTGCGGCTTTCCAGGTCCACCGGCCCCGAATGCACCTCTACATCTCGCACCAAGCCGTTGGCCAGACGGTGCTGAAAGATAAAATGGTTACGCTTTTCGGCCTTGGCGCGCTGCATCTCGGCGCTGACTTCCGCCGGGGTCAGGGTGTTGATGTCGCCGATGCGCAGGCGCTTGAGCTGTTCGCGGCTCCAGCCGTAAAAGCGCTCGGCGGCCAGGTTGGCGTCGAGGATGCGGCCGTCCGCGGGATCGATCAGCAGCTCCACCGCCTGGTTGCGGCTGAACAGTTGCTCGTAGCGGCGATGGCTGCGGCTCAGTTTCCGCATCGCCAACTGGCGATAGCGGCTGACCCACAGCAGCAGCATCAGCAGCGCCAACAGCAGCAGGCTGGGGCGGATGTCGAGCAGCACCTGTTTTACCACCGACTTGGGGGTGATGCCGATCCAAAGCGCCCAGGGCGCGTGAGTGAGCGGGAAATGCGCCCATTTGCGCCCGCCCGAATCGTGCAAGCGCCGCGGCGGCCGGTTCGCCAGCGCGCCAACGGCGGCGTGAAAGACCTCCGCCTCCGGGGCGGGGGGGAGCGACACGCCAGCCAGCAGCGTCGCGCCGTCGGCGAGCCGCAATTCACCGCAGCAGCCGGAAAACGCCGCACCCAGGGTGGCGGCCAATTCCCGCAGGGTGATGTCCACGCCGATCACGCCGCGAAAGCGGTCGGCGTCGTAGACCGGGGTGGCGAGGGTGACCAGGCCTCCGGCGCCGGCCTTGTCCGCATACGCCCGGCTCCAGCGCGGGGCGCGTTGCGGATTCTGTTGCGGCGCGGCGGCGCGGAAGAACGGCCGCTCCAGGGTTTCCCAATGGAACTCGTGGGTCTCCGGCGCCACCGACGGGTAGTGCACGATGAACCCGGCGGCGGAGGCATAGTAGACCCCCTCCAGCTCGGGGTGGGATTGGCGGGTGAGGCGGAAATAGGGGGTCAGGGACAACGCCATGTCGAGTTCGGTGTCGAAGTCGGCCCCCCGGTTGCGGAAGTCGCCGATGCCCGAGAGGCTGAAATCGAACCGCGGGCGGGGCGCCGCGCCCGGGGCCAGGAAGCGATCCCGCTCGGCATCATAGCGCAGCGACGAGAGGCCCTTGGAGCGGTGGTTGTGACCGGCCTGAAAATAGCTCTCGGCGGCGATGCCGATGGTGGCCGCATGCTCGGTCAGGCGTTGCAGCACCAGGTCCGCCTGGCGGGCGGATTGGGCGGTTTCGTGCAGCAGGGCATCGAGGTGGGCGCGGTAGCTCCGATGGCTCTCCAGCCCCGCCACCGCCAGGCCCACGGCCAGCAGCGCGCCCCAGAACACCAAGGGGTTGCTGGCCAGGCGGCGCCAGGACCATGATCGGCGGGGGGAGCGGGTATTCATAGGCAATCCATGAGCGGGGCGGACCTACCCTGCCGCACTTAGAGGCTGTCTGAGGATGGAGGAGCCTACTGCGGAAATGCCCTTTTGGTCAGATTTTCCGTTCATTTGCGTTAAATAATCCCCGCTATTCGCCTCAAGTAAACCATAAATCCGCCTCCAAATGGCATCCCCTTGCTACGGTTCCCATTCTCAGGCGGCCTCTTAACGCGCCGAACCTAAGCCGGGGTGATGACCGCGTCCGTCGGGGCCGGGCGGCAGAGCGCCTCGAATTGGGCGGCCGGCATGGGGCGTCCCAGTAGATAGCCCTGGCCGGCGCTGCACTGGCGGCGGCAGAGGAATGCGAGCTGTTGTTCGGTCTCAATGCCCTCGGCGATCACCTCCAGCTTGAGGCTGCGGGCCAGGGAGATGATAGCGTCCACGATGGCGTCGTCGTCCTGGTCGCGGGCGAGGTCGCGGACGAAGCTTTGATCGATCTTCAGCGTATTGATGGGGAAGCGCTTGAGGTAGCTCAAAGAGGAATAGCCGGTGCCGAAGTCGTCAATCGCCAGGCTGATGCCCAGGGCGCGCAGTTGCTCCATGGCGGTGATGGCCTTTGCGATGTTGGACATCACCATGGATTCGGTGATCTCCAGCTCCAAATTGGGCGCCGGCAAGCCGGTGTCGCGCAGGATTTCGTCCACCAGCGGCACCAGCTGCGGGTGCAGGAATTGGCGGGCCGACAGGTTCACCGCCAGCTTGAGTGCGCAGGAGTCGGTTTGCAGCCACTGCACCGCCTGGGCGCAGGCCTCGCGCAGCACCCACTCGCCCAGCGGCAGGATCAGGCCGGTCTCCTCGGCCAACGGAATGAACTGCGCGGGGCCGATCAGGCCCTGTTCCGGGTGCTCCCAGCGCACCAGCGCCTCCATGCCGATCAGGGTGCGCCGCGCCAGGTCGAACTTGGGTTGGTAATGCACCCGCAGCTCGTCGCGTTCGAGGGCCTGATTGAGGTCCGCCTCCATTTCCAGCCGGTCGAAGACATGGGCCTGAAGCGCCGCGGAGAAGTAGTGAAAGGTATTGCGGCCGGCGTCCTTGGCCTGGTACATCGCGATGTCGGCGTTTTTGACCAGGGTCTCGCTATCGCGGCCGTCCTCCGGGAACAGGGCGATACCGATGCTGGCCCCGAGGTGGACGGTCTTGCCGTGCAGATCGAACGGCAGCCTGAGTTGCTGGATCAGCTCGGCGGCCAGGCTGGATAGGCGGTTGGGCTGGCTGATATCGGTCAGGACGACCGTGAATTCGTCGCCGCCGAGGCGCGCCAGGGTATCCGCCTCGCCCACGACAGCGCGCAAGCGGCGGGCGGCCTCGACCAGCATTTCGTCGCCCGCGGCATGGCCCAGGGTGTCGTTGACGTCCTTGAAGCGGTCGAGATCAATGAACATCAGCGCCAATTGGCCGTGATTGCGGCGCTCAGCGGCGAGTTCCTGCTCCAGGCGATCGCGGAACAGGGTGCGATTGGGCAGGCCGGTGAGCGGGTCGTAAAAGGCCATCTGTTTGAGCTGCTTCTCTGCGGCCTTTTGGTGCGAAATGTCCAACATAATGCCTGCGTAGTGGGTCACTTGGCCGGCGGGGTCGGTGATGGCGTTAATCGTCAGCCACTGCGGAACGGTCTCGCCATCGGCGTGGCGGTCCCAGATCTCGCCCTCCCAATAGCCTTGCGCTTTCAGTTGGCTCCACATTGCGCGGTAGAACGCCTGATCGTGGTGCCCCGAAGCGGCGAACCCCGGCTTTTTGCCCAACACATGCTCGCGCGGATAGCCCAGGATGCGCTCATAGGCCGGATTGACGTCGATAATCCGCCCGCCGGCGTCGGTGACGACGATGCCCTCGCTGGTGTTATCGATGATGCCGCGAGCCAACAGCAGTTGGGTTTCAGTCTGTTTGCGCTCGGTGATGTCCTGCACCGTGCCGGTCATACAGGTCGGGGCGCCCGCCGGGTTGCGCTCGACCTCGCCCAGCTCGGTCACATGGCGGATGGCGCCGTCGGGCCGCACCACCCGATGCTCGATGAAATAGGCATGGGCGGGGTCCTCCAGCGCCTTGCGCACCTCGTTCTTCAGCGCCTCCCGATCCTGCGGGTGAACCCGCTCCAAAAAGGCCTGATAGGTGGGCTTGAATCCCTGCGGGTTGAGGCCGAAGATACGAAAGATTTCGTCGCTCCAGCTCAGCTCGCCGCTCTCGATCCTCCAGTCCCAGTTGCCGATATGGGAAATGGCCTGGGCCTTGGCGAGGCTGCGGCTGCGCCGGCGGAATTCGCCCCGCAATCGATGGCTGCGCCAGACGAACAGCGCCAAGCCCCCCAACAGCGGCAGCCCGAGGCCCGCGCCCCACAGCAGGAGATTGCGGTTCAGCGGGTCGCTGCCGATGCCTTGAGGGGCGCTGTCTTCGACCACATGAGATGGCGGCGCCTGCCCCGCCTGCGCCGGGCGGCCCTGGGCGAGCCCGGGCTGTCCCGCCGCGCTGGGTTCGGGGTCGGCCGCCGCGGTCCATGCGGTGCAAGCGATCAGCGCCAGTGCCGCGCAAAGTCTGAGGAATGGCTTCATCGAAACGAGTTCGGTAGGCTGGTGGGGGGCCGATCGCCGACGCAAACTCGGCGGATCATTGGACTTTCACTGACAAGCATAGCGTAATACCGTGTGTAGTTCACACTTTTGAGGCGGCGATGTCCATCCTTAAGTGGTTTGGTCGATAATCAACAGGTAATCAGGTGGCAGGTAATGGGTCAAGAAATCGAACGCAAGTTTCTGGTGGAGGGGGAGGACTGGAAGGGGCGGGTCAAGGGCGAGCAGCGGATGGTGCAGGGCTACCTGGCGCACAACGAGCGGGTGGCGATTCGGGTGCGCATCAAGGACGAGCAGGCGCTATTGACCATTAAGAGCGCGGTGAGCGGCATTTCCCGCGCCGAGTTTGAGTACGCGGTGCCGTTGGCCGACGCCCGCGTCCTGCTCGACGACCTGGCCCGCCAGCCGGTGATCGAAAAGACGCGATACCTGCTGCCGGCGGGCAAGCACACCTGGGAGCTGGACGTGTTCCACGGCGCCAACGCGGGCCTGGTGATGGCGGAGATCGAGTTGGATTCGGAGGACGAGGCGTTCGAGATGCCCGCCTGGGCGGGGCGCGAGGTGTCGGACGATAAACGCTATTACAATGCCAACCTGGCCGAGACGCCGTACCGCGAATGGGGCGATTGAGCCATGCGCCGCGGGCGGACGCCGCGCGGCCCCGCCTGCGGGTGTGGTTGCAGCGCCAGCGGCTGGAGCTGTGGCGGGGCGACGAGCGGTTGCACAGCTATGCGGTGTCCACCGCCCGCAATGGGCCGGGTGAAGACTCGGGCAGCGGTTGCACGCCGCGCGGGCGGCACCGGATTCGGCTCAAGATCGGACAGCACGCGCCGCTGAATGCGGTGTTCGCGGGGCGTCGGCCCACGGGCGAAATCTGGACCCCAGAGGCCGCCGCCGCCGCGCCGGAGCGGGATTGGATCTTGAGCCGCATCCTGTGGCTCACCGGCGCCGAGCCCGGCCGCAACCGGGGCGGCTCGCGCGACACCCTGCGCCGCTTCATCTACATCCACGGCACGCCGGATACCGAGCCCATGGGGGTGCCGCTTTCGCATGGTTGCATCCGCATGCGCAACCGGGATGTGGCGGAATTGTTCGATCAGGTGGACAATGGCGACCCGGTGCTGATCGAGTGACCCGCCGCCGGGTCAGTGGCGGTAATGATTCGCGCTCAGGGCGGCTCGGCTATCGCCTTCCACTTCGAGCCGGGTCAGCTCCACCACGCAGTCGTGATAGAACTGCTCGCGCTCCTCGGCCGTGTCGCCCTCCATCTGTGCATAGGCGGCGCAGTCAGCGGCGTAGGGCGATGCCGTCTCGGCCGCATGCGCGGCGCTGGCGCTCAGGGCGAGGATGCCGGCGAGTAGCAGCATTTTCATAACACAATTCCTTAATCAGTATTTTAGAAGACACTGATAGACTACAGCTTAGGGGCCTGCGACATCAAGCGATAATTGGCCTTATCGCGCGGAATATAGTGTAATTTATGCAATGTTTCACATTTCGCGGAGGCATTCGGTCCGGTTCAACCTGAAGAACTTTATTGATATCAGGCCGCCCCTCAGGCGACCTCTCAGCTTTCGGAGTCCCGATCGGCGATGACCCATGGCCCCCTGATGCTTGATCTTGCAGGCCTCCAACTCGAGCCCGAAGAGCGCGACTGGCTGCGCCACCCGGCGGTGGGCGGGGTGATCCTGTTCAGCCGCAATTATGCCGAGCCGCGCCAGCTCAAGGCCCTGACCGAGGAGATCCACGCCCTGCGCCGGCCGTCCTTGCTGGTGGCGGCGGACCAGGAAGGCGGGCGGGTGCAGCGCTTTCGCGAGGGCTTTATCCCGCTGCCGCCCGCGGGCTGGCTCGGTCGGTGCTACGACCGGGATCCGGGCCGCGCACTAGAGGCCGCGCACAGCCTGGGCTGGCTGATGGCGGCGGAGTTGCGCTCCGTGGGGGTGGATTTCAGCTTCGCCCCGGTGCTGGACCTGGATCGCGGGCGCAATACAGTGATCGGCGACCGCGCCCTGCATCAGCGGCCCACGGCGGTGGCGGACTTGGCCCGCGCCTGGCGCCACGGCGCGCGCGCGGCGGGCATGATCTCGGTGGGCAAACACTTCCCGGGGCACGGCGGGGTGGCCGAGGACTCCCATTTGGACCTGCCGGCGGATCGACGGCGCTGGGAAGAGATCGAAATGGACGACCTGCTGCCGTTTGCGCGCCTGATCGACGACGGCCTGGAGGCGGTGATGCCGGCCCATGTCGTCTACCCCGAAATCGACCCCGAACCGGCCGGCTTCTCCGAGCGCTGGCTCAAGCGGGTGTTGCGCGAGCGCCTGGGCTTTCAGGGCGTGATCTTCAGCGACGACCTGAGCATGGGCGCCGCGGCCAGCGCCGGCGATTACCCGCAACGGGCGCGCAAGGCCTTGGCCGCGGGTTGTGATATGGTGCTGGTGTGCAATAATCCAGCGGCCGCCCAGCAGGTGGCGCGCGCCTTGGCGGGGTTCGAAGACCCGGTGATCTCCAGCCGCATCGCCCGCCTGCACGGCCGCCACGCCGACAGCCACCAGCGCGTGCGCCAGGATCGCCGTTGGAAGCAGGCCCTGGCCTTCATCGCGGAATGGGAGCAGGCGCCCCCGCTATCGCTGGGGCTGTGAACCGCCCCCCCCCTGGGAGCGGTTTTTAACCGATCAGCCGCGATAGCGGCTTGATCCCAACGCCTGCGCTCGAACCCGCCGCGGGCGTCGCAGATGGCCGATCCCGTGGGAGCGGTTTCAAACCGGTGCGCCGCTCAGCGGCCCTGATGATGTCAATACTGAGGCGTAACTGTACCAGGAGTCCCCATGTCGCTAAGCCCCGAAGAGGTGCGCAAGGTTTACGCCGAAGCGGACCGCATCTACAGCCTGGAGCAAGTGGAGGCGGCCATTGATCAAATGGCCGCACAGATCAGCCGCCGCTTCGCCGCGCTCGATCCGCTCATTTTGTGCGTAATGAACGGCGGCCTGATCCCGGCGGGTCGGCTGCTGACCCGGCTGGATTTTCCGTTGCAACTGGACTACATCCATGCCACCCGCTACCGCGGCGAGACCTACGGCGGCGAGCTGGAGTGGATCAAGCACCATAGCACGCCGTTGCTCGAGCGCCATGTGCTGATCGTGGACGACATCTTGGACGAAGGCTACACCCTGGATGCCATCGTCAAGGCCTGCGCCAAGGAGGGGCCGGCGGAACTCGCGAGCGCGGTGTTGACCCGCAAGACGCACCAGCGCGGGGTGGGTTTTCAGGCCGATTTCGTGGGCCTCGACGCGCCGGACCGCTACGTCTTCGGCTACGGCATGGACTATAAGGGCTATCTGCGCAATGCCCCCGGCATTTTCGCGGTGAGGGGGCTATGATGAGACGGCGGATTTTGCTTGCGGCGCTGGGCTGGATGCTGCTCGGCTGCACGGGCGTGCCGGAAGGGCTGACTCCGGTCTCGGGCTTCGAGCTGGAGCGCTACCTGGGGCAGTGGTACGAAATCGCGCGCCTGGACCACCGCTTCGAGCGCGGCCTCACCGATGTGCGGGCCGAGTACAGCCTGCGCGACGACGGCGGGGTGAAGGTGCTCAACCGCGGCTACGACCCCGAGGCCGGGGAATGGCGCACGGCGGAGGGCAAGGCCTATGCGGCGGGCGAGGCCGGCGTCGGCCGCCTCAAGGTGTCGTTCTTCGGCCCCTTTTATGCCGCCTATAACATCCTCGCCCTGGACCCGGACTACCAGTGGGCGCTGGTCAGCGGCCCGGACCGCTCTTACCTGTGGATCCTCTCGCGCAGCCGCGAGTTGCCGCCCGCGGTGCGCCAGCGCCTGAACCGCAAGGCCGCGGCCTGGGGCTTTGCCGTGCAGGAGCTGATCGAAGTCGATCACAGCCGCCCCTGACCACCAGGGCATGCGCGCATCCTTGGACAAGCGGCCGGCATTCTGAAACAATTCACGCCTCCCGGGCGCGGCGCGGCCGCGACCGTATAACCATCGCCACTTGAGTTAACCGCAGCAGGAAACAGGGTCTATGCCGCTCGTCAAACCATTTGCAGGCCTCCGACCAGCCCCCGGTCGGGCCGCGGAAGTCATCGCACCGCCGTATGATGTCATGAGCGCCCCCGAGGCGCGGACCCTGGCGCAAGGGCGGCCCTGGAGCTTCCTGCACATCTCGCGCCCCGAAGTGGACCTAGCCCCGGACACCGACCCCTATGCCCCGGAGGTCTACGCCAAGGCGGCGCAAAACCTGGCCGCGATGCGCGCCGAGGGGGTGCTGCGCCAGGACCCGCAGGAGGGCTTCTACGTCTACCGCCTGACCATGGGCGGGCATGTGCAGACCGGCCTGGCGGGGGCGGCCTCGGTGGCCGCCTATGACCAAAACCGGATTAAGAAACACGAATACACCCGGCCGGCCAAGGAAGACGACCGGGTGCGGCAAATCGACGCCCTCAACGCCCAGACCGGCCCGGTGTTTTTGGTCTACCCGGCGGCCGCGGCGATCGACGCCGAGCTTGCGCGCACCGCGCAACAAACGCCGGACGTGGACGTGACCGCCGGCGACGGCGTGCGCCATCAGATTTGGGCGCTCGCCGACCCCGAGCGCGTGGCCGCCCTTACCGCGGCCTTCGACGCCATGCCGGCGCTGTATGTGGCGGACGGTCACCATCGCTCCGCCGCCGCCTCTCGGGTGGCCGCGGCCCGCCGGGCGGGCGACCCGCAGGCTAGCGGTGCGGAGGCCTACAACCACTTTTTGGCGGTGATCTTCCCCCACGACCAAATGCAGATTTTGGATTACAACCGGGTGGTGCGGGGCCTCAACGGCCTCAGCCCCGAGGCCTTCCTCGATGCGCTCAAACCGGCCTTCACGGTGGTGCCCGAGCCGCAGCCCGCGCGCCCCGCCAAGCCGGCGGAATTCGGCCTCTATTTGAGCGGCCAGTGGTATCGGCTGGCGCTGGACCCGGCGCTCATCCCGACGGACGACCCGGTGGCGCGGCTCGATGTCAGCCTGCTCACCGAGCAAGTGATGCGGCCGCTGCTCGGCATCGCCGACCAACGGCGCGACCAGCGCATCGACTTCGTGGGCGGCATTCGCGGCCTCGATGAATTGCAGCGGCGGGTGGACAGCGGCGAAATGGCGGCGGCCTTCGCCCTGTACCCCACCTCCATGGCGGCGCTGATGGCGGTGGCCGACGCCGGCGAGGTGATGCCGCCCAAATCCACCTGGTTCGAGCCCAAGCTAGCCGACGGCCTGGTGAGCCATTTGCTCTAAATCGGCGGGCGCGGCCCGGCGCGGATGCGGGGCAAGCCGCTACCGGCTGGTCCGCCGCGGTTCGTTTTTCCCCCGTCACTGCGTTAGAATCCGGGGTTTAGGCGAGTGGCGGGCATTCGTGCATCAAAACCGCGCCGGCTGCGGGCGCGCCAGGAAACGACTGCGGTCACGCCGTTAACGCACGCAAAGGCCCGCAAGCGGGCGTAAAAAATGCCCGAAAATCGTCGCAAACCACTACGGGCGCCGCAGGCGAGCCTTGGGGGGAGGCGAACAATGCAGGATTTCGTATGGCCGATCCGCGTCTATTACGAAGACACGGATGGCGGCGGCGTGGTGTACCATGCCAATTTTCTCAACTTCATGGAGCGTGCGCGCACCGAAATGCTGCGCGCCCGCGGCCTGGAGCAGGATCGGATTCGGGATCAGGACCAAGCGCTGTTCGCGGTGCGGCGCCTGGAGGTCGATTACCTCAAACCGGCCGCGTTCAACGACCTGCTGCAAGTGCATGTGCGGCTGCGCGAGATCCGCAAGGCCAGCTTCCTGTTCGAGCATCGCATTCAGCGCGGGGAGGAGACGCTCTGCACCGCGAGCGTACAGGTGGTCTGCGTGCATAGCAGCCGATTCAAGCCCCGGGCCATCCCCGAGAGGATTTTGCAGGAAATGCGTGATGCAGACTGAACTCTCCTTTATCGACCTGATTTCCCATGCCAGCCTGCTGGTGCAACTGGTCATGCTGGCGCTGCTGGTGGCCTCGGTGGTCTCCTGGGCCATGATCGTGGACCGCTATCGCACGCTCAAGGCCGCCCGCGGCTCGACCGAACGCTTCGAGGAGCAATTCTGGTCCGGCGGCGACCTGGGCGAACTCTACAAGGAACTCAATAGCGGCGAGCAGGACCCGGGCGGCATCGGCAACATCTTTTCCGCCGGATTTCGCGAGTTCGCCCGCTCTCGGCGCACCCGCGGCATCGCCCCGGAAGCGGTGGTGGAGGGGTCGCGGCGCTCCATGCAGGTGGCCCTGAGCCGCGAACTCGACGTGCTCGAAAACAGCCTGCCGTTTCTCGCCACCGTGGGTTCCATCAGCCCCTATGTCGGGCTATTCGGCACCGTTTGGGGCATCATGCACTCATTCCAGGCCTTGGGGAACGTACAGCAGGCCAGCCTGTCGATGGTGGCGCCGGGCATCGCCGAGGCCCTGATCGCCACCGCCATGGGCCTATTCGCGGCGATTCCCGCAGTGGTCGCCTATAACCGCTATTCCAACGACGTGGAGCGCCTGCACAGCCGTTACGAGGAGTTTATCGACGAGTTCACCAGCATCCTGCAGCGCCAGGCCCACACCCAATGAAGCGCACACGGATACCGAGCGGAGCCGTAACATGAGTCGCCAGCGCAAGCGGAGGCGTCCGGTGAGTGAAATCAACGTGGTGCCCTACATCGACGTAATGTTGGTGCTGCTGGTCATCTTCATGATCACCGCGCCGCTGCTGACCCAGGGCGTGAAGGTAGACCTGCCGAACGCCGACGCCGAGGCGCTGCCGCCCGACGCCGAAGAGCCGCTGGTGATTACGGTGAACGCCGCCGGCGAGTTTTTTATCGACACCGGCGAGGACGCCGAACAGCCGGTCTCGCCCGCGCGCCTGCAACAGCGGGTGGGCGCCATTCGGGCGCAAAAGCCCCGCACCCCGGTGATGGTCAAGGGCGACCGCGACGCCGGCTACGGGCGGGTGGTGGAGGCGATGGTGTTGCTCCAACAGGTGGGCGTGGCCGATGTGGGGTTGATTACCGATCCGCCCGAGGGGTGAGCGCCTCCATGCTGCAACTGTTCAAGCGCACCCCGGCGGCATTGCCCATCTCGCTTGGCGGGCATTTGCTGGTGCTCGGGGTGATGGCCTTCGGCGCGGACTGGGGTGAAAAGCCCAAGCTGCCGGGCAATCAAGTGCAAGTGATCCAGGCGCGGGTGATCCCACTCGATCAGTTGCGCCCCGCGCCGGAGCAGCCCCCGGAGCAGCCCCCGGCCCCGGAGCCGGAGGAGGAACCCCTGACCCCGGAGCGGCTCGAACAGGAAAGGCGGAACCTGGAGGCCCTGGAGCAGCGGCGCGCAGCGGAACGCGAGCGCCTGCGCCAATTGGAGCAGGAGAAGCAGGCCCTGGAGCAAAAACGCCGCGAGGCCGAACAACGCAGGCGCCAGGAAGAGGAACGCCAACAGGCCCTTGAAGCCGAGCGCCAGCGCGAGCTGGAGCGGCAACGCAAGCTCGAACAGCAGCAACGCGAGGACGCCGAACGCCGCAAGCGCGAGCAGGCCGAGCGCCAGCGACGCGAGCAAGAGCGCCAGCAACAGGAGGCGGCCGAACGCCAGCGCAAGGCCGAAGAAAAGGCGGCGCGACGCCAGGCCGAGGCGGAACGCCAACGCCAGCAGGCGGAGGCCCGCAAACAGGCCGAGGAGGCCGCGCGCCGGGCCGCCTACGAGCAGCGCCGGACCGAGACCATCCAGGCCTACAGCGGCAAGATCCGGCAAAAGATCGAGGGCAGTTGGTATTACGCCGGCTACGGGGAAAAACTGCACTGCGAGATTCGGGTGCGGCTGGATCAAACAGGCCGGGTGGTGGCGGCGAAGGTGGTCGAAAGCAGCGGCAACGAGGCCTTCGACCGCTCCGCCAAGGCCGCGGTGTACAAGGCGGAACCCTTTCCGATACCCGAAGACGAAGAGTTTATCGCCGATTTTCGTGAAATCACTTTGCCGTTTAGCGTAGATAATTGATATGAGATTGAAAGGCCTAAGCAACACCCTGCTGATCCTGAGCCTGCTGCTGTGGAATGCCCAAGCGGCCGCCGCGCTCACCATCGAAATCACCCAAACCGTCGATGCCGGGGTGCCGGTGGCCGTGGTGCCGTTCGGCTGGGTGGGCGGCGGCGCCGGGTTGGAACAAGACGTGGCCGCCGTGGTGCGCGCCGACCTCGACCGCAGCGGTCGGTTCAAGAACCTGCCGGTGCGCAAAATGGTCGCCTTTCCCCAAACCGGGAGCGAAATCGACTTCGACGCCTGGCGCCGCCTGAACCTGGACCACCTGGTCGTGGGGCAAATCCGCCCCCTCGGGGCCGACCGCTACCAAATACGCTTTCAGCTCTTCGACGTGGTGCGCAAGGAGCAGTTGGCCGGCTACAAAATGAACACCACAGCGCGCGACCTGCGCACCACCGCCCACCGCATCGCCGACATCATCTTCGAAAAGCTCACCGGCCACCGCGGGGCCTTCGCCACCCGAGTGGCCTATATCACCTCCATCAAACAGCCCGGGGGCGGGCGCGAAATCGCCCTCAACGTGGCCGATGCCGACGGCTTTAACGCCCAAACCATCGTCTCCTCCCCCGAGCCCCTAATGTCCCCGAGCTGGTCCCCCGACGGCCAACGCCTGGCCTACGTCTCCTTCGAGGGCGGCAAGCCGGGGATTTATGTGCAGGATATCTACAGCGGCAAGCGCCAGCAAGTGGCCTCCTTTCCGGGCATTAACGGCGCCCCGGCCTGGTCGCCGGACGGCCGTCGCCTGGCCCTGACCCTGTCCAAAGACGGCGACCCGGACATCTATGTGCTCGATCTGCAAACCGGCCAACTGCGCCAGCTCACCGACCACTACGCCATCGACACCGAACCCGCCTGGTCGCCGGACGGTCGCTGGATCGCCTTCACCTCCGACCGCGGCGGCGGCCCCCAGATCTACCGCATCCCCTCCGCCGGCGGCGAGCCCGAGCGGCTCAGTTTCAAGGGCGGGTATAACGCCCGGCCCTCGTTTTCGCCCCGCGGCGACGCCATCACCATGGTCAGCCGAGTGGGCAAACAGTTTCGAATCGGGCTGCTGAATCTGCGCACCAAGGCCATTCGCATCCTCACCGAAGGCGCATTGGACGAATCTCCGAGTTTCGCTCCGAACGGGAGCATGATAATTTATGCAACCAAAGTGAACGGAAAAGGGGAGTTGGCGGCGGTTTCGGTGGACGGCAGGATTCGTCAACGCCTGGCCATGCAGGTGGGTGACGTCCGCGAGCCGATTTGGTCGCCATACAGCAAAGCACAATAACGAGGAAGCGAATTGATGAAATCGAGCATCATAAAATTCTTGCCGGCGGCCGCCGTGGCGCTTGCCGTCGGCGGTTGCACCACGGTTCCGCCGTTCGGCGGCTACGACGACGAGCCAATGGCCGCAGATCAGGTCGAGGTGGTGGATCAATACTACGGCGGCGATAGCCAATACGCCGCCGACGCCACCGGCGCCTACGGCTACACCTCGCCCATCGCCGCCAGCGGCGGGGTCTACGAGGAATACGAGTCGGAAGAGGCGATCCAGGAGCTGCTCAACACCCTCACCGTCTACTTCGGGTACGACGCCGCCAACGTCGCCGGTGATTTTCGCAACGTAGTGGTCGCCCACGGCGAATACCTCGCCGCCAACCCCGATGTCACCGTCACCGTCGAAGGCCATTGCGACGAACGCGGCTCGCGCGAATACAACATCGCCCTCGGCGAGCGCCGCGCCAACTCGGTGAAGGATCTGCTGGTGGCCCAGGGCGCCGACGAACGCCAAATCGTCACCATCTCCTACGGCGAAGAGCGCCCGGCGATGGAAGGCTCCTCCGAGCAGGCCTGGTCTAAAAACCGCCGGGCCGAATTCCTCTACTGATCCCTGCAAGGACTATCGCTATGCGGACCCTCAGTGTTCTGCTCATGCTCGCGCTCAGCGCCCCCGCCTTGGCCGCGGGCCTCAACTATTCCCAGCCGCGCACCCCCGAAGAGCGGCTGCAAGTGCTGGAGCGCAAGGCCTCGGCCCAGCAAAAGGTCGTCAACGAGCAGATGCAGTTAGTGGATACCCTGCGCCGAGAGATTCAAGAACTGCGCGGCCGCATGGAATTGCAAACCCATACCATCGAAGCCCTAAAGGCCCGCATGGGCGGGGGCGACTCCGGCCATGCCGCCGCACCCCCGCCAACGGGCGGGCAAGCGCCGGCCTCCGGCGTCGGGGCGGTCGAATTCGGCATCCAAGCCGAAGAAGACACAGCCGCCGCTCAGGCCTCCAACGCCGACCCCCAGGCGCGCCAAACGCAGCCTGAGGCCGCGGGCGCGCAAAACGCACTGCTGACCCCCGGCGGCGCCCTGGCCACCGGCGCGGCGCAGGCCGAGCCGCCGCCCGCGGCGATCGACCCGGCGCGGGAAAAAGACGAATACCAAACCGCCTTCAAAATCCTCATGCAGCGCGAATACACCCAGGCCGCCCAGGCCCTCGACGCCTTCCTAGACCGCTATCCCGCCAGCCGCTACGCCGATAACGCCCAATACTGGCTGGCCGAGGCCCACTACGCCAGTCGTGAATTCCCCGCCGCCCTGGCCGAATTCCAAAAAGTGGCGGCCGATCACCCCAACAGCCCCAAGGTCCCCGACGCCCTGCTCAAAAGCGGCTACATCCATTACGAAATGCAGCAATGGGCCGAGGCCAACCGCATGCTCGACCAAGTCGTGCGCGACCACCCCGGCTCCACCGCCGCCCGCCTGGCCCGGCAGCGGCTCGACCGCATGCGGCGCGAAGGGCACTGAGCCCCCCAATCCGCCGCCCCGCGCAGTCCCTTGACAACCCTACGCGTCACCGAGATCTTCCACTCCCTGCAAGGCGAAACCAGCACCGTCGGCCTGCCCACGGTGTTCGTTCGCCTCACCGGCTGCCCGCTGCGCTGCAACTACTGCGACACCGCCTACGCCTTCACCGGCGGCGAAGGCCTGAGCGTGCAAGACATCCTGGCCCGCGTGGCCGCCCTGCGCTGCAACCGCGTCACCCTCACCGGCGGCGAACCCTTGGCCCAAAGCGGCTGCCGCGAGCTGCTGAAAGGCCTCGTCGCCGCCGGCCGCCAAGTCTCCCTGGAGACCAGCGGGGCCTTAGACATCGGCGACCTGCCCCCCGAAGTCGTCCGCGTCATGGACCTCAAGACCCCCGGATCCGGCGAGGCCGAACGCAACCGCTACGCCAACCTGCAACTACTGACCCCGCGCGACGAACTCAAATTCGTAATCTGCGGCCGCCAAGACTACCTCTGGGCCTGCGAACAAATCCGCCGCCACCGCCTGCTCGGCCGCTGCGAGATCCTGTTCTCACCGGCCCAGGACCGAACGCCCGCGGCCGAGCTGGCGCAATGGATCCTGCATGACCGACTTGAAGTGCGCTTCCAACTGCAACTGCACAAAACCCTTTGGGGCGACCAGCCCGGCCGCTAAAGGTCGGCCCCAAGCACTCAACCGAGCAACCCCCCCACCGAACCCAAACACCGCCATGAAAAAAGCCGTCGTCCTCCTCTCCGGCGGGCTCGACTCCGCCACCGTCCTGGCCGTAGCCCGCCGCCAGGGCTACCAATGCCACGCCCTGAGCCTCGACTACGGCCAGCGCCACAGCGCCGAACTGCAAGCCGCGCAGCGCGTGGCCGAGCAACTCGGCGCCGCCGAGCACCGACTCTTCCCCCTCGGCCTCGGCGCCCTCGGCGGCTCCGCCCTCACCGACCCCGCAATCCAGGTGCCCCAAATCGCCACCGAAGGCATCCCCGTCACCTATGTCCCGGCCCGCAACACCATCCTCCTCAGCATCGCCCTCGGCTGGGCCGAAATCCTCGGCGCCCGCCACCTCTTCATCGGCGTCAACGCCGTAGACTACTCCGGCTACCCCGACTGCCGCCCCGAATTCATCCGCGCCTTCCAAAACCTCGCCAACCTCGCCACCAAGGCCGGCGTCGAAGGCGACCGCATCCAAATCCACGCCCCCCTAATCCAACTCACCAAGGCCCAAATCATCCGCCTCGGCGCCGACCTCGGCCTCGACTACGCCGCCACCGTCTCCTGCTACCAAGCCGACCCCCAAGGCCGCGCCTGCGGCCAATGCGACTCCTGCCGCCTCCGCGCCCAAGGCTTCGCCGCCGCCGGCCTCCCGGACCCCACCCGCTACGCCCAAACCCAAACCAAAAAACACCCTTGAAAAAACAACCCGATCCGGTACAATATCGGCTCTTTCACGACGGGTCGTTAGCTCAGTTGGTAGAGCAGTGGATTTTTAATCCATTGGTCATAGGTTCAAATCCTATACGACCCACAAATAAAATCAAGGGGTTAGCCGCTTTCACCGGCTAACCCCTTTTTCGTTCTGGGATGCTGGTAGCCGTTCGGTAGCCGTTTGTCCCCAGGATGCGGCCAATAATCACGCCGGGTTCCTGCGTCTTCGGCAACTTACCCCAGTGAAGGGGATGGATTTAAGGCCACGGCACAGTGGTGGCACACCACCGAAAAACCCCGCCCTCGTCACGCCGCTCCCGCCGCCGTGACCCATCCGCTGGCGCACCGCGCCCCGAGACAATCCCGCAACACGGGCCGTGGACCGGAAAACAAAACAGCCCCCGTGGGAGCGGATAGCATCCGCGACGCCCCCGTGGGAGCGGATAGCATCCGCGATGGCCCCGTGGGAGCGGATTGCATCCGCGATGCCCCCGTAGGAGCGGATTGCATCCGCGATGCCCCCGTGGGAGCGGATTGCATCCGCGACGCCCCGTGGGAGCGGATTGCATCCGCGATGCCCGCGCCCGGAGGCCGAGGCCCTAGCCGGGCCGACCGAAGCCCCAAGCCGCGGCCGGCGGCCGGCGGCCTGCGGCCTGCGGAGCGCGGCGCGGTCCAGACGGGCATTCCTGCCTGCGGCGCATGGGAACGGGGGGGGAGCCTCGGCCTCTCAAGCCCCTCGCCGAGGGCGTGTTAGGCAGAATCGGTTTTGGTTTCTTCCGCTTCTGTCGCTTCGGCCGGGGCCTCCATTTGCACGTCGGCCAGGTTTTCACCCGAGGGATTAGTGAATTTGTCGTTCAGGGTCTGCACATAGGTGTCGGTATCTTGCAGCACCTGTTCCACTTTCTTTCGGCTGGAGCGCCCCCAGCCCACGGGGGAGGTGCTGAAGATGCTTCGCCACGGCTTGGTGTTGCGCCGCAGGGCCTCCACCAGGCTGCCGCGCAGCCCCAGCGCCTCGGCCTCTTTATTCAGCCGGCGCTCCAGCGAGTGCGCGGCCAGGGTGCGCATCAGAAAATGCAGCGATAGCACGATCAGCACGACCCCGGCGGCGGCGGTGTAGAAGGGGATCGAGCCGACCTGAAAATTCTCCAGCCAAGGCGGCGCGAACGCCATCCCTTGCCAGTAGCCGGCGCGCACCGAAAGCCCCAGCAAGGCCAGAATCAACAGCCCGAACACGGTGATATCGCCCCAGATGGTGCGCTGGCGCCAGGACTTGAGGGTGTCCTCGAGCAGCGGCACGGCCTTTTCCTTGATGTCGCGGGCGGTTTTCTCCAGTGCGCCGACGATGCGATAGGCGCGCTCGATCTCCACCTCGTGCATGCGGGCATGGATCTCGGATAGGTCCGCCTTGCACTTGGTCTCGTAGCGTCGGCGTAGTTCGACGTTGTCGATCGGCACCGACGCCTCCGGGTTGTAGATCGTGAAGAAGCGGCCAGCGGTCAGACCCCGCTCGCCCAACGCCCGCTGCCACGCCGCCACCACCTCTTCCGGGTTGTCCTCGCGGGCGGTGGTGTCGATTTGATTAAGGATGTACAGGAACTTGCCGGAGTCCGGACGGCTGATGGTGCGGCTGACCAGGTGATCCAGGGTGTCCCGCATGGCCCCCGGCTCCGGGTGGCGGGCATCGAAGAACACCAGCACCAAGTCGGATAGGTCGATGATGTGGTCGGTGATCCGCAGCGTCGAGGTGCGCTGGGCGTCGGCGTCGAACCCCGGGGAGTCGATAATGATCTTGCCCCGCAGGGCCTCGGTGGGGCAGGTTTTTAACTGTAGGTAGCTGTCGATGCGCTGGCCCTCGCCCTCGGCCACCAGGTCGATCTCCTTGCTGATGCGATAGAAGGGAAAGCGCGGATCCGAGTCCAACGCCACCCCGGGCAGGGCATGGCGCGTCTGTTCCTTGCTGAAGCAGACCACCGTGAACTTGTCGTCCACCGCCTGGTTGCCGGTGCGTTGCAGGGTAAACTGAAGGTAATTGTTGATGAAGGTGGACTTGCCGGCGGAAAAGGTGCCGAGGATCGAAATCAGCGGCCACCAGGGGATTTGGGTGGCGAAGGACTGGGTGTGATCCAGCATCCCCAGGCGATAGGCCACCTTGTCCAACTGGCGGAAGCTCTGCACCGATTTCAGCAGAACCGGATTCTCCTGCTCCAGGTGGGATTCCAGGTTTTTAAGGCGACGTTCAATAACTTGCGCGGCCGAATTCATGCGGACCTCCCGTTGCTTCCCGCACCAAGCGGGGTGATGGACACATAGGCCGCAATGGTAGCGCGATGGTCGGCGGATTGGTAGGGAAGGGCGCCTCGCCGGGGGGCGTAAAAAAGCGTTGACTCGGCGTGCGAGTCTGCGTATGATTCCGCCTCTTCGCAATACGCGAGCGACCCGTGCAACGGGGTATAGCGCAGTCTGGTAGCGCGCCTGCTTTGGGAGCAGGATGTCGGGGGTTCGAATCCCTCTACCCCGACCAAGCTATCGGCAGCAGATCGACCACGCGCCCGTAGCTCATCCGGATAGAGCATCGGCCTTCTAAGCCGAGGGTAGCAGGTTCGAGTCCTGCCGGGCGCGCCAAACCGCCGGCAGACTGCCAGCCTGAAAGTCAGTTACTATGGTGGGCGTAGCTCAGTTGGTAGAGCCCTGGATTGTGATTCCAGTCGTCGTGGGTTCGAGTCCCATCGTCCACCCCAATTTGCTATAATCGCCGAGTCAAATCGGGCCATTAGCTCAGCTGGTAGAGCAGTGGACTCTTAATCCATTGGTCGAAGGTTCGAATCCTTCATGGCCCACCAGTAAAATCAAGGGGTTAGCCGGTTTTTCGGCTAACCCCTTGTTCGTTCCGGGGTGCTGGCAGCCGTTCGGTAGCCGTTTGTCCCCAGGGTGCGACCACTAATCACGCTAGTGCGCCTGCGCACCAAGAACGGAAACAACGCCATTTAGGAACGCAGAGGGCGCGGAGGAATTCTTGCTTGATCGTCCCCGCGTTCCAGGGCGCGAATGCCTGTCCGCCGCTGAAGCCTCGCCTGGCCGCCTGGAATACAGCCCTCGGGCTGTGCGGTTTTTTTGCGCTCCGAAAGCGCCTGGGTTGCCAGTTGGTCAAACGGAGTGTCAAACGCGAGTTTGAAACACCGCTGGTCCCCAAGCTCCAGCTTGGCGCCCTGTGTCTTGGCGGCTCTAGCTTCCCGAGCCATTCGGCAAGCCAGGGCTTGCAAAACAGGCGTCCCCAGCGAGACCTTGGGAGCGAGCATGAAATCGAAACGCCTCTCTGTGCGCCCTCTGCGGGTCTTCGTGTGCTCTGCGTTCCGAGGGCGCCCTGGGTTGTTTCCGATACTTGTGCGCGGCTGGACTAGCCCCCTAGCTTGCGCCAGGCATTGCCCTGCGGCCCCAGGGGCTGAGCAGGCCTTTTCGGGTTTTCGGGGCGGGGGTGTCGCCTTGTTGGGGCGCATGTCGGAACTCAACTTGTCCCCTGCACCGAAAATAATGCTAACCTTAGACAAAAGGTTGCACTGATCGAACGGGTCCGGCTGGGTTTAGGAACAAAAGATGAATACGCGCTCGAATACGTCTGATCGAGCAAGCAAAGACCAAAGGGCCGCGGGGTTCGTCAACAGCGCCCAGGGGGGCTTTCCGGAGCGCGGAATACAGCATCGTCTCCTCCATCGGCGCAGCACCCGACGGCAACCGGGTGGTTTCGGCGGAGCTGACCCTCAACGACCCCAAGCGGGTGCTCGATCCCTTCTTCTGGAGCCTGGAAAAGACCCGACCTCGCGGGCTCCAACGGCTGCCGTTTTGGTCGCGGAGATCATGCTGGACAGAGTGGAGGCGGATTGGGCGACTATGATCGGATTGTGCCAAAATTCAATCTTGGATCAACCTATCAGCAATGACGAGGATGTCCTGTGAGCCTCTGGCAACCCCGCCTCCATGTCCATATCGCCTGGCATCCCACGGCTGATCCGGCGCTCGGTGAGGAACTTGCTTGCGCGATCCAGCGGTGCATTGGGCATGATGTAGACCAACCCTTCCGCCGCGCCATCAACATCCCCGTCTTCTTCCACTCGACGCCCGCAAAAGGCCAAGAGACCCCGGTCCTGGAGTGGGACCAGGCCGAGCAGACGGTGATTATCGTACTCATCGAGGCCAGGCTGCTGCGAGACCGGGCCTGGCAGGCCCACATCCACGCCCTTTACGACGAGGCCAAGGGCCATGATCGCAGATACCTGCTGCCCATCGGTCTGATCGAAGGGGCGCACAACCTGCTCGGCGCTCAGGCTGACGCCTTGACCGGCTATGCCCAGGTGGAAGACCCGCAACAACGCAAAGAGCGGGTCGTGCGCATGGTGGTGCAGGAGCTTTGCCGCCACCTGGGCGAACGCCCGGCGACCCCCGGCGCCAGTCCCCGCCCGTTGCAACTCTTCATCAGCCACACCAAGCGCGATGCCCAGGGCGAGCACTTGGCGACCCTGTTCAAGCAGGTGGTGGACGAAAACCCCCTCGGGCGTTTCTTCGACCGGGTGAGCATCGCCGCCGGCTACAGCCTCAGCGAAGAGATCCTGCGCAGCCTGGGCGAAATGGCTATGGTGATGATTCGCACCGATAGCTATGGCGACAGCCCCTGGTGCCAACTGGAAGTGCTGGAGGCCAAGCGGCTGCGTCGTCCCATGGTGATCCTGGATGCCCTATCCGAACGGGAGAGTCGGCTGCTGCCCGGCATGGCCAATGTCCCCGCCACCCGCCTAAACTGGTCCGACGAGCTGAGTGACGACACCATCAAACAGCGCATGCAGGCCAACCTGGACCGGGTGCTCGAAGAGGTGCTGGGCTATATCTATGCCCTGGAGCGGCTGCAACACCTCCAGCAACAGGGCCACTTGCCGCCCGACGCCCGAATCATCGCCCGCCCGCCGGAAGACGGCGATATCCTCGACGAATTATTGCGACTCACCCAAGCGGGGGAAGCCGGTTCTGCCGTGGACCTCATCTATCCCGAGCCGCCGCTCGCCGAGGTGGAGTGCCGATTGCTCAATCAGGCCCCCAGTGTCCGCCCGGCCACGCCCCTGACCCGGCACAAGAACGGCCTCGCCGGCCTGGTGCTGGGCCTCTCCATCTCCGGCGGTGATGAACAGGAGAGGCAAACCGCCCCGACCGCCGCCGGCATGACCACCCGCCACCTAGGCGCCGCCCTGTTCGAGTTCTCCCGCCATGCGGTGGCCCATGGCGCCGTGGTCGCCTATGGCGGCGACCTACGCCCCGGCGGCTTCACCGACAACCTGTTCGAATACCTGCACGCCCGCAAGGCGGCGGGCCTGGAACAGTTCCAGCCCGCCATCAACTACCTCGCCTGGCCCTTGCACCTGAACGCCGACGACCAATGGTTCACCCGCAACATGGACGTAGCCGAACTGCGCAAACTGGACCCGCCCGAGGACTTGCTGGAGCAGGGGCTGGATCCCGCCGCCTTCTCGCCCCCCACCGATCCCGCAAGCCGCTACATCCGGGCGCGTTGTCTCACCCGTATGCGCCAGGAGATGGCCGCCGACCTGCATGCCCGAGTGCTGGTCTGCGGCAAGGTCACCGGCTACTCGGGGCGCTATCCCGGCATCCTCGAGGAGGCGCTGTTGGCCCTCGAAAAGGGCATCCCCCTGTACCCCCTCGGCGGCTTCGGCGGCATCACCCAAAGCATCGTTCAGGCGCTGTTGGGGGAAGAGCCGCACGAACTGACCGAGGCCTTCCAGCGCCGGGACGCGAACTACGCCGGGATGCTGGATGACTATCAGGAGCAAAGGGAGAAGAGCCCGGATCGCATCGAGCCGGTGGATTACCGGGCCGTTATGGCCCGGTTGCAAGAGCGGGGGGTGGCCGGGCTGAATAACGGACTCAGCGAAGAGGAGAATCGGGTGTTGCTTGCCACGCGGGATATGGAACAGGCGATGGGGTTGGTTTTTGATGGATTGAGGCGGCGGCCTAATAACCTTGTTTCTTGCCCCGGATCCAATCCCATCCATCCCGCATCTTTTTAGGCAGAACAGGCCATGAATCCCCCGAATAACCTTGAACGCAAAGACCGCCACGGGCCTTGGTCCTGGACCCCCAAGGGCAAGCTGGGGGCCATGGGGGCCGTGATTGGCCTATTCGCCCTGGCCCCCACCCTGGATCTGGCGGCGGAGACCCGGTGGCTGGCGGCGGCCTATCCGCTATTCGGCTGGCTGCTCGGCTACTTCCTGCGCGACATCATCGACAACTGGCTGGCTGCGGCCAAGCAGGTCGGCATTCAGGAGCTGACCTTCGACTTCCCCTTCGTCGGCGAGGCGAAGATCAGCCTCACCAACGCCCAGGCGGCGGAGATTCGCAAGCTCTACATGGAGCTGACCAATCGAGTGGTGGTGCAGAGCCTCAACCGGGGGGATGGCGAACGGGAAGAGGCGACCGGGCTGCTTCGTGAGGCGATCAGCTCCCTCCACGCCTCACTGCTTATGGTGCGGGAGACGCTGAAAGAGCTGCCCGCCAACGATCCCGCCGGCGAAGGCATTGCCTTCGAACTGGCCCTGCGCTCCCTCATTAACGACGTGTTTCGCCCCTACCTCTCCCGCTGGCATCCCCGGCTCAAGGCCTGGGAGGATTCCGGTCTGCCCGAGTCGGTCTGGCCGCTGGCCGATCTTTGCCGTGAAGATCTCGAAATCACCCGTCGCAACGCCCTGGTGTTCGTTTGGCGACTTGCGGTTGGTTTGAAGATCGAGGAAAGAGAGGCAAAGCTGTTGCAAATCCCCCCGGCGATCAAGGAGCGCAAAACACTGCTGCCCTTGGTGGACATCCAGGCGATCGACGCCATCCACGCCGGCATGGCCCCTTCGCTGGAGGCGGTTAACGCCGAGAACGCCTGGAATCTGCTGGTTGAACTGACGAGCCTGGCGCCCTGGGTCGAAAAGAGTCGGCGAGACGGCCTGACCGAGGAGGAACTCCTCGCCCTGTTGCAAGAGCTGCCAGGCCTGATGGCCCGGGCGCGAAGGGAGTTGAAGGCAT
>JAABTK010000079.1 GCA_011389885.1 Gammaproteobacteria bacterium | reverse complement strand
GCTCACCCGCTCTACCGGCCGCTCTTCGCCCTTGAAGTTGCTTGGATTGTCGCCCATGGCCGCCTGCCAGAGCGCCTGGGTGACGGTGGTTTCGCCCAGCCAGAAGCCTTCGCTCAGGGTGACCTGATGCTGGGTTTCATCCGCACCAAGACCTTCGCGCTCCGGCTCGTCCTCCGGCGATCCCATCAAAAAGGCCCCCGGTTCGACCCAGCGCAGGCGATGGTCCACGCCCTTGTAGGTAAAGCCCATCCATAGGCCGTACTCGTCCTCGCCCCAGCAGGAGGCCCAGGCTTCGGGGAAGATGGCGGGTTGTCTTGGGTCGGTGTTCATGGTTTTTTCCCTCGACTCGTTCCCAAGGTCCCCTTGGGAACGCGGTTCTTGCAAGCTCCAGCTTGCTGCGCACGCCGGGCAGCTAGAGCGGCCAAGACATAGGCGCCCAAGCTGGAGCTTGGGCGCTGGCAAACACGATTTCCCCTCGTTCCCATGCGCCGCATGGGAACGCCGTCTCGACCGCGCCGCGGTCCGCTGGCCGCGGCTTGGGGCTCCGTTCGGTTCGGCTAAAGCCTCGACCGCCGTTGGGGGAGCTTACCTAGGTTTCTACGCAAACGCCAAGCAGGGCTTGGCAACGAGGGCAACGAGGACACGAGGATATCGCGGATGCAATCCGCTCCCACGGTCTTCTCGTTCCCAGGCGCCGCCTGGGAACGCCGTTTCGACCGCGCCGCGGTCCGCAGGCCGCGGCTTTGGGGCTCCGTTCGGTTCGGCTAAAGCCTCGACCGCCGTTGTTGTTTCCGCCACTTGTGGGCAGTTTTACGATTCGCGAATCCGCAAGGCGCGGCAGGTTCTGCCTGTAGCGAAGTGGGTATTCGCGTCTATTCAGGTCCATTCGCGGTTCAGAGGCTTTGCCTTTGGCGAGCGGTTTGCTTTGCAAATTTTGCCGCTGCATAGCCTGCGCACGCCGACCCGGACAGGGCCGGGAGTCCTTGACCGCGGAATTTGGGCTTTAGCCTGAAAACGCCGCGGCCGAACTAAGGTCCGGGCTCCGAAAACCCGGCGCCGCCGCTGGTCTGGCTTTGCAGGAAGAATCCCGCTAGGGCCAGGTCTTGCGGGCGGGTGATTTTGAGGTTATCGGGCGCGCCTTCGACTAGCAGCGGGGCGTAACCCGCGTGTTCCATTGCGCTGGCCTCGTCGGTGACGGTTTGGCCGCCCTCGATGGCGGCCGTCAAGGCGTCGCGCAGGGCTTGGTAGCGGAAGACCTGGGGGGTGAAGGCGTGCCAGAGGTCTTGGCGGTCTATGGTGGCGGTGATGCGGCCGTCGGCATCGGCGCGTTTCATGGTGTCATGCACCGGTTTGCCCAATAGGCCGCCGGTGGGGTGATCGGCGATTCGGGTCAGCAGGGTGCGGATATCGGCGGTGCGCACGCAGGGGCGGGCGGCGTCGTGGACCAGCACCCAGTCGTCCGCCCGGGCCAGGTCCGCCAGGGTGCGCAGGCCGTTGAGCACCGAATGGCAGCGCTCGGCGCCGCCGGGGGCGCGCAGCACCCGCGGGTCGGCGGCGTGGGCGGTCTGCGGCCACCAGGCGTCGTTGGTCGAGAGGGCCACCGCCACCCGCTCCACCGGCGCCGCCAATAGCCGTTCCAGGCTGTGGTCGATCACCGCCTTGGCATGCAGCCTGAGGTATTGCTTGGGGATGGCGCCGCCCATGCGCGAGCCCACGCCGGCGGCGGGCATGAGGCCCCAATAGCGCGGCTTCATGGGCGTTCGGCCCCGTGGCGGGCCGGTGCGTCCAGCACCTGGTAGAAGGTTTCGCCTGGGCGGATCATGCCCAGTTCACTGCGCGCCAGTTCTTCGATGGCCGCAAGGCCGCCTTTGAGGTCTTTGACCTCGGCCTGCAGGGCGCGGTTGGCGCGCTCTTGTCGCTCCACCTCGGCCTGTTGATGCGCCACCGCCAGGCGCAGGTTGTAGACCTCGGCGAGGCTGCCCTCGCCCACCCAAAGGCGGAATTGCAGGAACCCCAACAGGCCCAGCAGCACCAGGAACAGGGTCCGCATCGCCCGCGCCGGGGGGTCAGAGCCCGGGGAAGGCCTCGCGACCGGCGTACACCGCTTGGTCGCCGAGCTGTTCTTCGATTCGGATCAGCTGATTGTACTTGGCCACGCGGTCGGAGCGACTGAGGGAGCCGGTCTTGATTTGGCCGGTGTTGGCGGCCACCACTAGGTCGGCGATGGTGGTGTCTTCGGTCTCGCCGGAGCGGTGGGAGACCACCGCGGAGTAGCCGGCGTCGTGGGCCATTTTGATCGCCTCCAGGGTCTCGGTGACGGTGCCGATTTGGTTCAGCTTGATGAGGATGGAGTTGGCGATGCTTTCATCGATGCCGCGTTGAAGGATGGCGGTGTTGGTGACGAAGAGGTCGTCGCCCACCAGTTGCAGCTTGTCGCCGAGGCGTTCGGTGAGCACCTTCCAGCCGGCCCAGTCGCTTTCGTCCATGGCGTCTTCGATGGAGATGATGGGGTACTGGTCCACCCAGGCGGCCAGGTAGTCGGTGAAGCCGGCGGCGTCGAAGCGGCGGTTCTCGGAGGCCAGCACATATTGGTTTTTTTCGCGGTCGTAGAACTCGGAGCTGGCCACGTCCAGGCCCAGGAAGATGTCTTTGCCGGCGGCGAACCCGGCGCGGTCGATGGCGGTGAGGATCACCTCCAGGGCCTCTTCGTTGGAGGACAGGTTGGGCGCGAAGCCGCCTTCGTCGCCCACGCCGGTGTTCAGGCCCTTGGCCTTGAGCACGGACTTCAGGGCGTGGAACACCTCGGCCCCGTAGCGCACCGCCTCGCGCAGGGAGCCCGCACCCACGGGCAGGATCATGAATTCTTGCAGGTCCACGCTGTTGTCGGCGTGGGCGCCGCCGTTGATGATGTTCATCATCGGCACCGGCATGCGGTAGGGGCCGCCGGAGAGGTAGCGGTACAGGGGCTTGCCCTGCTCTTGGGCGGCGGCATGGGCGGCGGCCATGGATACCGCCAGCAGCGCATTGGCGCCGAGCTTTTCCTTGGTCGGGGTGCCGTCGAGCTCCAGCATCTTGCGGTCCAGCCCTTGCTGGTCGCTCACCTCCATGCCCGCCAGGCCCTGGCGCAGGGTGGTGCGGATGTTTTCCACCGCCTTCAGCACGCCCTTGCCGAGGTAGCGGCCCTGGTCGCCGTCGCGCAGCTCGAGCGCCTCGCGCGAGCCGGTGGAGGCGCCGGAGGGCACTGCGGCGCGGCCGAGGGCGCCGGCGGCGGTGAGAACGTCGGCTTCCACCGTGGGGTTGCCGCGGGAATCGAGGATTTCGCGTCCGCGAATATCGAGGATTTCAGACATAGTTGCTCCGTCAAATCGTTTAGGGGAAGGCTAGAATAGGTTTTTGTTCTTACAGTTGTGTTTCCGCCAGCGGCCGGCTCTTTACCGCCAGGTCCAGAATCTTTAGGGTTTTCAGCAGCTCGTGCATGCGCCCCAGGGGCCAGGAGTTGGGGCCGTCGCTCAGGGCCTTGGCGGGGTCCGGGTGGGTCTCCATGAACAGCCCGGAGACCCCCGCCGCCACCGCCGCCCGCGCCAGCACCGGCACGAATTCGCGCTGACCGCCGGAGCTGTCGCCCTGACCGCCGGGCAGTTGCACCGAATGGGTGGCGTCGTAGATCACCGGGCAGGCGCACTCGCGCATCACCGCCAGCGCGCGCAGGTCGGACACCAGGTTGTTGTAGCCGAAGGATGCCCCGCGCTCGCAGACCATGAGCTGATCGTTGCCGGCGGCGCGCGCCTTTTCCACCACCCGCCGCATATCCCAGGGGGCGAGGAATTGCCCCTTCTTCAGGTTCACCGGCCTTCCCTGCCGCGCCACCGCCTGGATGAAGTTGGTCTGGCGGCAGAGGAAGGCGGGCGTTTGCAGCACGTCCGCCACCGCCGCCACCTCTGCCAGCGGGGTGTCTTCATGCACGTCGGTCAGCACCGGCAGGCCGAGTTCGGTCTTCACCCGCTGCAGCACCTTCAGGCCCGCCTCTAGGCCCGGGCCGCGGAAGCCGCTCACCGAGGAGCGGTTGGCCTTGTCAAAGGAGGCCTTGAAGATATAGGGGATGTTGAGTTCTCGGGTGATTTCCTGCATCCGCCCGGCGATCTCCAGCACCAGCTCGGGGGCCTCGATCACGCAGGGGCCGGCGATCAGAAACAAGGGCTGGTCGAGCCCGGCCTCGAATCCGCAGAGCTTCATGCCTCTACCACCGCCTTGCGATGGGTGTCGGCATAGGTGCGGGCGGCCTGCACGAAGTCACGAAACAGCGGGTGGCCGTCGCGCGGGGTGGAGGTGAATTCCGGGTGGAACTGGCAGGCCAGAAACCAGGGGTGATCGGGCAGCTCGATGATCTCCACCAGCTTATCGTCGCCGGACTTGCCGGCGATCCGCAGGCCGGCGCCCGCCAACTGCTCTAGGTAGCCGTTATTGAATTCGTAGCGGTGGCGGTGGCGCTCGTGGATCCGCTCCTTGCGGTAGACCTCGCGCGCCAGGCTGCCGGCGGTCAGTTTGCACTCCTGGCTGCCGAGACGCATGGTGCCGCCCAGGTCCGAGTCTTCCGAGCGCTCCTCTCGCAGCCCCTCGGCGGTGACCCATTCGGTGATTAGTGCGATCACCGGGTGCTCGGCGCCCTGCACGAACTCGGTGCTGTGGGCCCCGGCGAGGCCGGCCACGTTGCGCGCGAATTCGATTACCGCCACCTGCATGCCGAGGCAGATGCCCAGGTATGGGATCTTGTTCTCGCGGGCGTGGCGCACGGTCTCGATCTTGCCGTCCACGCCGCGCTCGCCGAAGCCGCCGGGCACCAGGATGGCGTCCATGTCGGCCAGGCAGCCGGCGCCGTCCTGTTCGATGCGCTCGGCGTCCACGTAGTGGATGCGGACCTTGGTGCGGGTGTGGATGCCGGCGTGCATTAGGGCCTCGGACAGGCTTTTGTAGGCCTCGGTGAGGTTGGTGTACTTGCCCACCATGGCGATGCGCACCTCGCCGTCGGGGCGTTCCAGGCCGTCGATCACCCGCCGCCACTCGCTCAGATCCGCCGCCGGGACCTTGAGCCCCAGGTGCTCGACCACGATTTCGTCTAGGTACTGCTCGTGCAGCAGCAGCGGGATGCGGTAGATGTTGTCGGCGTCTACGCCGGTGATCACCGCCCGCTCGGAGACATTGGTGAACAGGGCGATCTTCTTGCGCTCGGCGTCGGGCAGGGTCTTTGAGGCCCGGCACAGCAGCACGTCCGGCTGGATGCCGATGGAACGTAACTCCTTCACCGAATGCTGGGTGGGCTTGGTCTTAATCTCGCCCGAGGTGGGGATGTAGGGCACCAGGGTCAGGTGCATGAACAGGGTGTGGCTATGCCCCACCTCCACGCCCATTTGGCGGATGGCCTCCAGGAAGGGCAGCGATTCGATGTCGCCCACGGTGCCGCCGATCTCCACCAGCACCACGTCGGCGCCATCGGCCCCGAGCTGGATGCAGGCCTTGATTTCGTTGGTGATGTGCGGAATCACCTGCACCGTGCCGCCGAGGTAATCGCCGCGCCGCTCCTTGCGGATCACGTTTTCGTAGATCTGGCCGGTGGTGAAGTTGTTGTTGCGGCTCATGGTGGCGCGCACGAAGCGCTCGTAGTGGCCCAGGTCGAGGTCGGTCTCGGTGCCGTCCTGGGTCACGTAGACCTCGCCGTGCTGAAACGGGCTCATGGTGCCCGGATCCACGTTGATGTAGGGATCGAGCTTGATCATGGTGACCTTGAGGCCGCGCGCTTCGAGCAGGGCGCCCAATGAGGCCGAGGCAATGCCTTTGCCCAGCGATGACACGACACCGCCGGTGATGAATACATATCTGGTCATGAAAACGCGCCGCAGAGGTGAGGGCTTCGGACGGAGTTCGGGATTCGAGCGGGCGTTGTCCGCCGCCGAACTCCGTGAACGGTTGCCTAAAGTACCAGAACACGGCGTTTTTCTCAACGCAAGCGCGCGCCTGAAATCGCCGCACCGCCCCGGCGCGCCGGCCCGGGACCGAAAACCTATCGTCATACTTCTTGATCGAGGTCAAATAACGCTGCAAAATTACAGCCATCGAAGTGGTTGCAAGGGGCAGTTCCGTGACGCAAGACAAAGTCATCTCGTTTTCCAGCATCAAAATCGACTGCAAGAGCTGCAATCTGACCACGCTGTGCCTGCCGCTCGGCCTGGAGTCCGCGGAAATCGGCCGCCTAGAGGAGATCATCAAGCGCAGTCGGCCGCTGCATCGGGGCGATCAACTGTTTCACGCCGAACAAGGCTTTCACAGCCTGTATGTGATCAAAACGGGCTCGGTGAAGACCTTCCTGCCCGAGCCCGACGGCGGCGAGCAGGTGTTGGGCTTCCACCTCCCCGGGGAGGTGATCGGCATGGACGGCATCGAAAGCGAGCGTTATCACTGCTCGGCCAAGGTGCTGGAGACCTCGGCGGTGTGCGAGGTCCCCTTCGACCGCCTGGAGGCGCTGACGCATGACATCCCGAGTTTGCAGCACCAGCTTTACCGCCTGATGAGCAAGGAAATTGGCCAGGAGACGGACATGCTGGCACTGCTCGGCAGCAAAAGCGCCGAAGAGCGCCTGGCCGCCTTTGTACTGGGCCTTTCGGAACGCTTCAAGCGCCGCGGGTTCTCGGCCACCGACTTTCACCTCAGCATGTCGCGCCACGATATCGGCAGCTACCTGGGGCTGGCGGTGGAGACCATCAGCCGCTTGTTTTCACGCTTTCAGGAAGAAGGCCTGCTCAAGGTCGAGCGCAAGCATTTGCAGCTCACAAACCTGGCCGGATTGCAAGCCATGGCCAAGGGCTGCGGCCTGGAGCCCCGCCGCCAAAAACACGGCGGCTGACGGCGAGGCGTGAGCCAGGCCATTGGAGTACAGCCCTCGGGCTGTGCGGGCGGCCCGCACACGCCAAGGCGTGTACTCCAGCGGGGAGCCGGGACTGACTATAAAAATACATGCAACCCCAAGATTGTAAGCGTTGCCAATCCATCACCAACAGCAACGCCAATCTCAAACAAAAATGCCTCTGCGCCCTCGGCGTCCTCTGCGCCCTTAAAAACCGCTCTTTGCGCGCAGGCGGGCTAGTCGGCGTCGGCGCCCCAGGCGCAGGCCCCGGCATCGCGCATGCGCTGCAAAATCTTTGCGTGCGCCGTCAAGTCATCGCCCGCCGCCTGCACCACGGCCAGCGCCTTGCGATCGCCGTTCACCCGCTTCACCGCCATCACCGTGCCGCCTTCCGAGCCGCTGGCGGCATTATCCAGCGATAACGAGCCCTGGCCGCCGGTCATCATCAAATAGACATCGGCCAGGATCTCCGAGTCGAGCAGGGCGCCGTGCAGATCCCGGTGGTGGTTGTCGATGCCGTAGCGTTTGCACAGGGCGTCCAGGCTGTTGCGCTGCCCGGGGTGCAGCTTGCGCGCCATGGTCAGGGTGTCGGTGATGCGACAGTGCGTCTCCAGGCCCGCCCAATCGGCCCCGAGGCGGCCAAACTCGTGATTCAGGAACCCCAGGTCGAAGGGCGCGTTGTGGATAATCAGCTCGGCGCCCGCCAAGTAGCCCAGCAGCTCCGGCGCCACCGCCTCAAACCTCGGCTGGTCGGCGAGGGAGGCGTTGGTGATGCCATGCACCTCCACCGCTCCGGCGTCGATCTCCCGATCCGGGTTGATGTATTGCTGGAAATTGTTGCCGCTCAGGCGCCGGTTGACCAGTTCCACGCATCCGATTTCGATGATCCGATGCCCCTCGGCGGGTTCCAGGCCCGTGGTCTCGGTATCCAGTACGACTTGCCGCGTCATCTTATGCCCTCTGCTCTTTGGCGCCTCGGTTGGCCAGTTGGTCCGCCAATTCGTTGCCTTCGTTGCCGGCGTGTCCCTTCACCCAGTGCCATTCGATCTCGAACCGCGCGGCCAGCTCGTCCAGCGCCTGCCACAGATCGGCGTTTTTCACCGGCTGCTTGCTGGCGGTCTTCCAGCCGTTGCGCTTCCAGTTGTGAATCCACTGGGTGATGCCCTGGCGCACATACTGAGAGTCGGTATGCACCTTGATGGGCGCCGGCCGCTTCATGGCCTCCAGCGCCCGAATCACCGCCATCAATTCCATTCGATTGTTGGTGGTGGGCGATTCGCCGCCGTGCAGGCGCTTTTCGTGGCCGCCGAAGCGCAGCACCGCCCCCCAGCCGCCGCGCCCGGGATTGCCCTTGCAGGCGCCGTCGGTATAGATAATCACTGCCTCAGCCATAATCCGAACTCCGCGGGGTGGGCGCGGCGATGCCGCCGCCCATTAACCGTTTTTTTAACTGCCATTTGGGCCGCAACGGGGTCAGCGTAGAGACCCGCTTCACGGCTTGCAACACATACACCCCGGATAACGGGGGCCACCACCGGGCGCCCCAGCGCTCCAGGAACTCCAACCGCTCCAGGGCCGCCTGATGGCGCAAAGGCGGGCGAAACACCAATTGCTCCCGCGCCTCCAGCGCAAAACCCAGCAGCGGCAGCCAGTCCAAGACCCGGCCGGCGGACAGAAAACGCCCGCACCAAGGCACTTGGCGCCGGCGCGATAACAGTCGCCGCAGGCCCCAGGGGCTCCATGGGTTGAACCCGATCACGATCACCCGCCCCTCGGGGATCAGGATCCGCTCCGCCTCGCGCAACACCTGATGGGGGTCGGCGGCGAAGTCCAGGGTATGCGGCAACACCGCCACATCCACGCTGTCGCTGGCCACCGGCAAACGCGCCGGATCGGCGACCAAGCCATGGGTCGAGACCCAACCGCCATTCTGCGGCGCCACGATGAACTGAGCCCCGATGCGGCTGGTTGTCAAGGGCGCCGCGTCCAACCCGACGCCGCCCACCTGGAGCAGGAAATAGCCGAACAGATCCTCCAGCCGGCGCTCCAGACAGGCCCGCTCACAGGCCGCCAACAGGGCCCCGGGGGGCTGTCGGCTCCAATCGATCAACGCACGGATGACTTCATACTCGGGGGCGCACAAGGGGCGCGGCGGCTTAGGCATCGCAATCTTCTTGAATGGAACGGTTGTCGGCTAAGCGCCAATTATGCCGGACAACACCCGAACGACCCAACCGAATCCCCAAAACGCCGCCCCGCGCAAAATCGAATTCAGATCAACTTCAGTCGATAACCGATTATTATCAAGATAAATATCCCAAAAACACGCGATCAAGACCCCCGCCGCCCGCCGGGCCGCGCTGGAAATCCCCTATTCGTTGCGCTATATTCCGTGTTGATTTTGCTCGACTCACGCCGTTGCGCCGCGCTCTGGCCGTCCCGAGAGACCGCCGGCCGGCCTGCGGGGCGCGACTGGCGGACCCGCTATCGCGCACCAACACACCAGCACCCCTACTCGCCGGAGAAGCCTATGCCTGCCCTTCGACAGTCCGCTGTTTCACTAGTCGCCGCCCCGCTGCTGCTCATTTTAACGGGCTGTCAACCCCTGCTCACCAAGACCGCATCGCCTCCCGACACCGAATTCGCCGCCCTACAGGCCGCCCCCCCAAGCGCCCACAGCGCCGCCGAGCCCCGTCCTGCGCAGACCGCGGCCGAACAGCCTGTGCGCCCGCCGCGCGACCTGGGCGAGCGCCTGGCGCGCGAAGCCGGCCTGCGCATCCCGGACAACCCCAGCATCCGCGAGCACCGCGATTGGTTCCGCGAGCGCCTCGAACACCTGGAGCGCGTGGAACGCCGCGCCGCCCCCTTCCTGTATTTTATCGCCGAAGAAATCGCGGCCCGCGGCCTGCCCGCCGAGCTGGCCCTGCTGCCGGTGATCGAAAGCAGCTTTGTCGCCCAGGCCACCTCACCCGAGCGCGCCGCCGGGATTTGGCAGTTCATGCCCGCCACCGGCCGGCAATTCGGCCTGCGTCAGGATTGGTGGTACGACGGGCGTCAGGACGTCATCGCCTCCACCCGTGCGGCGCTGGATTACCTAAGCCAGTTGCGGGATGAATTCGACGGCGACTGGACCCTGGCCCTGGCCGCCTACAACGCCGGTCCGGCGCGGGTGCGGCGGGCGCAAGGCCACAACGCGGCCCAAGGCCTGGGGCAGGACTTTTGGTCCCTCGACCTGCCGCGCGAGACCCAGACCCATGTGCCGCGCTTCCTGGCCTTGGCCAGCCTGCTGCAACGCCCCGACTCCGACCGCCGCCTGTTCGCGGGCATCCCTGACCGCCCCTATTTCGCGGTGGTCGATACCGGCGGCCAGCTCGACCTCAACCTCGCCGCCGATCTGGCCGGCGTCTCGCCCGAAGACATCAAGGGCCTGAACCCCGGCTTCAAACGCTGGGCCACCGCGCCCGACGGGCCCCACCAAATCGGGGTGCCATTGGCTAACGCGGGCGAATTCAGCATTAACCTCGCCGGCCTGGAGCCCGCAAAGCGCCTGCGTTGGAAGCCTTACACCATCCGCAACGGCGACAACCTCGGCGCCATCGCCCAGCGCCACGGCATCACCGTCGCCGCCCTCAAGCGCGCCAACAACCTGCGCAGCAACCGCATCCGCGCCGGAAAATCCCTGTTAATCCCCGGCGCCTACGACCAGGGTCAAAGCGTGGCCCAAGCGGCCGCGGCCGCCGCGGCCCCGGAAGGCGTGGCCACCCGGCTGATCTATGTGGTGCGGCCTGGCGACACCCTCTGGGACATCGCCCGCGAGCATGGCGTGGGCTATCGCGAACTGGCCAGTTGGAACCGCATCTCCCCCCTGAGCACCTTGCGCCCGGGGCATAAACTGGTGATCCTGGTGCAAGAGGAACTGGCCGCAGGGACCGCCCGCGCGCCCCGTGCGCGCAGTTGATCGCCTCCGCAACGTGGAGTTGATGTCAACCATAGAAGGCACAGAGTTCACAGAGATAAAGCGATAAACACAGATAGCCGGATGGGCATGCCCGAAAGCACCACCACCCGGGCCGGTTCCGGCCTGAAACGCAGGGCCCGCAGAGGGCGCAGAGAGGCGTTTCGATTGCAAGGATAAGCGCCGCACCCGACATCCGCCGCTTCAGCGGCGAATGCACTTCGCCGGCCCGCCCCTGTCTGACTGCGGGCTCGGGGCCTATGCGTCTTGGCGCGGGCGCGTAACCGGAAACCCGCACAGCCCGAGGGCTGTACTCCAGGCGGCTAGGCGAGGCTTCACAGCGCCGGGCAGGCAGCAAGCCAGCCAAAAACCGCCTCCGCGCGCTCTGCGGTCCTCGGCGCCCTCTGCGTTCCTAGGGGCCGTTGCCTCTGTTATTTGGTGCGCAGGCGCACTAGCCGCGGCGGCGGAAATCGACCCGGACGGCGCTAGAATCCAGCCCCCTTCAGCCAAAGAGCCTGCGCCACCAGCCGCCGGATTTCCTTTTCTTCTTGGCCCCGACCATTTCGCTGAAGTTGCCGTCTTGCAGCTTGATGTGGTTGGTTAACCAAATCTTGAGGTCGTAGGTGATGCGGCGAGAGACGTTCTCGCCCAACTGGTGACGCTCCTGGTAGCGCTTGAGCTGGCGCAGGAAGCTGTTATGGGAGCGGATGTGCTGCTCCAGCAGCAGGTAGCTGTGCTCCCGCATCACCGCCTCTTCCTGCGGAAACTGGGTCTCCAGGTGGGCCACCAGCCGGTCCAGGATTTCCAGGGTCGAGTCGCGCTCATCGAACAACGAGGCGCGCTCCAGCTCGGCCAGGTATTCGGCCACGACACGGTTGGGACCGTCGATGGCGCTGAAGCCCGTCTCCATCTCCGGTTCCCAGTATTTCAAGCTCGTCAAGTCTTTCACAGATCAACCCCGTTGGAAGGCCTTGCATTCTAGCATGGAGCCGACCGCATTAGGCAGTGTTCTCGAACCCGACAAGACCGCCGTCCCAACCCCGGTCAGGCCCTTCACATGCCATTTTCGAGGATCGGGATATAGTCCGCCAGGATGTCATCCAGGCTCATGCCCACTAGGGTGGAGATGGAGATGTAGGATTGCAGCGCATTGATGTTGGCATCCTCCCGCGAGGCGATGCGCAACCGCTGCAACAGTTGGCGATTCACCTGGCCAAGCTCCTGATACAGCTCGCCGATCCCCTTCAGACCCCAGTCCGGCGTCCGCCCGGTCTTCGCCGCCAAGTGCTGCTTGAGCAGGTAGGTGGTGCTCAGGCGGAACATGGTCTCCTCCAGGGTGGCGAAGGGCAGATGAAAATAGGCCATGGGCCGCAGCCGCGACAGGACCGGGCAACTGCTGGTGGACATGGCGAGGCCGAACACCGAACGCAGGCAGCTCTGCAAGTCGGTATTTTTATAATAGGTGCGCTCCTCGGTCTCGACCCAGCAGTCCACGCGCTCGATGGAGAGATCCGAGTCGAAGCGCTCCGCCACCTGCAGGATCGACAAGGCCGCCGGGCAATAGGGGTGCTGCGCCGGCGCCAGCGGGCAATTGTCGCACTTGTGGCATTCGAGCTGCACCCAGTCGAGGGATCGGCCGTCGGTTTCGACCAACTCGTCGAAATTGCGCCGGGGGTCGATGGTGAAGCTGTACTCCTGGCCGCTTTCGAGACAGAGTCGGTAGGTGACCTTGTCCATTAGATTCTGTTCTTAAAGTCAATCGGAGCCTATACTTTCGCCGATTCTGCGGCGAAGCGCAAATCCGTTTCAACACGCCCGCCCCGCACACCCCCTGCACCCGGCCTGTTCGGCAGGCTATAATGCCCCCTGTTACCGCAACCGCAGACCAGCCGCCGATGGATTCATTCGACCAAGGGACCGCCTCCCTTCAAAAACTCGCCGCCAACATTTCACAAGTGGTGCGGGGGCAGGCCGCTGCCGTGCGACTGCTGATCTCGGCCCTCAGCAGCGGCGGCCATGTGCTGCTGGAGGATTTCCCCGGCACCGGCAAGACCACCCTCGCCAAGGCGCTGGCGGCCTCGGTGGCGGCGGAGTTCCAGCGCATTCAGTTCACCCCGGACCTGTTGCCCACGGACATCCTCGGGGTCTCCATCTACGACCAGGACGCCCGCCGGTTCAACTTCCATCGCGGGCCGATCTTCACCCGCATCCTGCTGGCGGACGAAATCAACCGCGCCTCGCCGCGCACCCAGTCGGCCCTGCTGGAGGCCATGGCCGAGGGCCAGGTGAGTGTTGAGGGGGTGTCGCATGCCCTCGACGAGCTGTTCTTCGTCATCGCCACCCAAAACCCGGTGGAACTGCACGGCACCTACCCCCTGCCTGAGGCGCAGATGGACCGTTTCGCGCTGCGCTTCAAGCTGGGCTATCTGGACATGGAGGACGAAATCGAAGTGCTCACCCAGCGCCAGTTGAGCGATCCGCTGGACGCGCTGACGCCCTCCACCACCCCGCAAGAGCTGCTCGGCATTCGCGCCATGCAGCGGCGCATCCCCATCGAGCCCACGCTGCAACGCTATATCGTGGCCCTGACGCAGGCCAGCCGCGCAGCCGACGGCATCGCCCTGGGGGCCTCGCCGCGGGCGGCGCTGGCGATGATGAAGACCGCCCAGGCCCTGGCCCTGTACGACGGCGTGAACTTTGTAACCCCGGATCATATCCAGGAGCTGGCGATCCCGGTGCTCGGGCATCGGCTGTTGCTCGACAATGAGGCGCGCTTCTCCGGACGCACCTCCATCGACATCATCGCACAGATCCTGGAGCGCGTACCGGTCCCGCGATGAGCCCGCGCACCGCCCTTCGCTCCCTCGGCCGCCTCCCCCTGCGCGGCATACTCTGGGGCTTTCGCCTGGTGCATCGCTCCAGCCGTTGGCTGGAACAGCGATTCACCCCGGCCGGCCGGTTCGCCATCGGTTTCGCCTCCGTGGCCGGGGCCATGGGGGTGGACACCCGCCTCAACCTAGCCCATCAGCTGTTTGCGCTGCTGGCCGCGCTGCTGCTGTTGGCCATGCTGTGGTCGCTGGGCTTTCGCGGGCGGTTTCGGGTGCGCCGGGATCTGCCGCGCTATGGCGCCGTCGGCCAGCCGTTGCAGTACCGCATGCACATTCACCCCGAAAGCGGCAAGACCGAACGCGGTTTGGAGCTGCTGGAGCAGTTGGAATGCAACCCGCCGACCCTGGACGATTTCTTGCGCGAGCGCGACCCCTGGCGCCGCGGCCGCAACTGGTTCGATCGCATGGCGGGCTATCCGCGCTGGGCCTGGATGATGCGCCGTCACGCCGGCGCCGCGGCGCCCGACCAAGCCCTGCCGGACCTGCCCCCGGCCCGCTCCACCGAAATCCGCCTGGAACTCACCCCGCTGCGCCGGGGCTATATCCGCTTTACCGGCGTGGTGGTGGCGCGGGCGGACCCGCTGGGGCTGTTTCGCGCCTGGCGCCGGGTGCAGGCCGCGGATCGGGTGCTGATCCTGCCGCAGCGCCACCGCGTGAACGCCACCGCCCTGCCCGGCGGACGCCGTTACCAACCCGGCGGCGTCAGCATGGCGTCGGAAATCGGTGAATCGGACGAATTCGCCTCCCTGCGCGAGTACCGCCCCGGCGATCCGGTGCGCCACATCCACTGGCGCAGCCTCGCCAAATTGGGCCGCCCGGTGGTGAAAGAATACTCCGACGAATTCTTTGTGCGTCACGCACTGGTGCTCGACACCTTTGCGCGCGCCGATGCCGACGCCGACGCCGACGCCGACTTCGAGGCCGCGGTCAGCGTGGCCGCCTCCTACGCCGCCGCCATCGACACCCAGGACTCGCTGCTCGACCTGCTGCTGGCGGGGGCCGACGTACACCACCTCACCGCCGGCCGCGGCCTGTCCCAAAGCGCGCAATTATTAGAGCTTTTGGCCTGCGCCACGCCCTGCGAACACCGCCGCTTCAGCCGCTTAAAGAACGCCGTCACCGACAACCTAGGCGCCATCAGCGGCTGCATCTGCGTGCTCCTGGACTGGGACGAGCCGCGCCAGGAAATGATTCGCAAACTCAGTCTGGCCCAGGTGCCGGTGCTGACGCTGGTGGTCTCCGGGCGCTTGCGCGGCCCGTTGGACCCCGAACCCATGGGGCGGCACCCGGAGCGCTTGCATCTGCTCGCCCCCGAGCGCCTGGCCGAAGGGCTGGCGCGCCTATGACCCCGCCCTTTCTGCTCGCCGCGGGATTGATCTATTGGGGCCTCTGGAGCGGCTTCCTGTGGTTCGCCCTGCCCGCGGCCCTAATCCTGGAAATGGCCCCGCGGGCCAACTGGCGCTGGGACGTGAGCGACAAGGAATTCGACCGCCTCACCGATTTCAGCAACTTCATGCTCATCGTCTGCGGCCTCTACCTGCTCAACCAAGACGGCCCCCATGGCGTGTTCGAGCTGATCAACTGGCTGCCGTTCCTGATCTTTCCGCTAATGGCCGTGCAGCGCTATAGCGTGCAGGGCCGAATCGACATCAGCTCATTGTTTCTCTCCGTGCGCCGCCTGCGCAAGAAAGGCCTGCATACCCCGCGCCGCATCGACCTGACCCCGAGCTACTTCGGTCTCTGCATCCTGGCCGCCGCGGTGGCCGTAAAACACAGCCCCTGGTTCTATCCCAGCCTGCTGTTGCTCGGCGCCTGGGGCATCTACGGCCTGCGCTCCCGCCGCTATGCGTTGCCGATTTGGGCGGCCTTCGTAATCGCCGCCGCCGGTGTCGGTTATCTCGGCCAGCAGGGCCTGCGCACCGCCCACCAAGGGGTCGAAGAACTGGTGATGGACTGGTTCCGCGACCGCGTTCATCGCTACCAAAGCCAAACCCGCCAGAGCACCGCCATCGGCGAAATCGGCAGCTTCAAGCTCTCCAACCGCATCGAATGGCGGCTCCAACCCGAGCCCGGCCAGGCCCCGCCCGAGCTGATCCGCCGCGCCACCTTTCAGAGCTATCGTTTCGGCGCCTGGTCCACCCCCGAGCAAGACCTCGAAAGCCCCGAGCGGGCCGGCGAAGACGAAGACATCTGGATCTTCAGCCACAGCGGCGCACAGGCGGCCCAATTCCGCCTCAGCGGTGAGTTGTTCCGCGGCCGCGGCGTCATCCCCCTGCCGCATGCCGTAAAATCCGTGCATTGGCTGCCCGCGGAACAAGGCCAGCGCAACCCGCTCAACACCTTTATAGTCAAGGGCGCGCCGGAATTCCTCACCCTAGACATCCACTACCTGCGCGGCAAGGACCTGGACCTGCCGCCCCAGGAAGCGGACCTGAGCATAAGCGAGATGCAGCAGGACATGATGCAACCGCTGGTGGACGAATTGAACCTAAAGGCACTGGCCCCCTCGGCCGCGGCCGAGCGCCTGGGCAAACACTTTGATCAACACTTCGGCTACACCCTGGAGCTGGCCCGCAGTGAAATGAACGCCGCCCCGCTGCGCGATTTCCTGTACGCCACCCGCGCCGGCCACTGCGAATACTACGCCACCGCCGGCGCCCTGCTACTGCGCTCGGCAGGCATCCCCACGCGCTATGTCTCGGGCTTCGCGGTGCAGGAATACGACCGCCTGAGCGACAGCTATGTGGTGCGTCAACGCCATTCCCATGCCTGGGTGCTGGCCTGGATTCAGGGCCGCTGGCGCGTGCTCGACTACACCCCGAGCAACTGGATCGAACTCGACGCCCCGGACAGCTCGGTGTGGCGCGGCCTCAGCGACCGCTGGACCCTGCTCGCCTTCGCCCTCCAGGAATTGTGGATGCGCCAAGACAGCGACGACGACGACAACACCCGCTACGCCTGGTATTTGATTCCTTTGCTGGCCCTGCTGGGCTGGCGCCTATACCGTCGCCCGCGTCGCCAGCGCAAGGCCGAAGACGAGGCCCTAATCGCCGGCGCCGACGCCCTGCGGGGCGCCAACGACGCCTCACCGTTCGACGACATCCGCAAGGCCCTGGAAAAACGCGGCCTGCCGCCGCACACCGGCGAAACCCCCCGGCGCTGGGTCCGCCGCCTGGCCCTCACCGAAGGCGAAGCCATCCGCCCGGAACTCTTGCAGCGCATCGTCGAACTGCACTACCGCCGCCGCTTCGACCCCCGCCCGCAGCCGCCCGACCAAGCGCGCCACCTGCGCGAACTGGTCGAGCGCTGGAAGACCCCGGACTGACGCGCATCAAGCGCCCTTGATAATGCAGCGGCTCGCCAATCGCTAGTACCGCGACGCCTAAGTATCGGAAACAACCCCGGCGCTTTTGGAACGCAGAGCACGCGGAGAACCGCAGAGGGCGCAGAGAGGCGTTTCGATTGAAAGGATCAGCGCCGCACCCGACATCCGCCGCCTCCGCGGCGAATGCACTTTGCCGGCCCGCCCCCTGTATGACTGCGGACTCGGGGCGTACACGCCTTGGCCCGGGCGCCTAACCGGAAACCCGCACCGCCCGAGGGCTATACTCCAGGCGGCTAGGCGGCGGTTTGGCGCCGGGCAGGCGCAAGCCAGCAAAAAACCGCCTCCGCGCGCTCTGCGGTCCTCGGCGCCCTCTGCGTTCCCAGATGGCGTGGTTCCCGTTATTTGAGCACAGGCGTACTCAACCCTTTGATGCGGCGGTCCCGCCCCGGGCCGGGAACCCTTCGTGCAACCAACCGCCCGTGGCCACCCCGGTTTTAGCCAAACCTCCTCTGCGTGCTCTGCGTTCCAAAACGCCCGACCGTTTGGCGCAACCGGCGCAGGATTCCTTGCCCAGGGCACTAAAACCCATGCCGCAGGCTGTGCCATACTAGGGGTATCGATACTAGGGGTATCGATACTAGGGGTATCGAAGCGGAGGTTGCGAAGCGAATTATGTGCGGTATATGCGGTGAATTGAGGCTGGATGGCGGCGAGCCGAGCCTGGGGGCGATTCAAAAAATGGCGGCGCGGCTGGCGCGGCGCGGGCCGGACCACCAGGGCGCCTATAGCGACGGGCCGGTGGCGCTGGGGCATCGCCGATTGTCTGTCATCGACCTCTCCGAGCACGCCAACCAGCCCATGGTGGATCAGGAGTTGGGGCTGACGGTGGTGTTCAACGGCACCATTTATAACTACCCTGCGCTGCGTGACGAATTACAGACCCGCGGCTATCACTTCTTCAGCCACGGCGACACCGAGGTGATCCTAAAGGCCTGGGACGCCTGGGGCGAGGGCTGTGTGGAACGGCTGCACGGGATGTTCGCCTTCGCCATTTGGGATCAACGCCGCAAGAGCCTGTTTCTGGCCCGCGACCGATTGGGCATCAAGCCGCTGTATTACAACGAGCAAGCGGGCCGCATCCGCTTTGCCAGCAACACCCAGGCCTTGTTGGCCGCGGGCGGCGTAAATACCGATATCGATTCAGTGGCGCTGCATCATCAATTCACCCTGCACGGCGTGGTACCGGCCCCGCGCACCATCCTGCAAGGCATCCGCAAGCTCGCCCCGGGGCACTGGCTGCGGCTCGACGCCGACGGCGGCCGCCGCCAGCAGCGCTACTGGGACTACCCCGCCACCCGCCCCGAGCGCCCCTTGTCCGAGGGCGAGTGGCTGGAGGCCATCCACGAGCGCCTGCGGGAGGCGGTGCGCAAACGCAGCCAGGTGGCGGACGTGCCGGTGGGGGTGCTGCTCTCGGGCGGGCTGGACTCCTCGCTGCTGGTGGCCTTGCTGGCCGAGGCCGGGGTGTCCGATCTGCACACCTTTTCGGTGGGGTTCGAGGACCAGCCCGAGGAAAAGGGCTCGGAGTTCGAGTATTCGGATTTGGTGGTGGAGCGCTATCAGCCCCAGCATCACAAGTACCTGGCGCCCAACGCACAGGTGCTCGAACGCCTGCCCGAGGCGGTGGAGCAAATGGCGGAACCCATGTTCGGCCAGGACGCGGTGGCCTTTTACCTGCTGGGCGAGCAGGTGTCCAAGGAGATTAAGGTGGTGCAATCCGGCCAGGGCGCGGATGAGGTGTTCGGCGGCTATTTTTGGTATCCGCTGATGGATCAGGACCCGAACGGTTCCGACCTCGAACGCTTCGCACGCCACTATTTCGACCGCGATCACGAGGAGTTCCGCCACCTGGTGCAGCAACGCCACCGCGGCGCAGACCATACCGGAAGGCTGATCGGGCGCCTGCTGGCCGAGGCCGAGGCGGACGAATTCATCGACCGGGTGCTGCACCTGGATGTCACCACCCTAATCGTGGACGACCCGGTCAAGCGCGTGGACAACATGACCATGGCCTGGGGCCTGGAGGCCCGGGTGCCCTTCCTCGATCATGAGCTGGTGGAGCTGGCGGCGCGCTGCCCGCCGGAGCTGAAGCTGCGCGAAGGCGGCAAATACCCGTTAAAGGCCCTGGCCCGCGGCCTGCTGCCAGACGCGGTGATCGATCGCCCCAAGGGCTATTTCCCAATGCCGGCATTAAAGTATGTGCGGGGCGGGTTCCTGAAGTTCATGCGCGACCTGTTGGATTCGACGGCGTGTCGGCAGCGCGGAATCTATGACCGATCCTACATCGACCTGCTTTTATCGGCCCCGGAGATGCACTTAACCCGCATCCAGGGCAGCAAGCTGTGGCACTTGGCGCTGCTGGAGCTGTGGCTGCAACGCAACGCGGACTGATTCAAAACGGCAAAAAAAACCAGGGAGCGGGCCTCCAAGCCCGCTCCCCGGCGAAACGCCAAGCCCGACTTAGCGTCTTTCAAAACGAATGCTCGGTCTGTCGTCAATACAGCCGGCTCTCGCAGGCCCTTCCCTCCCCCGAGCGCAAGCCTGGTTAAACGCAGATTTCGGGCCAAAGCGTGACACCCCTCTACTTTCCGCATTTTACGGCTCGCCCTGGCCGATCGAGATCGGCGCTATAAGCGTTCTTTAAGCGTTCGCCGATAGAAACCTTTAGAACCCCTTTTTGCTTAAAGAACGCTTATAATGCGTATGGGCTGTTCCGGCGCACGCTCAGCCTGCAATCGAAGCGCGCCCTTCGGGGCCAAAGCGCCTAGGGTCGGTTGCTTCCGGGGCCTGTGCGCGGCTGTAGCGGCGGGTTGACCCCGCACCCTGTGGGGCAATCGGCATGATATCTGCTGATTGTTCTTCACATACCCCCGTGCATCTTGGCGACGAAGCCGCTGGTGCGGGCCTGTAAATTCTTTACGCCGGCTGATCTATACTATGTGGAATCACGACCGCTTCTCGAATGAGCAGAGCTTCATGCCCTTGTCCGTCACTGATTTTCAGTCGCAAGGCCCCAACCCCCGCGTGTTGGTGGTGGACGATGAACCGATCAACCTTGAAGTAATCGCCAACTACCTGGAAGAGGCGGGCCTGGCGCTGTCGGTGGCCACCAGCGGCGAGGAAGCCCTGGGGCTAACCGCCGAACTGGCCCCGGACTTGATCCTGCTCGACATCCTGATGCCCGAGCTGGACGGCTACGCGACCTGTCGCCGGCTCAAACAAGCGCGGACCAGCGCCGAAACGCCGGTGATCTTCATGAGCGCCCTGAGCGAGACGGTGGACAAGCTCAAGGGCTTCGACGCCGGCGGGGTGGACTACGTCACCAAGCCGCTGGTAAAAGAAGAGGTGCTGGCGCGCGTAATGGCCCACCTCACCATCGCCCTGCAACGGCAAAAGCTCCAGGAGCACAACCGGGACCTGAAGCGATTGAATGCCGAGCTGCAAGCGGAGGGGGACCGTCGCTGTCAGGCCGAGGCGGCGCTGGAGGTGGCCGACCGTCAGCTTTCATCCCTATCGCAAAAGGAGGCGCAACGCTGGGGCATTGATGCCTTTATCGGCCAAAGCCCGCGCATGCTGGATCTGCTGGACGAAATCCGCCGCTTGCAGCAGGCCGTGCGGACCAACGTAGTGGTGCTCGGCGAGAGCGGCACCGGCAAGGAATTAGTGGCGCGGGCGATTCATTTCGGCAGCGCCCGCAGCACCGCGCCTTTCGTGCCGGTGAACTGCTCGGCGATCCCCGCAGAGCTGGCGGACGCGGAATTCTTCGGCCATCTCAAGGGGGCCTTCACCGGAGCCGCGGCCAACCGCAAGGGCTATTTCGAGCTGGCGCACGGCGGCGCCCTGTTTCTGGACGAAATCGGCGACATGCCCCTGGCCTTGCAGGCCAAGCTGTTGCGCATCCTCGAAGACCAACGGCTCACCCCGGTGGGGGGCAGCCAATCCAAGGCGGTGGATGTACGGGTGGTGGCGGCCACCAACGTGGCCATTCAGTCGCGCATCCTGGACAACGCCTTCCGGCGGGATCTGTACTTCCGCCTCGCAGGCTATGTGCTGCAATTGCCGCCATTGCGCGAACGCAAGGAAGACATCCCGCTGCTGGCGGAGCATTTCCTGGATCAACTGGCGCAGGAAATGGGGCGCAGCAAGGGCCGCATGACCCGCGAAGCGCTGGAAACCCTGCAAAACTACCACTTTCCGGGCAACGTGCGCGAACTCAGGAATTTGATCGAATACGCCCTAATCAGCAGCGACGGCCGCCCCATCGCCCCCCGACACCTGCACTTCATCGCCGACCCGACGCCCCAGGCCCCAACGCCTCCGAGCCTAGCCCAGCCGCAGGCGGTGCGGGCGACCGAACCGCCCTTCCCGCCGCCGACCCGCCGGGCGCGACCCGGCGAACATGAACGGATGATCGTGGATTATGTGCGGACGGCGGAGCAGGTCACCAACAGCGAATGTCAGGACCTACTCGGCGTCACCCACCACCGCGCCTCCTATCTATTGAAAAAACTGCATAAGACAGGGCAACTGATACGCGAGGGCGAGCGCCGCTGGGCCTACTACCGATTGCCCTGAAAAATCCCCAGCAGGCCGCCTTTTTTATATCGAGTGCAGCCGCGGCCAAGTATCGGAAACAGCGGCGCCTAGGAACGCAGACGGCGCAGAGGACCACAGAGCACAAAGAGCGCAAAGTTTTTTTAACCTTAATCCGCTTGGAGTGAAAAACTTTAGTTTTTCCCGAGCGAAGCGAGGATTTGGCAAGCCCCCAAGCCCTGGCTACGCAAATATAACGCAAAGGACGCGAAGTTTTCTTTGGCCTTAATCCGCTTGGAGTGAAAAACTTTAGTTTTTCCCGAGCGAAGCGAGGATTTGGCAAGCCCCCAAGCCCTGGCTACGCAAATATAACGCAAAGGACGCAAAGTTTTCTTTGGCCTTAATCCGCTTGGAGTGAAAAACTTTAGTTTTTCCCGAGCGAAG